>QHPG01000160.1 GCA_003219005.1 Verrucomicrobiota bacterium
GGAGCGCGGACACATTCGCGATCAGGGGGTGCGGATCCGCAAAGATGGATCCACTTTTGAAGCTGAAGTGGTGTTAACGGCGCTGCGGGACACCAGCGGCAACATTCGAGGATATTCCAAGGTCACGCGCGACATCACCAATCAGATTCGCAGCCGAGAATTCGAAGCGGAAAAAATCGCGGCTGAAAAAGCAGGCAAGGCTAAGGACGACTTTCTCGCAGCGCTCAGCCACGAACTGCGCACCCCGCTGACACCTGCCCTGGCAGCAGCGACCTACCTGGAAGACAACGCGGCAAAACTTCCGTCGGAGTTTGTAGAAGATGTACAAATCATAAGACGCAACGTGCAATTGCAGGCACGGTTGATTGACGATCTTCTCGATCTCACCCGGGTTACGCGCGGCAAGCTTCATCTTGATCTGGAAAGTTGCGACGCGCACTCGATTATTCGCAACGCAATTGAAACCGCAAGTTCCGCCATCGCGGCGAAGAAATTGAAGCTCTCGACCAAATTGCACGCGAAAGAATATTGCATTTGGGCTGAGTGCATTCGGCTTCAGCAAGTATTTTGGAACTTGATCAACAACGCGGTGAAATTCACGCCATCGGGGGGACAGATCGCCATCCGCACCTACAACGGCGAGCGCGGCCGATTCCATTTTGACGTTACTGACAACGGCATTGGAATTGAACCCGACCGGCTGGATTCGCTGTTCGTGCCGTTTCAGCAGGCTGATGCTTCTGTGACCAGGCAGTTTGGCGGGCTTGGCTTGGGCCTCGCGATTTCGAAGCATTTGATTGATCTTCACCATGGCACAATTGAGGCGGAGAGCCGTGGCCGGAGTTTCGGCGCCACTTTCAAGGTGACGCTTAACACGCTGCCAGAAGGTGTCGGACAAACCGATCTTCGTTCTCGCGCTCCCCGGCATCCGCGAAAGCGTTTACGCATCTTGCTCGTGGAAGACCACCGGGACACGCAACGCACGTTGTCGCGCCTGCTCACCCATTTCGGACATGAAGTTTTAACTGCGAATAACAAACAAGGTGCGCTGGAGCTACTGGCCCCGGGAAACATCGATGTGCTCTTGTGCGACATCGGACTTCCGGATGGAAACGGTTACGAAGTGGTCTCGCAGGCCAAGCGAAAGCTGCCCATCAAGGCAATCGCAATTACTGGCTTCGGCACCGAGGAAGACATCCGCCGCTCGAACGAAGCGGGATTCGATTCTCATCTCGTTAAGCCAGTGGACCTTCACAAGCTACAAACTGTTCTGGACGAGGTAGCCTGAGCAAGGCGCCGGTTGCCTCAAACGCAGTCGTGGCCTTCAGCGCAAATCTTCGGTGTGGCGATTCCGTTGCAGTGATGCGAAATTGCGGCTACGTCAGTTTTGAACGCACGAAGCATGCGGCGTGTCATTGTGTGCGACAAAGCCGATTGCAAATTCAAATCCGAATCTTGATTTTCGATTACATTGTTTAAGTTTCGAGCCTTTCCGCGCATGAAGCGTCTTGTTGTTATTGTTTGCCTTGGCTTTTTGTTTGCGCCAATTTCGCGCGCGCAGGAAGACACGCCAGCGCCGCCTCCTGTTGGGCAGGAGGTTCCGGGGCAGCAGCCAGAGGCATCGAGATCCACTCCTCCGGGGCAGGCAGTAGTGCCGGTTCCCGTTCCGATTGCGCCGCCAAAGCCAAACGGACCGGTCCAGAAAAGTCTTGTCCGAATCACAGCCACGGCGGTGGAACCTGATTACAGGGCGCCGTGGAATGTAGGAGGGCTCCAGCGCGGCGTCGGTGCCGGGTTTGTGATAACTGGCAATCGCATTCTGACAAACGCGCATGTGGTCGCCAACAGCCGGTATCTCACCGTGGAACGCGACGGCGACCCCAACAAATATCCGGCCACAGTGCAATTCGTCGCGAACGATTGCGATCTAGCGACCATCACCGTGCCGGCTCCAGATTTTTTCAAAAATATGATCCCGCTAAAATTTGGCAGCATTCCTGCGCTGGAATCGACCGTGTCGGCCTACGGTTACCCAATTGGCGGTGAACGCATGTCAGTCACGACTGGGATCGTGTCACGAGTTGATTTTCAACTCTATACCCATTCCTCTATTGACCAGCATCTGGCGATCCAGATCAGCGCACAGATCAACCCGGGCAACAGCGGGGGCCCAGTGATGGAGGACGGCAAAGTGGTTGGCGTTGCGTTCCAGGGTTACAGCGGCGACGTCGCCCAAGGTGTGGCCTACATGATTCCGACACCAGTGATCAATCGGTTTTTGAAAGACATCAGCAACGGGCACTACGACGAATACCCCGATCTCGCGATCACGTATGCGAAATTGCAGAATCCCGCCCAAAGAAAGTTTCTTGGATTAACGGATGAGGATCGCGGCGTGCTCGTCAGTTCTGTCGTCGCAGCGGGGCCGTCAGACGGTATTCTGCGACAGGGTGACGTCCTCCTTGCAATCGACGGGCATCCCATCGCAAGCGATGCGAATGTCGAACTGGAAGGCGAGCACGCGCAGTTCGAGGAAGTGGTCGAGAGGAAGTTCAAGGGTGATTCGGTCAAGTTCGATATTTTGCGCGACAAGCAACCGATGACGGTGACAATCAAACTATACAAACCCTGGCCGTACTCGGTCCAAGGCCATAGCTACGACGTGCAACCGCGCTACGTCCTTTACGGCGGCTTACTTTTTCAACCGTTGAAATTGGACATGCTGGAAGCGTATCGCTTATCGGACCTTCGCCTCCGACATTTCTTTGAATATTTCATTCTGGAACAAATTTATTTGCAGCATCCCGATGTCATTGTGCTGAGCAATATTTTGCCGGATCCCATCAACACTTATCTCGCGCCCTATCGCGGCGCGATTGTGGATGAAGTGAACGGTAAGAAAATTCGGACTCTCGATGAATTGGCGGACGCTTTTGCGCAAGCACCGGAGCGGATCGTCATACGGATGATCGGTGATGGACCGCCGCTCGTGCTTGATCGCAACAAAGTGGAATCTGCGCGTGAGCGGATCAAAACACGTTACAATGTTGCGAAAGAGCAAAATCTTCAGGAACGACCAGAATCAGCCGAATCGAGGCAGGCGAACAAAACGTAAAATGCTAAGACAATCTCTTGTTGTTCTCGGGATCATTCTTGTCGCAGCTAGTGGCACGCTGGCGAAAAAGGAAACTGCTATTCCGCCCGCGGCGGGTAAGCAAAAACAGCTGGCGCTCGTCCGCGTAAACGTGACCGGCCAGTCTTATGATTATTTTCGGCCGTGGCAAAAGAAAGCGCCGTTTTCAAAGCGAGCGCTTGGAGCGGTTTTGTCCAAAGGCCGTGTTCTTGTCACCGCCGACCTTGTTGCGAATCAAAACTACGTCGAGCTCGAGCGCGCCGAGTCAGGCGAAAAAACCGCGGCGAATGTGCAGGTGATTGATTACGAGGCGAACCTTGCTCTCCTTGAACCTGCAGAAAAAACATTCCTCGACGGAATTACGCCGCTCGAAATCGCACCTGATACGGTGGTCGGCGACCGCCTCGCCGCATGGCAATTGGAGCCAACCGGCGCTTTGATCGCGACAGAAGGTTTGGTGACAACGGTGCAAATGATGCCTTACCCGATCGAGGTTGGGCAGTTCCTCACGTACCGCGTCAGCATTCCCATGCAGTATCGGGAAAACAGTTACACAGTTCCCCTGGTCAAGAAGAACAAGCTCGCCGGATTACTACTGCGCTACGATTCGCGCTCGCAGCTTCTGGACGCCATCCCGGCGCCCGTCATCACGCATTTTTTGAAGGAGGCCGAGAGCCAAAACTATCGTGGTTTTCCTTCTGCCGGCTTTTCATTCTTTTCCACCCGCGACCCGGAACTGCGCGAGTTCGCCGGCGAAAAAGGCAAAGGCGGCGGCGTTTACGTTACCAATGTGGAACCAGGCACACCCGCAATGAAAGCCGGACTCCAGGTTGGCGACATTGTGACGGGCATCGCGAACAATGAAATCGACCAGAACGGTAACTATGTGGATTCCCTGTACGGCAAGATCGAATTCACCAATTTGCTGACAGCACACGCTTACGCCGGCGATGTCGTCCCGCTCCACATTCAGCGCAACGGAAAGCCGATGCAGGTGAATGTGACTCTCGAACATCGCGACGCAAAGGATTATGTCAGCCCGCCGTATAATCTGGATCAGCCGCCGCGATATTTTGTCTTGGGCGGCCTGATTTTTCAGGAGCTATCACGCCAATATCTCAAGGAATGGGGAGGAAACTGGCAACGAGAAGCTCCCCAGCGTTTAGTTTACATGGACCATTTCCAATCCGAGCTCTTCCCGCAGCGCAACCGGCGCGTGGTGATTCTCAGCCAGGTTCTGCCCGCCAACAGCACAATCGGCTACGACGATCTCGCGTACCTGACAGTCAAGAAAGTGAACGGTAAAGAAATCAAATCACTCGACGATTTGGCGGAAGCGGCAAA
>QHPG01000161.1 GCA_003219005.1 Verrucomicrobiota bacterium
ATTTGAATGCCAGTCCACACTGCGGTATGTCCGACTCGAGCAAATGGTGCATTGACCGTCGAGGTAGCTGTCCAGCTGTCGGTGCTGGGGTTGTACCTCCCGCCTGTATTGAAAGGGTCGAAGCCATCATATCCGCCCCACACGATCATTTCACTGCCAGTCCACACTGCCGTGTGAAGGGATCGGCCAAGGGGCGCGTTCGCGAGGTTGGTTGGAGTCCAGGTGTCGTCGGTGCAAACATCTGGTAGATCGCTCGATATTGTGGGAAGCGTGTAGTTCGCGGTCACTGCGGCCATAGTTCCCGCTCTGGCGCCCTTGAGTTGCAACGGTTCCGTTCGCCACGCAACTGTAGTCGGCTTCACGCGGTTTTCATTGTCCAGCTGCATAAGTAACCGCTGCGCTAGCACCGGCCTCGCTATGCACTCAGCGATGAGGAACGGATCGTCAGCCAGCGCTTGAAACAGTTCGCGAAGGACTTGTGGCTGCTTGGTATGCTCTGCCATGCGGTCCATCTCGGCTTGGAGTTGCTCAGGAGTGATCGGCTTTTGCCAGTAATCCTCCAGCGCCTGCGAGTTGCGCAGATAATCCTCCACCTTTTTCTCGATCTGCGCCTGCGACATTACCTTCTCCAGCGGCGGCTTGGGGCCGGCGTTTGCTTTCGGCCAGATGCGGTGCTGCCAATACACTTCTTCGATCGCCCGCTGATAAGTCACGCGATCCGCGAACGTCAGCGTTCGGTTGTCCTCATCTCTCCTAATTTGCGTAGCCGCTACTATCACAGGGTGTTGGGATTGGACCGCACCAAGAGTTAGTAACACAGCGAATAGCAGTGCGAGCCGGGTTAGTTTTTTCATACTGCTTGTTTCCTTTTATTGCTTTGGCCTTCTT
This sequence comes from Verrucomicrobiota bacterium, assembly GCA_003219005.1. GTDB lineage: Bacteria > Verrucomicrobiota > Verrucomicrobiia > Chthoniobacterales > UBA10450 > Udaeobacter. The sequence goes on from QHPG01000161.1 coordinate 889, forward strand.
TGCTGATTCGTTTCTTTGTTTTCAGAATAGACTCGGAGTTGTAGAAGTTGTAGATGCTTTTACTCGGGCTGCCGTGTTGCTGTTCCCACACCTAGTCCCGTACCGTCGCCGGGGCCTCCGCCGGTCTGGGTGATCCAAAGCTGCTGTGCACCTGCTCCGACGTACATATTGAAGCTTGTACCGCCGGTGACTTGCAGCGCGCCCGTGCAGTCCGCTGCGACCGTATAGGTTCCTACCCCGCCGTTGGCCTCGAAAGCATTCCCCCCGATGTTCACCGTGCTGAAGGGGATGGTGAACGTACCATTTCCGTTGAACTGGATGCCTATCATGAGGGCTTTCGGCACCGGGTTTCCACCGAAGTTTTGGTAGCCGTCGAAGGTCCAGATATATAACCCCCGCAGCTGCCCCGCATGGCAACGCCCGTCGGGTGCCGCTTGCGCGGTAGAGTGTGTGCTCAGCGTCATTGCAGCGAGCAGGCATACCAACGCACAATCGAAGGACAGGGAGCCCATTATCACCTTCGTTAACTTTGTCTTCATAGTTGTTGTTTCTTTCTGTTTTAAGTTGTGTTGTTTTGGCCTTCCGTGATTTCCCGTCATTGAGTTGTCATTTGTGGCCTTTGCCTGTGTACTGTCCGAAATCCGAGCCGAGGTTACGCGGAAAGAAGTGAGGAACCCGCGGATGACATCGATGTCCCGGGTGGATTTCTCACCAGCGCCTCACACAGACGCGATGCAATTAGGTGATCGCTCCGATGCGCCGGCTGCAACAACCAATGGACGCTCTATCCTTTTGTGTCCGCGTTATCCGTGAAATCCGTGGCGTGCCACGCCGGAGTATTGACGGAGGGGATGAAATTATTTCTGCTTTTCCTCGCAGAGTTTTTGGAAAGCGGGATCGGAGCGCAACGGATCCCAGTACGGATCGAGCCTAAGAAGGGCCGGCGTAATGGGTGTGTAGTAAATCAAGCTGTCATAGGGCGTTTGTAACAGCTGGCTGAGATTCGAGATGGTGCGGCTCTTCTCGCCGGCGATCATCTGAATGAGAGCCAAGTTTTCTTCGAAGCTGGGGCCGGAAACTGCATCTTTAGCACGTGGCATAAGCGTGATCGCACGCTCCGCTGCCTGCAAAGCCATATCCTTCTCTCCCATCACGGCATAAGCCCCAGACAGAGGTGGCGTAACGCGGTAGTTGTTTGGTTGATCCTTGTAGAGCTGCTCCAGCGTGTTCCTCGCCTGTTCAGCGGTAAGCTTTGCGCCAGGCAAATCGCCAGCAAGCCGCTGCGTCAAGGCAAGGTCCACTTCAGCCTCGGCTTTCTCATGCTGAGAATCAAAATGGAATTGAGCCAGTCGGGCTTGCAGTAATCGAATGGCCTCATCGTAATTTCGTTCAAATCTCAACTGAATGATCTTAATGTTGAACGCCGGAGCCGTAGGAGTTTGTGCGTTTACTTCCGTTAACAATTTAGCGGCTTCCTGCAAATTACCCTGGGCTTGGTAAATGCTGGCCTTTACTACCATCGCATCTGGATCATTTGGCGTAATGTCCCATGCTCGATTAAAGAGCTTTAGCGCCGCCGGAAATTGTCGCAGCATGTCGTAACTGCCTGCCGCAGCGTTGAGTAACTCCACATTGCGCGGGTCCAGGCTAAGGGCTCGCTCGAAGTTGTCAACGCTTTCATCCCAGTATCCCTCGTGTTCTGCGATTAAGGCGAGGGCAAGCGGGGCCTCGCTACTGCTTGGCAACAGCTTGCTCACTCGAGCGAAGGTAGTTTTGGCAGCTGGGTAATCACGCAATACCCGGTATTGATAGTAGCCTAGGGCCAGCAGAGTCTCAGACGAGTCCGGCGCCAGTTTCTGCGCATTCTCCAAAGCACGTTTCGCTGCATCACCGCGAGCGGCAGAATTTGTCTCGGCGGAGTGGGAAAAGTAGAGATGCGCGTTCAAACCAGAAAGCCGTGACCAGGCGCTCGCAAAATTGGGGTCAAGCTCTGCCGCCCGCTGATAACAATCGACGGCTTTCCGCCAAAGGTCGGGGTAAGTGTAGCGGTAGCTGCGTGCTTCAAATGCCAGGCCGCGGAGATATGCATCGTAAGCCTCTGGATTCTTTGTTGGTTTAACCGCTAAGGCGTGCTCTTCGCGACCGTTGAGCCTGGCCTGCAACGACTCCGCTACCCTCTTCGCAATTTCGCTCTCGACGCCAAGAACGTCGGTCAACTTTCGATCGTAGGTCTCTGCCCAGAGATGGGAATCGGTTTGCGCGTTAATTAACTGCACATTGACCCTCACCTGATCGGCTGCTTTTTGCACGCTACCCTCAAGGATGTTCGCTATGCCAAGCTGCTTCGCGATCTGAGAGAGATTGCGGGGTTTACTCTGATATTGCTGCGTAGAAGTGCGCGAAATGACTTTTAAATCTGCAATGCCAGCCAGCCGTGTCAGGATTTCTTCCTGAATACCGTCACCGAAGTAGGCGTTATCTGGATTGCCGATGAGATTCTCAAAGGGCAAAACGGCGACTCCGTTTGTTACGACCGGCTGTCGGATGAATTCGCTTTTCCAAACGATCCAGCCAGCGGCTGCTGCCAGCGCGAATGATAACGCCATCACTGCGGCAGCGGTTGGGTTGCGTTGCAGCCATTTCCTTCCACGGGTGAACATCCCGGTGCGTCTCGCCTGGATCGGCTCGTGCCTGAGCCAGCGCTCGACATCATCGGCGAGCGCTGCGGCGCTTTCGTAGCGTTGCGCTGGATTCTTTTCGAGGCACTTCAAACAAATGGTCGCAAGCTCGGCATCCACTTTCGGATTGCGCGTTCGCGGATTGCGCGGCTCGCTTTCCAATACCATGCGGATCGTCTCGTAAGTTGTTCCACCGGCAAATGGCGGTTCACCGGTGAGCATTTGATAAAACACTGCGCCTAGCGAATACACATCCGCGACCGCCGTTAGCTCTTTTGTGCGGCCGGCCGCTTGTTCCGGCGACATGTAGCTGGGCGTGCCGAGCACATCGAATGAATTCGTGACCGTGCTCTCCTGCTCGATCAGACGCGCCAGACCAAAGTCGGTTAGGTGCGGCTCGCCGTTTTTATCCAGCAAGATGTTTCCCGGCTTGATGTCGCGATGCAGAATTCCATGCTCGTGCGCGAACTGCACCGTGCGCGCAATTTTTACCAGCAATTCCGCTGCGCGCCTTGGAGACATCGGCGCGCGGCTGAT
>QHPG01000162.1 GCA_003219005.1 Verrucomicrobiota bacterium
CCAGCATATAAATGTTGTTGTTAGTTGCGCCGCCGGAGCGGTCGATCGCAAGGAACACCTGCCCACAAAGTCCTACTCCATTTATCCCGCCTTGGATAATGAAGCCACCCATGTTGACGGGGGTGCTTCGGTCAAAAGTCGGTGTCTGGCCCCCGATCTGCGCATTGCTCGAGCGCACGCAATAGAACGTGCTGGATCCTTCGCCGCCGATAAATAGATTTCCATTCGTGTCCACGTCGAGCGTTCCATATACCGGCGAATTAGGAATAACGATAGGCGACTGCCAGGTGACGCCGCCGTTTGTGGAACGTTGGAATTCCACGCCGCCGCCGCTACAGTTAATACCGTCGTCCGACTGGTATTGGAAACCGTGCCCCGGGCCGCCAGTCTTATCGATGGTGAACCATTGCTTGTCGCCGCCCCCGGCGCCTTGCTTGGCTGAGAGCATTGTCCAGGTTTGACCGCCATTAGTTGAGCCCCACATGTCATCGCAGAAAAATGAAAATCCGTCCGATCGAAGACTGAGATAGAAGAATTGCCCGGTCTCATCGGATTTCGTTACCGGGTCACTGCGAAAGGTGTTGTTTTGTAATACGCCGGGGAACGTCCAGTGTAGGCCGCCATCGATGGTATAACCCCAGCCGGCCTGCCGGAAGTTGGAGCTCACGTCATTGAATTGCCTCCAGGCGATTGTCATCTTGTTGCCGTCTGTGGGATCAACGGCGATCGGGCACTCGTTCGCAGCGTCGCCGATGATGTTGTTCCCATTCGCATCGACGTTTACCTGATAACTGATGAACCCGTCATACACTGAGATCTTTCGTGGCGAAGTCTCGATCTTTCGAGGCGGCGCAGGCGGGTTATCATATTTTTCCAGTGGCTCGTTTTGAGGCGCCGGACGCGTGGGCGCCAGCTGGGCTGAAGCGCTGGTAAAAGCCGCCAGCGAGAGCAGACAAATCAATGGGATTGCAGTGGAAACTGTGGAAGATCTCATAATCGAATTACGTGATTGCGTTATTGAGGAATTGGACCGCTGAATCATCGGAAGCGATTCACGACTTGTCCAATCTCGAACCACCTCGCTGGCGCTTCTCTTAATTCAGAACACGAATCTTGTCGAGATTTATCTACTGAATTTATTCGGGGATGAGATATCGCAACGCCGATTCTGCCCCATCGCAGGACCGCAGTTCGCCGCGAGACGCCCGCGCTACCGATCACTGACTTGTCCGCCGTAGCCTTGGCCTAGGCGGATCCCTGATCACCCGCCTTCGCCAAGGCTACGGCGTGGCAGGCCGGGAGCTAGGGCCCAACGGCCTCGGCGGCGGAGTGGGACGACCTCTCGGCGTCGGTTCAGATCTGGGTGTGGGCGTTGGTCGCGGCGTAGCCGTGGGGGTTGGCGTGGGCGTCGGTGTAGCAGTTGGCGCCACAGTGGCTGTAGCTGTGGCTGTTGCAGTAGGCGTTGCTGTTGGTGTAGCTGTTGCAGTCGGACTCACCGTTGGACTTGGTGTTGGCGTACCGCACGGCGTGTACAGCGCCACATCGTCCACCCACTGACCGGTGGTGTCCCCAGGTGGGTTAAACCCATCCTGGTGCACCAGAAACTTGATGCGCACCGTCTGGCCCGCGTACGCGCTCATGTCCACCTGTACGTTGATCCAGTCGGTAGTATCACACAGATGGTAGATCGTCTGTAGGATGGTGCCGGAGCTATTGGTGATGTAGGCATCCTGCCAGTCGAACGAGATGCTGTCATTAGTGCAGTCCTTGTGATAGAAACTCAACGTGCTCGTACCAGCAGGGACAGTGAACTGTTGATAGAATGAGCTGTCTCCCAGTGGCTCGTTACTATTCTCCTCGCAATAGGTGCTTTGTTGTGGGTTGCCGCCTGCGAATGCGGAATGAGTTCCGGTGTGTGCAAAGTTGGTGACGACTGCCGGATCGTTGGTATGCCCGTCAATGACCCAGGGCGGGAAGTCGCCAGTCTCGAATCCTTCGTTTTGGATGAGCCCGGTATCACACGGAGTCGGAGTTGGCGTTGGACTTGCTGTAGGCGTAGGCGTCGGTGTGGATCCTTGTCCGCCTGGAAATACCCGCACGTAATAAACATCTTCTTCGTGCTGTCCGTTGTTCGGATTAAAGTTGAAAGTGGCGGCATACGCCACGTTGCTTCCCGTATCATCGGAGACCATTGTGATGTAATCGCCTATCTTGCTCTGGTTCGGGTAGCCTTCGAATGGATTAAACGGATTGCTCACTGCAACGTTAGGCGACCACGTCATCCCGGCATCCGTGCTATAGGAGTAGAATAACTGCGAATCGGTGTTATTAGCAGCGTTTCGTGTGTCATACCAGACCGCGTCCAAGCGTCCATTGGGCGCTACTGAAAATGTGCCGAACCAATGCCACTTGCTCGGGTTAACCGGATCGTCATTGATCTTGAGTGGTGCGCTGAAGGTTAGTCCCCCATCGGTGCTGCGAACGAACATAACGTCGGTCGTGCTTCGTCCGGACGGCACCACACTCGCCAGCATGTAAATGTTATTGTTGGTAGGCCCGCCGGATTTATCAATTGCCAGAAACAACTGGCCATCAAGTCCAGCGGGATTGATGCCGCCGCCACCCAGGACGCCACCCATGTTGACTGAGGTTACCTGGTCAAAAGTCGGCGTCTGGCCGCCGATCTGCGCGTTACTTGAGCGAATACAGTAAAACACATTGTTAAATTCACCTAGACCGCCGATGAATAGATTTCCATTCGTGGCGACATCCAGAGTTCCCAAATCAGCTGAGTTAGGAACAGCGATGGTAGCCTGCCAGGTGACCCCGCCATCGGTGGAACGGCTGAATTGGCCGCTGCCGCTGCAAGTAGCCGTGTCCCAAGACTGATACTGGAACCCGTGCCCCGGGCCGCCAGTCTTATCGATGGTGAACCACTGCTTATCGCCTCCACCCGCTAGTCCGTCGGATTGCAACTCCGTCCAGGATTGACCGCCATTGGTTGACCGGTACATGTTCTCACAAAATGTCTGAAGAAGACTGAGGTAGAAGAAGGTTCCCGTTTCGTTTGAGTTGGTTACCGGATCGCTGCGGAAAACGCCCGGTTCCAGAACTCCGGGAAAAGTCCAGTGCATTCCGCCGTCGGTGGTATAACCCCAGCCGCCTTGCCGGAAATTGGACGTAACATTGTCAAATTGTCTCCAACCAATTGCCATCCTGCTGGTGTTGGTCGGGTCAACCGAGATCGAACATTCGTTAGCGGCGTCACCAATAATGTTGTTCCCATTTGCGTCCACGTTCGCCTGGTAGCTTATGAAAACGCCATACGGAGAGACCATTCGCGGTGAAGTCTCGAGTCGGAAAATATACGGAGCTGGCGGATTATCGTATTTTTCCAGTGGCGTTTTGGTGTGTGGGTCCCATGTCGGCGCCTGCCCGGAAGCGGTGCCGAGCACAACCGTGGAGACCAGACAAATCAATAACCTGGCGGTTAAAACTTTGAAATAGCTCATGTCATTTCGCATCGTTAAAATGTTAAATCGTTGAAACGCCTCCTCGTCGAACGCCTTCGGCACGTAGCCGAAGACTCTCGGATTTAGCGAGATGTTATTGCCTGCAATGAAGCTTAACTACGGCCTTTGCCGCGGTGTAGGCCGAGGCCTTGGTGTGGGAGTTGCTCTCGGTGTAGGTGTTGGTGTTGGCGTTGGGGTAGCTGTAGGTGTTGGTGTAGCAGTTGCCGTAGCAGTCGCAGTAGCAGTGGCAGTGGCCGTGGCCGTAGCCATGGCTGTTGCTGTAGCTGTCGCAGTAGCCGTTGGTGTTGGTGACGGAGTTCCGCACGGCCCCAATAGCGCCACATCGTCTATCCACTGCCCGGTGGTGTCCCCAGGTGGGTTAAACCCAACCTGGTGCACCAGGAACTTGATGCGCACCGTCTGGCCCGCATACTGCGTCAAGTCCACCAGTACGTTGGTCCAATCCGCTGTATCACATAGATGGTAGATCGTCTGCAGGATGTTCCCATTGCTATCGGTAATGTAAGCATCCTGCCAGTCGAACGTGATGCTGTCATTAGTGCAGTCCTTGTGATAGAAACTCAATATGCTCGTACCAGCAGGGACTGTGAACTGTTGATAGAACGAGCTGTCCCCCAGTGGCTCGTTACTATTCTCCTCGCAATAGGTGCTTTGTTGAGGGTTGCCGCCTGCAAATGCCG
>QHPG01000163.1 GCA_003219005.1 Verrucomicrobiota bacterium
GCACCGAAGTTGGAATTACGCGCGATTTTGCAAGAACCGTTTCGCGCAGACGATTTCGAATTTGTTCGGTAATGGGCTCAATCTTTCCAAGATCGCTTTTCGCGAGGGCGATCACGGCTTGTTCGACGCCGAGATAAGTCAAAATCTGCAAATGCTCTTCTGTTTGCGGCATCCAGCCATCGTCCGCGGCGATAACGAGCAGCGCGAGATCAATTGAGCCGACGCCCGCGATCATGTTCCGTACGAAATCTTCGTGACCGGGAACATCCACGATGCCGGCGTGAATTTTGTCGCCGCTCGGCGCGGTCAGATTCAATTTGGCGAAGCCGAGATCGATGGTGATCTGTCGCCTTTTTTCCTCCGGCAAGCGATCCGGATCCGTTCCAGTCAGCGCCTTCACCAGCGCGCTTTTGCCGTGATCAACGTGACCTGCCGTGGCGATAATGAAATGCCGAGTGGTCATCCTGAACGAAGTGAAGGATCTCTCATTGGGTGATTGATCGCACAACGTATGCGGACGCACTCCAGGCTTCGACTGTGAGGTCCCTCGCTCCGCTCGGGATGACGCCGCTGTGGAATGTATTCAAACACGTTCGGAGCACACGGTACGAATCGCTTCGACGACAAGGCCGTCCTGGTCCGGGAAAATTGTGCGCAGATCGAGTTTGAATCGGTCGCTCGCAATGTAGCCGATAACCGGTGGATTCCATGCGCGCAGCGTTGCAGCAAAATCGGCCAGCGATGAATTTTTCGGAACGATGTCGATTGTGACCGAAGACAAATTCGACTTCGGCAGGGTACCGCCGCCGGTTTTGGCAGTGCCGCGACCGCTGGCGACTCGCAACCCAGGGCACCTCTCAGAGAGCTGATCGCAAATTGCCGCAGCTCGAGCGCGCAATTCATCCTCTGAAATTTGCAGGAGCGTGAGTGTCGGGATTTCGCCTGTTCTTTGATTCAGGTGAAGATCAACGGTCGCTTGCAGTGCAGCGAGAGAGAGTTTGTCGCACCGCAGCGCGCGAAACAACGGTTCGCGTTTCAACGCGGCGATTAATCGCTTTTTGCCCGCAATGATTCCCGCTTGGGGGCCGCCGAATAACTTGTCGCCGCTGAAGCAAATAAGATCGGCGCCGCTTTTCAACACTTCGGCGGGGGTTGGCTCGTGGTCGGCGGTTCCCAACTCTTCGGTTGCGACAACGGCTCCGCTTCCTAAATCCTCGACGAACGGAAGCCGCTTCTTTCGCGCAACGGCGCCGATTTTCTCCGTCGAAGCTGATTCTACAAAACCGCTCATAAAAAAATTACTGCGATGAACCTTCAGGATCATTGCTGTGTTCGCACCGATGGCTCGCGCGTAATCATTGACCGTCGTTTTGTTGGTGGCGCCGACCTCGTGCAGCTTCGCGCCCGTCGCTTCGATGATCTCACCGATCCGGAATCCGCCACCGATCTGCACTAATTCGCCACGAGAAATAACGACGTCGGTTTTGGTTCCGGTGAAATGTCGAACGATAAGCACTAACGCCGCCGCGCAATTGTTGACCACTGTGGCCGCTTCGGCTTCACAGAGCAGCGCGAGCGCACTCTCGACGTAACTGCCGCGCCGGCCACGTTCACCTGCTGCAAGATCGTATTCAAGATTCGAATAACCTGATCCTATTTCGTTCAGCGCACAGATCGCGTCGCGAGGAAGAGGGGCCCGCCCGAAATTTGTATGAATGACGATTCCGGCTCCGTTGATGATCCGCTGAAGTTTGCTGGCGCGAAGTTCGTCAAGCGAGCGGCGGACAAGAACCATAATTGATTCAAATTCGGGCACCGACCGCTCTGCGCGGATTTCTGAGAGTTTGCGACGAATAAGATCGACAATGACCGGCCGCGGCAAATCACAGTGGCCCAGCGCATCGAGGATCCTTGCGACGGCCGGAATCTGCCGCCGCGCGCGCGATCTTATTCGGTCATGCATATCAATGGACCACGGCGACGGCGTGGTACGATTTTTCCGATGACGGCAGCGGAGGGCGTGCCTGCTTTTCGCAGGATGCTTAGCACGTTCTCAAGATTCGCTTCGCCAACGCAAAGGAGTAAGCCGCCGCTGGTTTGCGCGTCGGTCAGCAGAATTCTGCGTGCTTCATCAGTATTTTCCCAATCGGTGATCGCTGTTGTTGCATAAAGATTTTGTCGGCTTCCTTCCGGGACGCAGCCCAGCCCAATGAGGTCGGCAATTTCCTCACTGATCATTGGCACGGTAGCCGGATTGATATCGGCAGAGACGCGACTGGCGCGACACAGCGAAATCAGATGCCCGATCAATCCGTAGCCGGTGATATCGGTGGCTGCGCGGACAAGGCGACGCTCAGCAAGTTCGGCGCCTATAATGTTAATCTTCGACATCAGCGCGATTACGTTTCTGCGGAGCGCGCGCGAAGCGATTCCGCGTTTGATTGCCGTGGTAGCGATGCCGGTGCCGAGCGGTTTCGTCAACACAAGCAGATCTCCGGAACGCGCATTTGCATTGGTAGTGACGCGCCGAACATCGACGATCCCCGTGACGGCGAGCCCATAAATCGGTTCCGGATTACGAATGGAATGGCCGCCAATGATCACGCATCCCACCTCAGCTGCCTTGGCAAGGCCGCCGCGCAAAATCGACGAAATTACTCTTGGCCGAACAAGGTCGGTCGGAAACCCGACAATGTTGAGTGCGGTCAATGGGCGCCCGCCCATGGCGAAAATGTCCGAAAGCGAGTTCGCCGCGGCGATCTGTCCATACGAAAATGGGTCGTCCACGATCGGCGTGAAAAAATCAACTGTCTGCACGAGAGCCCGATGCCGATCCAGACGATACACGCCCGCGTCGTCAAAAGTTTTCGAGCTCACCAGCACGTTGCGGTCTGACAAAATCGGAAGCTGCGGCAAAACTTGTCGCAGGGCCTGTTGGCTCAATTTGGAAGCTCACCCGGCGCAGGATGAAAGCGAAGTCAGCTTTCGGATTTGCTCACGCGACATTCCATTCACCTCCTTTCCAGTTCGTGGTATCGGCATATTGCCGATGGGGGATTGGCTGGAAGCCAATGCCACGGAATAGGCGGAGAGGATAGGAATCGAACCTACCTCGCCACTTGCGCAGCGACGGCGGTTTTGAAGACCGCGAGGGCCACCAGGCACCCTTCACTCTCCGAGAAAAAGAAAACGTCCAACGGCCAACGTCGAACGCCCAACGTCGAACTGGAGAAGATGCAAACGAGCGATTACTTGAGCTTTTTGATCGTCTTGACGATGGCGTCGAAATCCGGCCAGTCGCCGGTATCGAGTTTGGAATGGAGGAGTTTGCCATTGGCGCGAATCTCGAAGGCGCCGCCGCTCGAGGGAATCAGCGTGAGCGATTTGATGCGCTCGCCGAGCTCGAGAATTTTAGCCGCCAAACTGACGGCCTTCGGCGTGTAGTTTCAAACGACGCAGTATTCGATCGACACTTCAGTCTTCACTGACAAACTCCTTTCCGAAACGAAACTAGCGACGTGATCCGAAGCGGTCAAGCTGCGCGGTCATCCTGACCCAGCTACTTGTGCTGCCATAAAAATCATTTCAGCAAAGCGACGTCTTCAAGTAGCTGGGGAAGAACCACACAAGTTACGAAGCGTCACGCAAACATACGTTGCGGAATCAGTCAGTTTTTGGGAGGTCCCTCGCCGTCTCCGCGGCTCGGGATGACGGGTGGATTACTTGCGATGTTGCATGGCCAAGAAAAGTGTAGCCGCAGCCCGCTCCACACCGGGCTGCGGCATCTCCACTTCAGCAACCCCGAAAGCATTCGGGGCTGTCAGTCCTGAAGGTCCTCAACCCTCAGAGATTCTTAAAAGGCGAAGTTCAGGCCGCTGCGAAACATTCCGAAATTATTCTGCGTCCCATCGATCACGCCGAAGCTCAAGTCATTCGTCCAACCGAAGTGCCGCGCGATTCGGAACTCCAGACCGGCCCCAAATTGGCCGATCAATTTGGTCTCGCTACCGAAGTGCTCCGTCTGAGCATGGACCTCGAACGCGTCCGGCGGCCCCTGCGTGTGAAGGACATCCCTTTCGCCGCCGCCGAAAATCGCACCGACACCGGCCCATGCGTAAGGCGCGAAACGTGTGCAAGGAATTGGATAGCGCAGTGTAAATGTTCCTAAAACAGCGCCGACAGTATGGTCGTGATTGATTCTCGTTCGGGTAAAAACGGGGATCGTTGGGTCTTCGAAGATGTCGTAGCCGCTTTTCCTCCCCTCCAACACAAATCCTTCAATGCCCACACCAAAGTAACGGTGGAAGAAATATTTTATATCGCCGCCGCCGCCCCAGGCGTGATCTCCACCGATGTAATGGTCATAGGTGCCAAGCACGGGGTTGCCTTCACTAGTGCTTTGCACGATGTCCAAAAGCCAAAGATTAGGGGCGTACTCGGTATTGGTGAAAGCA
>QHPG01000164.1 GCA_003219005.1 Verrucomicrobiota bacterium
AGCCGCGTATCGAGACTGAAACGCTCACCGCTGAATTACGGGATGCTCGCGGAGTTAAACACGCGACCGCGCACGACGTATCTGGCGAAGGTGCGCAATCCCAACGAAGCCTTGGTGATCAGTGAACTGTGATCAGTGAACAGTATGAACGTGCACGACGCATCACCGATCACCGATCACGGATCACCAACTCTGTCACCGCTCGGTTATCCGACAAATCTCTTCGCGGGCAAAGAAACATTCGAGGGCGTCAACGAAACCATCGGCTCAGTGGTACTGCGCGACCGGCAACCGCGCCCGTGGTGGATTGGCTTCATCATCGCGTTCGCGTTGTTGATGGTTCTTTTCCTCGCGATTTCATGGCTGCTGATCCGCGGCGTCGGTATTTGGGGCATCAACATTCCGGTCGCCTGGGGATATGCGATTGTGAATTTCGTCTGGTGGATCGGGATCGCGCACGCCGGAACCTTCATCTCTGCGATTTTGCTGTTGATGTTTCAGCACTGGCGCACCGCCATCAATCGCTTCGCCGAAGCGATGACATTATTCGCGATCGCATGCGCGGGAATGTTCCCGTTGCTCCATCTCGGGCGGCCCTGGGTTTTCTACTGGCTGTTTCCATATCCGGATACGATGAAAATGTGGCCGCAGTTTCGCAGCCCGCTGGTGTGGGATGTTTTCGCGGTCGGCACTTATTTCACGGTGTCGCTGCTGTTCTGGTATCTCGGTTTGGTTCCTGACCTGGCAACGGTGCGCGATCGCGCGCGCAAGAAGTGGCAGAAAATTTTTTATGGCGTGCTCGCGCTCGGCTGGCGTAACTCCGCTGCGCACTGGCAGCGTCATCAGATTGCATATCTGCTTCTTGCCGCACTCGCCACGCCGCTGGTGCTCTCCGTGCACAGCGTCGTGAGCCTCGATTTTTCGGTCGCGCAATTGCCCGGATGGCATTCGACGATTTTCCCCCCGTATTTCGTGGCAGGTGCGATTTACTCCGGCTTCGCGATGGTGATCACGATCGTTATTCCGGTTCGAAAAATTTACGGGCTGGAAAATCTCATCACGCTCCGCCACTTCAACAACATGGCGAACGTGATGCTCGTGACCGGGCTCATCGTGGCTTACGGCTATTTCATCGAAGCCTTCATGTCGTGGTACAGCGGCGACATTTTTGACCAATACATGATGACCAATCGCGTGCTCGGTCCGTATGGCTGGATTTTCTGGCTGCTGATGTTGGTGAACGTGGTCATTCCGCAGGCGCTCTGGTCGGCCCGTGTGCGCCGCAATCTCATAGCACTGTTTCTCGTCGCGTTATCGATCAATCTCGGAATGTGGCTGGAGCGGTTCGTGATTGTGATCACGAGCTTGCATCGCGATTTTGTGCCGTCGTCGTGGGGAATGTTTTTCCCCACCATCTGGGATTGGGCCACGCTGTTCGGCAGCATCGGCTTATTTCTCACGCTGTTGTTCTTGTTCATCCGCTTTCTGCCGATGATCGCCATTTCCGAAACGCGCGAGCTTGTCGCCGAACCACAGAAGGCAATGACGCTATGAACAAGGAAAAGCCTTTTGGTCTCGCTGCGGAATTCAAAACGCACGAAGACCTGCTGTGCGCCGCGGAAGCATCCTATGCGCAGGGTTATCGCAAAATGGATGCGTACGCGCCCTTCCCCATCGAAGGCTTGGCCAGGGCGCTTGGGAAACGCAATCGCGTGCCGCTGATGGTGTTGATAGGCGGGATCATCGGCGGCGCGGGCGCCTATTACATGATGTGGTATGCAAATGTAGTCAGCTACCCAATCAACATCGGCGGCCGACCAATGCATAGTTGGCCGGCGTTTATTCCGATCACATTCGAGCTCACGGTGCTGTGCGCCGGGCTCACTGCATTCTTCGGCTCATTAGCCACATGCGGTTTGCCGAAACCGTATCATCCCATGTTCAACCTGCCGGAATTCGAGCGCGCCTCGCAGGATCGATTTTTCCTCTGTATCGAAGCCGACGACCCAATCTTCGATGCGACGAAGACGCGCGAGTTTTTGCAGCGCCTAAATCCTCTGAATGTCGCGGAGGTGCCAAAGTGAGGACCTCCAAATCCCAAGCTCCAACATCCAAAGAAGCACTACGCTTCAACCATCAAATTCCACCGCGACGATCTTGGAGCTTTATCATTGGAGTTTCTCTGGAGCTTGGATGTTGGTGCTTGGCGCTTTTTTTTGCTGCTTGTCGCCACGACATGATGAATGAGCCGCGAGCGAAGACGTTTGCGCAAAGCGATTTTTTCAAAGACGGCGCGAGCGCCCGGCTGTTGCCGCTTAATGTGGTGCCGCGCGGCCAAGCGCAGGTACACGATGCGCTTCACACCGGCCTGACGAATGGCGTTTACGTGACCGAGCTGCCGATGCAGTTGACGCCCCAACTTCTCGCACGCGGGCGTGAACGGTTCGACGCAATCTGCGCGGAGTGCCACGGGCGAGTTGGCGACGGCAACGGAATGGTCGTGCAGCGCGGCTTCCCCGTGCCGGCATCATATCATCTCGACCGACTGCGCAACGCGCCGATCGGTCATTTCTTTGATGTCATGACGAATGGTTATGGCGCAATGTTCTCCTACGCGGCTCAAGTAGAACCGCAAGACCGCTGGGCCATCGCCGCTTACATCCGCGCTCTGCAATTAAGCCAGGACGCAAATCCAAACGATTTGCCGCCTGAGGTGCGAAATAAATTGAAGGCGGAATCGAAATGAAGAGCTCGATCCTGGACGCTCGGCGAATTGCTTTTGTGGTTGGAATCGCGGGGCTAGTTGCGTGCGTAGCGGGCTGGGCAATCGATCGGCGTGAATTTTTTGTTTCGTATCTTTTCGCTTTTCTGTTTTGGCTTGGAGTCGCGCTTGGCTGCTCCGGGTTTTTGATGATCCACCATCTCACGGCGGGCAGATGGGGTTATCCGATTCGCCGATTTCTCGAAGCGGCAATCGGCACGCTGCCGCTTC
>QHPG01000165.1 GCA_003219005.1 Verrucomicrobiota bacterium
AAGCTGAACAGCGACGAGCGTGACCGGCTACGTCGTTTATTCGAGCAAAGCGACGAGTGGCAATACAGCGGAGCGCATAACGGCCCGGGAAGAATTTCCCCCGAAAACCGCCGCGAGGTCCTGGAGTTAATTGAAAATCTAAAATGAAGATAACCGCCTCCTTGATTGCACTCCTTTTTTGCGCGCTCGCGACTCCTTCGGTGTCGGCGCAAGGAGATGCCGAGTTTGCAAAGGCGAACCAAGAATTTGCCCAAAGCCATTTCAAGCAAGCGATCTCAGATTATGAGGCGCTCATTCGCGACGGGCAATGGAGCGCAAACGTATTTTACGACCTCGGCAACGCTTATTTCCGCGCCAGTGACTTTGGACGCGCTATTTTGAATTACGCGCGCGCGCGCGCCTTGGAGCCGCATCATCCGGAAGCAACGGCAAATTTGCAGATCGCGCGCGACGAGGCGCACGCGCTGGAGCTCCAGCCAAGCTGGCCGGAGCGTCACCTGCAATTTGCAAGCGTCAATCAGTACAGTGTCACCGCAGCTGTCGCTTTCTGGGTCGCAGCGTTTTGTTTGGCAGCGCTGATTTTCACGCCTCGCCGATCAGCCGCCATGAAAAGCTTGCTTGTTGTGATGCTTCTGGTTTTTGCCGGAGCGATGTTTGCAATCTGGCAACTCGAGCGCGGAAGCAAAGGCGACGCACTGGCTATTGTGACAGGCAAAGATGTCCAGGCACGCCTCGCGACGGCGGACACAGCGAACGCCGTTCTGGCATTGCCTCCTGGTAGTGAGATCAAGGTCCTGAGCACGCGCGGTGATTGGATCTACGCAGCGCTGCCGAATAATCTGCGCGGTTGGATTCCAGCGAAGAACGCCGAGCAAGTGCGATTGTAGCTCTTCCTGTAGAGCGTCTGTGCCAGACGCCAGCGCATTCCCGCAGTAGGCGCCTGGCACAAACGCCCTACAAAAGGCCGGGATTTGCGGCGATTGCGATCATCGGTAGAGAAATTGTATGACTCCAGAGATGGAAATCGGCACCGACAGAAAGGCGCTGCAAATCAATCTGGATCCGGCCAAGTACGGGACGTTTGCAGAGATTGGCGCGGGCCAGGAAGTCGCGCGCCGATTTTTCCGCATCGGCGGCGCCGCCGGCACCATCGCCAAGACCATGTCTGCCTACGACATGACATTTAGCGACGCGATCTACGGACCGGCGGACCGCTACGTCAGTCGTGTTCGTCTCCAGACAATGCTCGACCACGAATACAATCTTCTCATCGAGCGGCTCGACGCAAAATTCGGGGCGGAGAAAACCTTCTTCGTCTTTGCAGACACGGTTGCAGCGCGCAGTTTTAAACAGCGCAGCGAATCGCACGGCTGGCTGGGGATGCGCTTCCAATCCGAGCCACGCGCGCAACCGAGCCAGATCATCATCCACGTGCGGTTGCTCGACCAAACCAACGTCGAACAACAGGAAGCCCTTGGCGTGATCGGAGTGAATCTTCTTTACGGGGCGTTCTACCACCGCCAGCCGGAGAAATTAATTTCGTCGCTTCACGAAAATCTCGATTCGGGACGAATCGAGGTGGACATGATTAAATTTTCCGGACCCGTCTTTCAAAGCGTCGATAATCGATTGATGAGTTTGCAGCTCGTCAGCCAGGGTCTCACGAATGCCGTTATGTTCAAGGCGGACGGCGAGACGGTTCAGCCTGCCGAGGTGTTCTACAAAAAAGCGATCTTGGTTGAGCGCGGCAATTTTCGGCCTGTAACCTACGCCACGAACGACATGCTGGATGGCGCGTGCCGCGTGTTTATGAAGCACTGCGATTGTTCGGAAGACGAGGTGGTCGTGCTCATGGAGATGACGCTGGAAAACTTGCTCGCCGACGGCCAGGTTGATCACGCCGATTTTCTCGCTCGCGCCGATATTCTCCGTGCATTGGGACGAACCGTCCTGATCTCGAAGTTTGGCGAATATTATCGGCTCGCGGGGTATCTCTTTCGTTACACGAACAGGGCAATCGGTCTTGTCATGGGCGTGCCG
The DNA here is from genome assembly GCA_003219005.1 of Verrucomicrobiota bacterium. GTDB lineage: Bacteria > Verrucomicrobiota > Verrucomicrobiia > Chthoniobacterales > UBA10450 > Udaeobacter. The sequence goes on from QHPG01000165.1 coordinate 2,041, forward strand.
AGTTTGATGGAGATTTTCAACGAAAAATATTACACGAACCTGGAAGGTGGAATTTTGGAGGCGCTGGGCAGGATGTTTAAGGGAGGACTAAAACTTTATGTTTATCCTATGATTGATGAGACGAGCGGAAAGCTCGTGAGCGCAACACAAATCGCAGTCGCACGAAATCTTCGTTCGCTGTTTCAATACTTGATCGACAATCAATACGTCCAGGAAATTGCCGACTATCATCCGGAATATTTGCGAATTCATCCGCCAGACGTCTTAGCCAGATTGCAATCCGGAGACGGTAGCTGGGAGCGAATGGTCCCACCGGAAGTGGTGCATATAATTAAGAAGCGCGAATTTTTCGGCTACCGCAGATCGATCGCAGCGTAAGCATAGCAAAAAGTTGTAGCCACCGGCCTGTGGCCGGTTTGATTGCTCATTGCTCCCCAGACGGCCCACAGGGCCGTGGCTACAGTGCGCAACATTTATTTAACTCGCCGTAGGCGCAGTCGCTGCGCGATATTTGTTCTGATATGAGAGTTGCCGTCGCTCAGATTTCATGTTCGCTCGGCGATCCGGAAGCGAATCTTCTTAAGGTCCGCGACTTTTCGCGTCGCGCCAAGGACGAGGCGGGCGCGGATCTGATCGTTTTTCCGGAGATGACTGACACCGGTTACTCGATGCCGGTGATCCGAGAGCATGCGGGCGATTGGGCAAATGGATTTGTTCCCGGCGTCCAGGAAATCGCGAAGAGAATTTCGATCGCGATCGTCAGCGGCGTCTCGGAGCGCGATGGCTCATCGATCTACAATTCCCAGATTTTTGTCGATTCAAACGGCCACATCGCTGGGAAATATCGCAAGACTCATTTGTATGCGGTCGCGCCAGTCGAAGAACAGACGTGCTTTGCTCCCGGCGATGCATTCGTGAGTTTTGGTTTAGGCGGTCTCCATTTCGGGTTCAGCATCTGCTACGATCTTCGGTTTCCGGAGATGTACCGAAAACTGACTGCCGACGACAAGGTCGGCGCTTTTGTTATTTCTTCCGCCTGGCCGTTTCCACGCGACGAACATTGGCGAGTGCTTATCACGGCGCGCGCGATTGAAAACCAGAGCTACGTGATTGCATCGAATCGCGTTGGTAAAGATGATGCCCTGTGGTTTTGCGGCAGCTCCGCAATCATCGATCCGCGCGGAGTTGTCATTGCAGCGGCATCGGCCGACCGCGAAGAACTCATTCACGCCGATTTATCCGAAGAGCTTGTGCTCTCCGTCCGCAGCAGAGTCGCGTCGTTCGCGCACCGCCGCGAGGATTTATATGGATAAGGCGCTGATCTAAAATTGCGCAAGCTGCGCAGGGCTAATCGGCACGAATTCGCTCTCGTAGAGAATGAGCGGCTTTTTTCCGCGCAATAGTCGCCACCATTGCCTGGCAGAACCCAACACGATGAACAGCACGAGTAACAGAAAGAAAACGGCAACCAGGGCATCGAATCGCCAGACGCCTGCCTGACGTATCAGCTCAGCAGCCTTGGTTGTATCAGTCATTTCCGACGCCTCACGCAAAAGCGAGCGAGCGCCACTCAAAAAACCAAGTCTCGGGTCAGACGAGAAAACTTTGAGATAACCCGCGGAGAAAGTGACGGCGCACATGAAGCAAAGCGGCACAAGCGTGACAAAGAGGTATTTGCTTTTGTGCATCTTGATCAGCAGCGTTGTGCCGAGGCAAAGGGCCACTACCGACAGTAATTGATTCGCTAATCCGAACAGCGGCCAAAGGGAGTTAATGCCGCCAAGAGGATCGATCACACCCTCGTACAAAAACCAGCCCCACGCCGCTACCAGTAACACGCTGGAGATAAAATTTGCGCTCCAGGAACGCGTATTGCCGAGCGGTCGCCACACGTTCCCCAGGAAATCCTGAAGTAAAAACCGTCCTACGCGCGTTCCCGCATCAATCGTCGTAAGGATAAACAGCGCCTCGAACATGATTGCGAAGTGATACCAAAGCGCCAGCGCACTCGGCTTTGCGGAGACGCGCGCAAACATGTGTGCCATGCCGACTGCGAAAGTCGGCGCCCCACCAGCGCGATTGAACATCGTGGATTCCCCAAGATTCGTGGCGAGCTTCTGCATTTCTGGCTCGGTCACGGGAAAACCCGCACCGGAAACTTTTGCGACAACTTCGGTGGGCGCGCCTTTTGTGTTAATGGCGAAATATTCTCCGGGTTGCAGCACGCACGCAGCGATCATTGCCATTAAAGCGACCATCATCTCGGTCACCATCGCGCCGTAGCCGATAGGGCGTATTCGTGATTCGCGTCTTATCATTTTCGGCGTGGTGCCCGAGG
>QHPG01000293.1 GCA_003219005.1 Verrucomicrobiota bacterium
CGATGAATTCCCGGTCAAAGAGATCAATCAAAATATCACGTTTACCAGGGTGCAGCGTGTATTGCCTTAACTCAACGACAGGACAACAGAGTCGCGAAGATCGGATTTGTTTCGAACTTTCTCCGTTTGGCGCAGTCATGACTCACTTAAGCATAGCCGGCGTGGAAATGGAAAACGTGGAAGCGGGGCGGCTTCTTGCTGTCCCGAATCATCGCCGCCCTGGCCGCTGAAGCCGGGCTTCGGCCAGATCAATGTCACGTTGGATTCGGCGCAAGGCCTGATCGTTGATGGCCTCTTCGTTGCGCAGTTCGATCACGGTGTCGCGTTCTGTTTGTAAGACTTCGCGGGCCAATTCTTCAAAGTCTTCCGAGAACAATCTGCTGACGCTTTCTCTTTAATCGCGCAAGTCTCTCTTCTTTTTCTGTGACGCGATCGTCCACAACTTTCAGCCAACGGACCAGGGGCGTAAGAGTGAGCCCTTGCAGAACGAGCGTTGCGAAAATGACGCAGAATGTCAGCAACAGGATGAGGTCGCGTCCAGGGAATGGCTCGCCATTATAGAGGACAAACGGGATCGCCAGCGCGCCGGCAAGCGAATCCGCGCCGCGCATCCCGGTCCATGCGATCAACGCAGTCTGTTGCCAGGGAGCAGGGTTTTTACGGCGGAACGTTCGGCTAAACAGGCGCGGCAAATAGGTGGCCGCGAACATCCAGGCAAAACGAACCAGCACGATGACCGCAAAAAACACGATCGCCAGCCAAGCCACGCGAGTCACCGTGCCCGGAGCGAGCGCTTGGACAACCTGCGGCAGTTGAAGCCCAATGAGCATGAAAAGCACTCCGTTGAGAATGAACGTGACCATTTCCCAAACAGGCAGCGCTTGCAGCCGCATCCGCCCGCTCAAGATCCGCGGGGCACGCCACCCGTAATA
>QHPG01000037.1 GCA_003219005.1 Verrucomicrobiota bacterium
CACTCCTTTGTGCCGGTAGCGATCTGGGAATTCACTCCTTTGTGCCGGTAGCGATCTGGGAATTAGTCGAGACAGATTTCAAGTACGAGGGCTATGCCACACGGCAATCCGAACAGAATAGAAAGCTCGAATGCAGGCAGAACCAAATTATCCCGGACGGGCTTGATTATGGCCAGATTGCGGGACTCCGTGCTGAGGCTAGACAGAAATTAGCAGCCTTGCGTCCAACCTCGCTTGGCCAAGCGGCGCGCATCAGCGGTGTCACTCCGGCAGACATTGCGATAATTTCTATTTTGTTGTCCAAGAATGGCTTACAGCTAAAACAGTCGCAGTAGCTCGCAATAGTTGCCTATCGGTTGAATCATCTGATGCTCACGTTGGCTGGTGTATTACTCGGAAGTTACCTGTTGGGATCAATTCCTTTTGGCTGTGTGGCCGGAAAAATCAGAGGAATCGACATCCGAAAGACTGGTAGTGGTAATATTGGTGCGACCAATGTCGTGCGCGTGCTAGGAAAACGATATGGGTATCCAGTGTTCGTCTTGGATTTCTTAAAGGGCTTCGGCGCCGTCAAGATTTCGATGTCAATCGCAACGGACGCGCGGCCGGAATGGGGTTCACCCGAAATATTTGGAATCCTCGCAGCGGTTGCTAGTGTGATCGGACATTCTTTTCCCCTGTGGCTAAAGTTTCGCGGCGGAAAGGGCGTTGCCACCGCTGCCGGAGCGCTTTTCGGGTTGGTGCCGCTCGCGACGCTGATTGCTGTCATCATTTGGATATCGGTCTTCTGGTTCACGCGCTATGTGTCGGTGGCCTCAATGGTAACTGTCGCCACGCTGCCGCTCGTAATTTTGATAATGACACGGTTAAATCAAATTCATGGAAACGTGCTGTTTTACTCGTCGCTCGGTATCGCCGCGGTTGTGATTTGGCGACACCACTCAAATCTTTCCCGCCTCATGCATGGCAGCGAACCACGTTTTACGCGAAAATGAGCATCGCCCATACGGTAATTCTCGGTGCCGGAGCTTGGGGAACCGCATTGGCGTCGTTATGGGGCAAAGACGGAGGGCAAATTTCGCTTTGGGGGCACAATGTGGATCGCGTCACGCGCATGCAAAAAACGCGCGAAAACAGCGACTATCTTCCAGGCATCAGATTGCCCGAAACGCTGACCGTTACTTCAGAATTGCCTGATTGCGCCGGAGCGGATCTGATAGTTTTTGTTACGCCATCAACTGCGTTACGCGAGATCGCAACTCGTCTGCGAAAAGTAATTAGTAATCCGCACGCCGTGTTGCTGAGTTGTACCAAAGGCATCGAGCACATGACCGGGATGCGGATGAGCCAAATCTTGCATGAAACTTTCCCGGAACACCGGATGGCCGTCTTATCCGGCCCGAACCTTGCGGTAGAAATCGCGCAAAGCCTTCCCACAGCGACAGTGATTGCTTCCGATGATGTGGATTGCGCGGCGAGTCTGCAAAGCCTCTTGGGAAGCCCGCGGTTTCGTATTTACACCAGTCGAGATGTCGTCTCTGTCGAACTGGGCGGCGCGTTAAAAAACGTGTTTGCCATTGCGGCAGGAATTAGCGATGGACTCGGACTAGGCGACAATTCCAAAGCGGCGCTGGTCATTCGATCGTTGGCCGAACTAGTCCGGCTCGGAGTAGCGATGGGCGGCAACGTGAATGCCTTTTATGGACTAAGCGGAGCGGGCGATCTGGTTTTGACCTGCTACAGCGAGAGCAGCCGCAATCACACTGTGGGCAAGCGCCTAGGGCAAGGCGAACCACTCATTGAGATTACGGCCGGTATGAAAATGGTGGCCGAAGGGATTCCTACCACGCTAAGCGCATGGGAATGCGCGCGCCGATTGAACGTCGTCACGCCGATTATTGATCAGGTGTACGCTGTGCTGTACGAGCATAAAAAACCGACGGCTGCTCTAGAGGAACTTCTCAGCCGCGAGCAAAAACCGGAGCAACTCTAGTTGAGCAGGTTAACGATCTTGGTTTGTGCGGTCTGCAGAATTATAGATCTGGTGCCGCGTATTTTTCACAGAGTTCAGCAATCGCCGCAGGATACAATTCGTGCTCAGCGATTTGAATCCGGGCATGTAGAGTTTCCGGCGTATCGTGAGGCAGGATTGCTACCTCACGTTGAGCGATGATCTGGCCATGATCGACTTGCTCGTCCACAAAATGCACCGTGCAGCCCGTCACAGTTTCGCCGGCCGCGAGAGCTTGTTTCCACGCTTCAAGGCCGGGAAATTTTGGCAGGAGCGAGGGATGGATGTTGATGATGCGCCGCGGGAACGCATTGAGCATGGGCGCGTGTAACACGCGCATGAAGCCAGCGAGGATCAGTAGATAAACGCCGGCGTCACGCAACATTTTCACAAGCTCGTTCTCCACTTCCGGCTCTAGCCGTGTGCGAAACTGACCGGGCGGCAAATACGCGTTGGGAACGGAAAACTCTCGCGCGATATCAAGGATCGGCGCGTCGATTACATCCGAAATTACCACACGCGCTTCAGCGGTGAGGCGGCCTGAGCGGATGCGCTCGAGTATCGCCCGGCAGTTGCTTCCTTTTCCCGATCCAAGAATTCCAATTGGTAACCGTTTCACAAAGCGATACCGCGTTTATTCTCTTAACGAATACAAATTGCGGCGAGTCACAATTTTCAGCTCCTGTTTTTGCATATTTCTTCGATTAAGCGCGAAGTCGAATAGCCTGCCTCAAATGGAATGAGGCGAATCTCTGCACCGATTTTTTTTAACGCTGCGCGCTCCTCTTCGTTCAACGTGTCGGACCTGTAATCGCCGCCTTTGACATAAATTGCGGGCCTGGCCGCTGCAAGAAACCGTGTCGCCCGCATTTCTGGAAAAACCGTGACAAGATCTACGCACTCCAAAGCGGCCAGAACCTCTGCGCGATCACTCTCAGTTGTAATCGGACGCCCGCCTCCTTTTAACTCGCGGACCGATCGGTCAGCATTCAAGCCGACTGCCAGCAAATCACCCAACGCACGCGCAGCTTGCAAATAACGGACATGACCGACGTGCAGCAGATCGAAACAGCCGTTTGTGGCCACCAGCTTTTTCCCAGCAGAGCGCAATTTCTCGCTACGATCGGAAAGCTCCTCAAGATCCACAATTTTTGGGCTCATCTTTTTCCAGTCAAAACTTTTTGGCTCATCACCGCATTATGCGGCAATATTTGCGGTTGGCCTTTGATTGATTTGCGCGACCTTGTGAAAAATGACGGAAAGAGAAAGAAAGCGCAACACACGAACATTGAAGGCGCGTGAGAGCTTCCAGATTTCCAGGAAACCCGTTGTGCGCCTTGCCGCAGACGGTCGACCAAAAGATGCTGGCAATGGCATAGGACTGCCGCGCGCCTACGGTCCATCAATTCTGTTCGCCATCGCACGCGATTCGCGCTGCATCTTCACTGGCTGGAATATCGATTGGCTATCGGTGTTTAAAAAAGCGATGCCGGTGGATCGACAAGTCCATCTTCGGGTGTATCGCGCAGACGGTCTCGAGGAGAAAAGTGTGGCTGTCGAGCCGATGGCGGGAATGCATTATGTCACAACATCGAAACCGCATGGCTCTTACCGTGTTGAGATCGGATACTATCAACCCGCCGACGTCTGGCATTCAGTCGCGATGTCGAATGAGATTGTGATGCCTCCAGATGTTATCACCGAAAGTGCAGATGTGGATCTTGTTACGATTCCGTTTCATCTCAGTTTTCAAAAGCTTGTTGATTTGCTTGGACCCGCAAATGACACTGAGTTGGCAACCGTCATCTCGCAGTTTCAAAAGCGCGCACTGAGCGGCGAGGAGCGAACGCGACTGAGCCCAGAGGAGAAAAGAATTCTTTGGAGGCTAGAAGTTTCCCTGCCCGAAATCGCAGCAGCGCGGCGCACTTTTGACGACACCGACAGCGAAAAGCTTGCAAGGCGCACAGGCGCGCTCCTAGGATTCAGCGCGAGCAGCCCGAGTCGCGGATTCGCCGATACCAGTTGGAGTTAGCGCGCCTAACGAATCACCGCGTCAACTGAATGCCTCCTGGCATTTCGGGCGGCGGTGCATTGATACGGCTGTGGTGCTTTCCGTAGCTGAAGTAGAAGATCAGGCCGATTACCAACCAAACCAGTAGTCGCATCCAATTCGTCCAACCCAGGCCGTAAATCATTGCGCCGCAAGTGATGATTCCGAGCGTCGCAACGAGTGGCACGGCCGGTACTCGAAAGCCGCGTTCTAGTTCGGGATTTCGGACCCGCATGATCCAAATGCCTGCGCACACCAGGATGAACGCGAATAGCGTTCCGA
>QHPG01000038.1 GCA_003219005.1 Verrucomicrobiota bacterium
TTGATATTCCCGAAGTTGTTCTTGGTCAGCTGGGGAATCGGGTGCAACACGCCTTGCGCGCGTTTACGCCGCGCGATCAGAAAGCGGTGAAAGCCGCCGCGGAAACTTTCCGCCAAAATCCAACGCTAAAAGTCGAGACGGTGCTTACTGAGCTCGCGGTCGGCGAAGCGCTCGTATCGATGTTAGATGAAAATGGCAGCCCGCAAATTGTCGAGCGCGCTAAGATTGTTCCGCCGCGCAGTGAGGTCGGTGCGATCACGGCCGATCAGCGAAAACAGATCATAAGTT
>QHPG01000039.1 GCA_003219005.1 Verrucomicrobiota bacterium
ACGATTCGGTTACGAGTTCAATGGCTAAGAGCGCGATGCGTGCTGCCAGCAGCCAGATCGGCCGGCAACTCGTTCGCGGAATCCTGGGGGGAATTCTCGGCGGCAGCAGCCGCCGACGATAGTTCTAGAGGCGGTTGTGCCAACCGCCTGCTTCTACATGGGGGCGCTTCAGAAAAAATCGCCGGATGCATTTTGTGCAACCCGGCGATTTTAGTCGTTCTTCGTTTATTTCTTCGGCGACGCTGCGGGACTAGCGGCTTCTTTCTTTGCTCCCTTGCCTGCTTTCACTTCCACCTCTGTTGCCGACATGGTGTAGGTGACTGTCACTTTCTCGCCAACCTTGAGGTCGCCCGTGACCTTCGTATTGGCATCGCGATTCATTTCCCAGCGGTCCTTCCCCTTTTGGACGGCAATTATCGAATCGGTGACCTCCAAGACTGGCCCAGTCACTTGGTAAGTCTTCGCACCCGCGGCAAAAGCTGCGCTGCTCAGCGCGAGACTTGCTGCGGCCATTAAACTCAGTGGTAATGTTATTTTCATGTGTGCGATTAGACTTCGTGCGGTCGCTTCTATTCAAGCATTTTGCGAAGATGGAACCTGCTGAGGAATGCTCGCCACGGGACGAGTCCGTCCGACTGGCGGACAGGAACGCAGGAATGCAGGAGTAGCTGTTGCTGTCTCCTGACGCGCTGTAGCCTTGGCGAAAGCGGGTGACCCCCACTTCCGCTTCGATGCAACCTTCTTAACGCTTAACGTAAAGTCACATCATGGCTGCGCGGGCTGCGATTGCTTAAGCTGGTGGCGGAGTCGGCGGGCAAGTACCGCTGGGGTTCTCTTTCCTTTGCGCATCGGTTGGGTTGTACGTGGCCTCAACCAGTGTCCCAGCCGTGCAAGGGGGAGTAACCGGGGGTTTAATGATTGTAGTCCCTGTGAGTTGGATTATATCGTAGTGCAGTTTGTCCTGTTCCAGCACCGTGACCTGAGTCGTCGTACATGAGCACAGCGTCCCCTTAAGTGTCTGCGTGGTGGTTTTCGCGCAGCCCAGGAGGCAGCCGGCGACGGCCGCACATATTAAGATTTTCATTTTCATACCGCCATTGAATTCTCAAAGGCAGCCTCAGCGCAAGCTTTTACTCCGCCGTCGTCTCCCGCATGGCCTTCACGCCACGCACGCTCCGTCATGAGCTTATCCGCCTCTCCATCAGGGAGAGGATTGAGCTGAGGGTACCTGACTCGTCGCTCCCGCTTCGATTTTCGTCGCGCTCATCACGTAAGTCACCGTCACGGTCGATCCGACTTTCAGCTCGGCCGAACCTTTAACCGTTGCTGGATCGATATCGAATTCGAATCGCTCCGTTCCTTTTTCCACGGTAACTTTGCTACCTGTCGCTTCCACGACGGTTCCGGTGATTTGATAAGTCTTCGAGCCGGCAGCAAGTACGCTCCCGCTTAGCGCGAGACTGAGCGCTGCTAACAAACAAATAATTTTCGGATTCATACATTCGGGATAAGCCCGAACAATCCGCAACGCAAGGTTGCTGTAGCTGCAGCCGTGTCGGCTGCAATCTTCTGTAGCGGCGGTCTATGACCGCCGAAATTCGGCGTTGGGCGTTGGACGTTCAGCGTTGGACGTTTTCTTCTACCGCTACTCTTTCGGCTGCTCAGCGATGGAACGTACGCCGACGCGCGCGAGATACTCGTCCGCCCTTTGTCATGTCGAGCGGAGTCGAGACATCTCTCGCCATTTTTGCCGAGCTTTACTGCTTCGGCGGCTCCGGCATCGTCCGTAGCCCGACGCGGGCAAGATATTCGTCGGCTTGTAAGAGATCCGTCCCGGCGCGCTCGATTATCTTCAGCAGATTATCCATCGACGAAACTTCCTCGAGCTGCTCGGTCAGGAACCATTGGAGGAAATTGATCGTGATATAGTCATTCTTCTTTCGCGCCAGTTCAACGAGGCCATTGATTTGCTGCGTGACATGAATTTCCTGATCGAGCGACAATTTGACCGCATCGCGCGCCGTCTTGAATTTCGATTTGGGCGCGTTGATCGCCGGGATCGCCACGCGTCCGCCAGCATCGACAATGTATTTAATGAACCGCAGGGCATGCCCCTTCTCTTCCTCGGCCTGTTGGAAAAAATGCTGCGACAACTGCGGCAACGCCTCCGCAGCAAAATGCGCCGCAATCGCGTAATACTGCAACTCCGCGCTGAACTCGTAACCGATCTGCTCGTTAATCGCATCGATAACTTTTTGGCTTGTCAACATATCTGAATCCTACCGCGTATTTAAGAGATGCAAATTGCAATTGCCTGACGCGCACTCTCAAAACTCGCCTGCCACGCCGAAGCCTTGGCGAAGGCGGGTAAGCATCTTGAAACCTGCCGCGGATTACGCGGATGCAAACCGGCACATGACAGCTAAACGTTGTCGCGCTAAGATCGACATCGTGAAACAATTCACGCTCGAATATTGGAAGGACGACGGCTGGTACGTCGGCCGTCTGAAAGAAATGCCTTCGGTGATGAGCCAGGGGGAAACGCTGGAAGAACTTCAAGCGATGATTTGCGATGCCTATCAACTGATGGTCGAGGATGCCGCCGAGAGCGCGTTCGTCCCGAAGGAGAAGCAGGAACTTTCGATCTCACTGTGAAGCGCCGCGAGTTCGTGCGCGGGCTCATTGAGCATGGTTGTCACCTCAAGCGTCATGGCGCGAACCACGATCTCTATTTGAATCCGGCGAATGGTCGCGTTGCGCCAGTGCCGCGCCACAATGAAATCACCTGGTCGGCGAGCATCTTAGCTCTGGCGACGCCCTCTCTCGCACGACCTATCGCCCCGTCTGAATCGCGTTTATTTCTCGCTGTAGAAACTATTCCGTTGGCATCCTCTTTTTTAGCGCAGCATCGAGGTACGCTTAAATTTCACTGGTGAAAAAGTTTTAGACGAACTTACGTTGCCCTTTATGGGAGACAAAGATTTCCGGGCAAAAGACGAGGCCGGCGTGATTACGCGCCGGGCGTTCCTTTGTGCCGCTCTCGCGAGTAGCGCCACGCTTTTGGCGGGAAGAGCGGCCACCATTTTTGGGGCTTCGTCGCTGGTGACAACGGACGCAGGCGACAACTCCATCTTCCGTTTGGGTGGCGATCTGCCGGTCAATCGACTTGGATTCGGTGCCATGCGTCTCACAGGTGAGGGGATTTGGGGTTGGCCGCCAGATCGCGAGAATGCGCTCAAAGTTGTGCGACGCGCCGTCGAGCTTGGTGTGAACTTGATCGACACAGCGGACGCTTACGGACCGGAAACCAGTGAATTGCTGATTGCACAAGCGCTTTATCCTTACCCCAAAGGACTCGTCATCGCGACAAAAGGCGGTCAGACGCGACCCGGCCCCGACCAATGGGCACAGGACGGTCGACCCGAGTCTCTCAAACGAGCCGTTGAGAATAGTCTCCGTCGGCTAAAGCTTGAACGAATCGATCTTTATCAACTGCACCGCATCGATCCCAAGGTGCCAATGGAAGAATCGCTCGGTGCGCTTAAGGAAATGCAGAGTGCCGGTAAGATTCGCCACATCGGATTATCAGAAGTGTCACCCGAGCAGGTTGAGCGCGCGCGCAAGACTGTGTCGATTGTGAGTGTGCAGAATCGTTACAACATTACGGATCGAAAATGGGAGAACACGCTGACGTATTGCGAGAAAGAAGGGACCGGGTTCATGCCGTGGGCGCCGATTGGCGGCAACAGAGGATTGACTGGAGGTGCTTTGGAAAAAGCAGCGAAAGATCACGGGGTGAGTGTCATTCAACTCGGGCTCGCGTGGCTACTGCATCGGTCACCCGTAATGCTGCCGATTCCGGGGACATCGTCGGTCGCGCACCTGGAGGAAAACATGGCGGCGGCGAAAGTGAAGTTGAGCGCAGAAGAATGG
>QHPG01000040.1 GCA_003219005.1 Verrucomicrobiota bacterium
AAAGCGCAACTCAAGTGCATCACGGTAAAGCATGTGCCGCATCCAGTGGACGTAATGCCGTGAGTAATAGCCCTCAGTCTTCATGTTGCGAGAACGAAACCTGTGGACGTCATCGAACTCGACCAGGCTCAGTTTTTCCGGAAAAAATTCGCCACCCAGCTTTACGGCCGCGGCGATGATGGTTTGCTCGCATGAACTGTCTTGAGGATACGGCAATGCATCTAGCACCATGCTGCGCAGGAGATCGGGCGGCATGAGCTCGCCATGCAGAGCTACGATCCCGCTGTTTACAAATGGCGGCTCCAACACCTGCGCGCAATGCCGCAGCGCCATCTCCCGCCGCTGATGGCAGTTGCTCTCCCGCAAAGCCCGAGGCTTCTTCCACGATATGGGTTTGCCTAAAAGCAGCAGCGGCTCTCCGAACCAAAGAACGTCGGCATCCACAAATAGCACAGGCCGTTTCCTCGCCTCAATCACGATCGCGGCGAGTTTGAGACCGTAGGGGCTTTCACGGGCGTAGTTGGCCAACTCCCGAAGATCAGCAGACGAAGCCGCCTCGCAAATTTGTTGCCGCGTCAACACAGTAATGGGCGCAGGCCACCAGGCAAAGACATCCCCGAACTCACTTGGCGTCCAAGTGCCGTCCGATACGACAGTAATCTCCGGCAATAAAGTCCATGAGCGGTGCAGCGAAAACAAGCTTTCCCTCAACATCAGCCAGTGCGCACGGTCACACATGGTGACATAGCGGAAGTTCGCAATTGGTTTGGCTGGTTGCGGACGAATCGGCCAGCGCGAAAGGATACTGTGCGCAATCTCGCCTAACCGCACAGAGACATTCATTCCGCTGAATGGCCGCAGAAGACCAAGCGCAAATTTTCGCGCGAGCGCTTTTCTCTGCGCATTCGTGTCAGGGACTGCTCTCATTCCACAAGAGCAAAGGCTTTCTAGGCAGGTCGAATTCGCCTGCGGAATTCGCGCATCGCAGATATGGCGCGTTCACCCCCTGCACGGTGAAGAAGCACTTTCCCTTCCAAGCGCAACCGACGCAAACGATGCTGGCCACGGTTCCATAAGTCTTTAGCAGCGCGCAACTGGCTCGCGCACGCGGCAACATCATTATGAGAGAAAAAATACTGAGCGAGCGCCAGTGCGACGTCCGCCCAATAGCGACGGCTCTGCTGCTCCAACTGTGTTCTGGAATTTGCAGGTAAATAATCTTTCCAGATTTCGATCGCGCGCGCCATGTCTTGCATGTTTGCGCCCGTCCGCTCGTCCATCACAGATTGATTGTCCCCATGCCGCCGGAAGAAAGCCAAAATTTGCGGCTCGTAAAATACGGGAACATTTGCGGCAATCCTGACCCACATCTCGATATCGAGGACGGAGATCAAATCCGCTCTGAAACCGCCTAGTCGCTCATAAGTCGCCCGCTTAACCACCGCCGCCACACATTGAACGCGACAGCCTGTCGCCACGCGTTCCAACCAGCCATCCAACACGCCTGGGGTCGAGCTTTCGAGCGGCCCAAGTTCCTTCCAGTGGCCATTCGCATCACTGATCGCAAATCGGCAAAAGGCCATCCCTACATTCGGATTGCAGCTAATGCCGCGATAAAGATTCTCATAAAAACCCGGCAACACAACGTCATCCTGGTGCAGGATGTGCACCCATTCTCCACGGGCTCGCTCGATGCACCGGTTCCAAATGCCCGCTAAACCATTATTCGCAGGCTCCCGATGAACGGCAGTCCGATCACCGGCGATCCGGCGAACCAGCTCCACAGGTGCGCCATCGGGCGAACAATCGTCCACCAGCTCGATCTGCATCTGGGCCGGCCCTGGATCTTGTTGGAGGACGCTCTTTAACGTTTCCTCCAAGTAATCGGCTCGCGCTTTGTAGGTCGGAATCATGACCGACCAGAAAGGTCGGGTCGCGTCTGGAACCAACGGGCGAATTACTTGCATTTTCTAAGTGAGAAACGGCGCCATAGTTTTCGCAACAGTCGCGGTGGAGTAAGCAATGCGCGCCCTAAACGATAAGAATATGAAGCTTCTACTACTCGGAGTTGCCCTCTTAGACGCTGCACTTCTTCATCTGTCTCGCGGACCCATTTGTAAAAGGCCATTTCGGGCTTACTGAAAATGTAGTCTATTAATTTTGCGAGACGCGGACTGGCCTCCACGAGATTCAAGTCCTCTCTGGCCACGCGACCATCAAACCCGATCGTCTTCACGATTTGAGAATCCGCCCGCACACAGTAATCAAATCCGACCTCAGGAAGATGGAAAAAGGTACCGCCATGGCAGGCCACCCGCAGCCAAAAATCCCAATCCTCCAATCCCATCCACGGCATTTGCTCATCATAACCGCCAACTTGCTCCCATAGCGCCCTGCGATAGAGCGCACAGACGTCGATGAAGTTCTTTCGAATCAACGACAATAGATCGAATTCCTGCACATGCCATCGGCCAGCCTTTTCCCCGAAGTACTCGGCGTCCGTGTAAACCACCCCTATATCTGGATTGCCCTTTAGTAGAGAAACTCCCTCTTTTAAGTAAACATCTCGAAGACGATTATCACTGTCCAAAGGCAAAATGAATTCGCCGTTCGCTAATCGGACCCCGGTGTTTCGAGCCGCGCTCACCCGGCAGTTGGGCTGAGACACGACCCTGTAGCCCGCCTCCGCGACTTCCTTAAGAATCCGAATGGTTTCGGCGTCGGACGATCCGTCATCAACAATAATGACTTCGAGCAGATTTTCATTGCGGACCTCTTCCACGCTGGCAAGGGCTTCGCGCAGCATTGCCCCGTGATTGTAGCACGGGATAATAATTGACACCTTACCTTCGCTAATCGGGGTCCTCGTCATTTGCACGCCTGGCATATTGCGGAAGCTGAAAGAAAGAGCCGCTCCCCATTGCTTCAATACCTTGCCCAACCCGCTATCCAAACCGCTTGAATAACTTCACTCAAAATTATTGACGGCCTACCTCAGATGTCTGGTTAGGTCCTTCTTGAGATTGCTTTTCACCCGCGCGCCGGAGCAAGACGACACCAAAAAGGAACGGCATGATGAATGGGACAGCCGGGATTCCGACAACAAAACCGGGACTGGTGTACCATGGCGTAGAGAGCGCTCTCGGGTCCGGATAGTGGAGACCTCTGATCACGAGGAACAGCAACGCGACCCCACTCACGATCATGAATGCGCGAGTTGCCCTGCGTCCCAGCCATTGGACTCGACCGAGGGAAGCCGCGAACGCCACCGTCGCGAGATAGGTCAGAAAGCCTGCAACAAAAAGTAGAAGATCGAAAATGTCATCCAGCGAGCGGAGCGCCTGGGGTACCTCCCCCGTGTGTTCCTTAGCGAAGAACACTCCGAACGCGAAAGTATTCCAGATAAGATAGAGCGGGCCACCGAGCATGATTGCCGCGAAGCCGAGGGTGGCATAAAAGCATTCACTCGCTTGACTGAGTGCTTCTCTGAGCACCACGAATCCACCCGCAACTGCGGTAGCCATAACGATGAGGACAAGATACCGCATCTGGTTCTCTGTCGGGTTTGCCTGCCATGGCCCGCCCAGACCGACCCAAAGAAGCGCAACGAGCGCAAATGGTGTTATAAGGAGTGTCCCCGCCAAACCGAGCAATCGCCGACCCTGCACATCGGCTCTGATCGCCCCCGCACTCAGAGTCCACGCCGCAATCGCGATCGCTGCAAAGTACGCAACGCCGGCGGCCTGATAGATTCCTGGGACGCGAAAAGCGCGGACGCCGACGACAACGAAACAAAGGAACGGGACGATGCAGAGAAAGACGTAGCTGACACGGCGGACGGTATTCATTGGAATCTTCTCATTGAGGCGAAGCGCGGTTATGGTGTTTTGCGGACCTAATGAGAATTAGACGAAAACTTTCGTCTAACAAGCACGGACTTGGCTTGCCCCGAGCTGCGCCCTTACGGATTCGGCGGGGGCGGCGCGGGCTTCTTGGGCGCTGCGTGACTAGCCGCGCGATTCACAATCACGCGGGCTGCGAAATAGCCGTTATAAAAATCGGGATTCGATTTTTTATACGGCGTCATGATCTTGTCGATCTCGTTGCGAAAAAAGCTTCGCACATTTGCGATGAGTTCCGAGAGCGACTGCGTCAGCGCCTTACAGCCCGCCACCAGTTCGCGGGGCGAAGTTTGGATGCCCTGAAAAGTCGTTCGCGCAGTGTTGAGCGCGGTCACGTTTGCCGCCGTCACGCCGTAGGCGGCAAGTGCCGCGATATTATCATTCGCGAGGTTCGCGACGCGTTCGGCGGTGGATTCCAAGGCGTTGCCTTGCA
>QHPG01000041.1 GCA_003219005.1 Verrucomicrobiota bacterium
TTAAGCACAACGATGAACCGCTTGGTATGCGCTTTGACGTTGTTAAGCGCTTCGTAGCTGATGCCGCACGTGAACGCGGCATCGCCCGCGACCACCACGATGTGCTCGTCACCGCCGCGCAGATCGCGCCCGACCGCCATACCCAGCGCAGCAGAAAGCGCCGTGCCAGCGTGGCCCGCACCGTAGCAATCATGTTCGCTTTCCGTCCGCAAAAGAAACCCGTTAAGCCCGCCGTATTGGCGCATGGTGTGGAACCGATCAAGCCGCCCGGTAAACATTTTGTGCACGTAGCCCTGGTGGCTGACATCCATCACGAAGCGGTCGCGCGGGGTGTTGAAAACGCGATGCAAGGCAATCGTCAGCTCCACGACACCGAGATTCGGCCCAAGATGTCCTCCCGTTTGGGAAAGCACTTTGATTAGCTCATCGCGTACTTCCTGCGCGAGCTGCGGCAGGTCCTGTTCGCGCAGCGCCTTGATATCCGCTGGTGAGCGGATCCCGTCGAGCAGACGCTTGGGGGCGCCTGCCGCTTCGGCTGTCTGAGCAGTCTTAGAAGAGTTTGATTTCGTCATTTGCATCTTGGGAGTCATCGGCAACGGCCGCCTGCCCGGTCGTCTCCTGCGTTGGCTCAAACTCTTTAACTACGGTTTTGCCTGCGCTGTTGCGCGCAATGATCTCGATCTTTTGCTCTGCGTTGGTAAGCCGTTCCTGGCAAATTTTGACCAGATTCATTCCTTCCTCGTAGCGCACGATCAGATCCTCGAGCGGCAATTTACCGGACTCCATCTGCTCAACAATTTTTTCGAGCCGATCCATCGCGCCTTCGAAGTTAAGCTCTGCTTCACGCGGCTTCGATTTGCTGCTCATGGGGCGAACGAGAAATTAAGCATAGGTTAGCCAAGAAAAAAGGGGCGCTGAAGCAGGTTTCAACCAATCTGCTTTCGATACGCCTCAGCGTTTTTCAACTGTTTGAGATCGTCGGCGTTGTCGATCTTGAGAACGAAAATCCAGCCCTGGCCGTATGGTTCGCGGTTGATTAGCCCCGGGTCGGCTTCGAGCGCCTTGTTTACCTCGACAACTTTTCCTTTGACCGGCGCGTAAATGTCGCTGGCAGCTTTCACGGATTCGACGACCGCAACCGCTTCTTTCGCGTTCGCCTGCCGATCCATCTTTGGCAGCTCGACGTAAACCACGTCGGTCAATTCCGATTGCGCGTGATCGGTGATGCCGACACGCACATTCTCGCCTTCGCGTTTAATCCATTCGTGGGTCTCTGTGTAAAGCAAATCGTCTGGGACATTCATGATGCTGATTTTTTGTAGAGCGGTTTCTTTTCAATGATAGCGGGAAATTTTTGCCCGCGAATCTCGATATCGATCTCTGCGCCGATCTTCGCGTGCGTCGCCGAGACATACGCCATCCCGACGCCCCAATTCAAGCTCGGAGAAAGCGTGCCGCTTGTGACTTCGCCGATACGCTGGCCGTTTTGTAAAACTGTGTAGTGCGGTCGCGGCGGCGGACCTTTCTCCTTCATTCGAAACGGCACGAGCTTCTCTCGCGGGCCGATTTCTTTTGTCTTCAGCAGTGTGTCGCGCCCGATGAAATTTGGCTTTGTCAGATCGACAAAGAATCCGAGTCCGGCCTCGATTGGATTTCGGTCCGGTGACAAATCGGAACCATTAAGCGGATAGCACATTTCCAAGCGCAACGTGTCGCGCGCGCCGAGTCCGCACGGTTTAATTCCGAACGGTTTGCCCTTTTCGAGAACGGCGTTCCAAAACCTCACCGCATCCGTTGCAGGAAAGAAAACTTCAACGCCGTCCTCGCCGGTATAGCCCGTGCGCGCGACGGAAACATTTGCCTGCCCGCCGTAGCCTTGGCGTAGGCGGGCCCCATCGAATGGAAGATCGGCAATCATATTTCGCGGCGGGAGCTGGGCATCTTTGCCGAATACGGCGTGAAATAATTCCTTGATGCGCGGCCCTTGAATGGCCATCCCGCCAAAGTCTGCACTGCGGTTTGTGAGGCGGACTTCCCTCGCGGCTGACGCACCCGCCTCTACAGTCGGAAGATGATCTTCCAGCCAGACAAAATCTTCGTCCGCGTGCGCCGCATTGACGACAAGCAGAAACTTCTGATCGCCGATCCGATAAACAATTAGATCGTCAATGATTCCGCCTCGCTCGTTAAGAAGAAAAGTGTATTGGCCCATGCCGACATCGAGTTTGTCGATGTTATTTGTGAGCATCACGTTGAGCCATTCACGCGCGCCCGCTCCATCGACGATAAATTGCCCCATGTGCGAAATGTCGAAGATGCCGACGTTGTTTCGTACAGCCTGATGTTCCTGCACAATGCTGGTGTATTGCACCGGCATGACCCATCCGGCGAATGAAACCATTTTCGCGCCCAGCCGCACGTGCTCGTCGTAAAGCGGCGTCTTTCTCGATGCGGCTTCAGTCATGCATCCAAACTAGACTCAGAGGAATGTGGCGCAAGAGCGTGGGCGATTAACAAGTCAGCTCGACGTCGACTCCTGACCTTCATCTTCTCCTCGACCGAGGAGGAGAGGAGACATTGGCGCATTCAAATCTTCGAAGTGGCAGGCGTCCGCCTCTCCCTTTCGCAAAGGGAGAGGATTGAGGTGAGGGATTGTTGAGCTACTTTCGGCCAGCGATGACCTGGCTTGATAAACTCGAACGCCGCTTTGGTTTTCTTGGCATCCCGGGATTGATCCGAATTGTGATTGGTTTCACCGCGCTGGTGTGGGCGCTGATGTGGTTGAATCCCAATTTCCGGTTCGCGCTCGGCCTCGATCCGGCGCGTATTCGTCACGGCGAAGTGTGGCGGCTGGTCACCTACATCTTTGTCCCGCAAACGCTCAGCTTTTGGATCGTGCTGGCGCTCTGGTTCCTCTGGTTCATCGGCGAAGGTCTTGAACGCGCGTGGGGATCGTTCCGGCTTACGCTCTATTTCTTCGTGGGGATGATCGGCACAACGATCGCCGCGTTTTTCTTCGGCAGCAATTTTTCAAACGGCATGCTCATCGCCTCGTTGTTCTTCGCCTTCGCGCGGTTTTATCCCGACCAAATCATCTACATCCTTTTCATTTTGCCCGTCAAAATTAAGTGGCTTGCCTGGATTTTCGCTGCGTTTTTGCTGGTTGGATTTGTCCTGAACTCGAATTCGTATCGCGCCGCGCTCATTGCTGCTTTCGCTAATTATTTCATCTTCTTCGGCCCGGAGATCATTCACCAAGCGCGACATCGCCAAGAAGTCTCGACACGACGACGACGTTTCGAAGCCCATTCACGCAGCGACGACGAAGCGTTGCATCGGTGCGCGGTCTGCGGCGCAACGGAGTTGACCGATCCAAATCTCGATTTTCGCGTCGCGCGCGACGGTGAAGAATATTGCATCGCGCATCTGCCAAAGGCGCAAACATCTGGGTAGGGGCGGTTCACCGAAACCGCCCCGGGCGATTGAGGTCAATCGCCCCTACCTTCTTGACCGCAATCTTTCGCGTCGGAAACTATTGCGATGACCGATAAAAACACTGCTCTCATTCCCGAGGAAGGTTGGCATTGTCTGCACTTGTTCTACCGGATCGAGTACGGTCAATGGCAATTGCTCAACCGAGAAGAACAAAATGCGGCCAAGACGAATCTGTCGACGCTTGTGCAGGAAGTGCGCGCGATGGAATCGACGCAATTGCTCACCCTAAGCATAGTGACGCCGAAAGCCGACATCGGCTTCATGTTGATCACGTCCGACCTGCACAACGCCAACAGGATCGAGAAGCGACTTTCACTTTCGTTAGGCGCAGATGTACTCACACCGGTTTA
>QHPG01000042.1 GCA_003219005.1 Verrucomicrobiota bacterium
CTGAGCGCCACTACCGGCAAAAAAAGCGCCTGCATCATCCGCGCTCCGATGCCGAAACCAGCCTGGGCTGCGGGTCCAAAGCCGCGGATGATCGCGTAAACCAGCATGATGTAAACAAAGATCAGCACAAACTCAGCCCCGGCCGGCACACCGATCCGCAGCATCCCGCCCCAAACTTTCGGTTGCGGCTTGAAAAGCGGGAAACGGAAACGCAGGTAATGATATTTCCTTTCGAAATAAATTACGATCAGCACGTCAGCGACCAGAATGGAAATGAACGTGGCCAGCGCCGCGCCGGTCACTCCCAGTTTCGGCCAGGGACCGATTCCGAAAATCAGCAAAGGAGCTAGCACGATATTGAGCAGAACGCTGAGCACCTGGAATCCCACGGTCGGCTTAATGATTCCGGTCGCGCGCAGCGCTGAGCCCAACGCCACCAGAGGAAACTGGAGTAAAAGCCCGGGTAAAAACCAGAGCAGATAAGCTTTTGCCAAGTTTGCCGTCGCCGCATCCGCGCTCAGCCATTCACAATAAGCGGGGCGTAGAAGAAATCCGACAACGCCAAGAGCGAGTGCAATCAAGATCGACATCACGAAAGACTGATTGAACACGAGCTCAGCTTGCGGTTGGTCCTTTCGCCCGGCGGCGTGCGAGATCAACGTGGTTGTGCCCACACCCAGCATTTGGGTGAGCGCCAGCACGATCATCGTCATGTTTCCCGCCACACCAACGGCCGCGATCGCTTCCTTTCCGAGATGTCCCACCCAGTAAAGATCGGCCAACAAATAAAGCGTCTGCACCACCATGCTCACAGCCAAAAACGCCGACATGTGCAGCAAATGCCTGGTGACCGAGCCCTGAGTAAGGTCTTTCATTATCCCGAAGCTTTGTTCAATGAAGCTGGAGAAGGAATCTCGTTCCATTCCATCAACGCCTTTTCCTTTTCCGCGCCGTTGTCTTTTAGCCATGCGCTCATCTGATCGCTAATTTTCTCGCCGTAAATGCGATGCGAATAGACGATCGAGCATCCGAGGCCGTCCACCAGTTGGAAGCGAGCGAATGCCAGTTCAATAAAATTTGGCCGGCCAAAAACTACGGCGATGAAATGCTCCGCAGGCTGCTTCGGTGTTCGCGGAACGGAACTAGTCCTGAGCACCTGACCTTTGTGACTTTTGTAATTTTCCAGAACGGCATTCGCCTTCGTTGCCAATGCCTCACCATCATGAGCGTCTGGATAGACATTGATCGTGATCATGTCCGACCACTTCTTGAGGTCTTCCTGGCCTTCGGGCGTGAATTCATGTTGATGATTCATCGACCAGCGGTGCAAATAACCGACGCCGTCGAAAACAAATGCGGATTTCCCTGATTCAGCAGCGGCACGCGTCTGCTCCGCGTCGAGTAGGCCGCACGCAATAGTAGTGCGACAGGAATCCGAAGGGCGTGGATCTTCACAGTTTTAGTCCGATTAGCTTCATCCGGATCGGCGTCAAGATTTTTGGTGAGCAAGTTCGAAGCCGCTGGAGTGGCAGACGAAAGCTTTCGGAGTTCGTGGTTTAGATGCGACCGGACTTCGCAACTTCGTTCGTGATCTTCGTCCACGGAGGAAGCCCTGTTTAGTATTGGCGCCACCGCTAAAGCAAAGTTAGTTGCATTCCCGCTCGCGGATGCCGCCCTCTCGATGCAACTTGGGCGAGCAAATGAAGAGGATCGGAATCATAGGCGGAATTGGCCCGGAAACGACCGTCGAATATTACCGCCGGATCCTCGATTTGTATCGGCGGCGCAATCCTGACGGCAGCGCGCCATACATCATCATAAACAGCCTCGACATGAAAAAGCCGGTGGAGATGCTGACAGGCAGCAAACTGAAAGAGCTCGCCACATTTCTGACCGAAGAAGTGGAAAAGCTGGCGCGCGCCGGCGCGGCTTTCGCCCTGGTGGCGGCGAACACGCCTCACCTTGTTTTTGATGCGATCGCCCGGCAATCCCGTATTCCGCTCATCAGCATCGTTGAAGCGACCGCCGAAGCCGCGAAAGCAGCGGGCCTAAAGCGTCTGGGATTACTGGGAACACGCTTCACCATGCAAGCATCCTTTTATCCGGACGCATTGGCTGCCCGGGAAATCGAGGTGATTCTGCCCAACGAAGAAGAGCAGGTTTACATCCACCGCAAATACATGGATGAGCTGGTGCCGGGAATCATTCTGCCGGAAACGCGCGAACGTTTGATGAACATCATCAAGAGCCTGAAAGACCGTGCGCAAATCGATGGAGCGATTCTGGGCGGAACGGAACTGTCCCTGATTCTGCGCGACGAAACCGTATTCGGCGTCCGAATTCTCGATACCACGCAAATCCATGTCGAAGCGGCGATAGCGCGGCTGATTTCGGGAAAAGATTAGACTATGATACCGATAGCGAAGGCTGGCACGTCAGATCAGATACGATTTTGGCGACCACGGGACCGCCCGCATCCGATTAGATTATAGAGGGAGGCGCACGTATTTCAGGGCGCCGAGCACATCCTTAGCAGGATGTTTTCATCTCTCGCATAACAACAAACAAGAAGGGAAAATTACATGAAAAAGCTTCTCTTGATTGCATTGGTGGTAAGTGGATTGGCTTTCGTTCCCATGCAGCGTTCTGACGCTCAGATTTCGGTCGGAATCGGCGGAGGTGGGGTTGGATTCTCGGGCGGCTATTATGGCTACCCGGGGTATGGTGGATATTACCCATATGGGTACTACCGGCCGTACTATTATTCTCAATCATATCCGTACTCCTATTACACCGGTCCCTCGTACTACTGGTACAACGGGCATCGGGTTTACCGCCACCATCGTCATCATTACTACCGGCATGGATACTAAGCCGACGTAAGATCTAAAATCCAACGAGCTGGCTTGGAAGCGATTCCGAGCCAGCTTTTTTTTGCCAATGGTCTCTCACGATTCCAGCGCGAGCGAGACGGACGGTTAAGTCTTCTCAAACGCTTCCTTATTCACAACATATGGCATCTCGGTCGGGTCGCCGCCGTAGTTCCCTTCCAGCACGTCGATGAGTGCCTGGACCGTGCGCCCGGCCATGCCTTTGTCGGGATCGACTGAGAGCCGCGTGATCTGCGCGCCACTGGCGAAATGATGGAACAGCCGCGTCCGGTCGGCGATTTCGGGATCGAGGAGCGGCGAATCCGGCGGCAGAGGCTCTTTCTCGAACACATCGAGCGCCGCTCCGGCGATGATTTTGTTTTTCAACGCTTTGGCAAGGGCCTTCTCGTCCACGACCGGACCGCGTGAGGAATTCACCAAGTACGCCGTCGGCTTCATCAGCTTGAGCGTGTTTTCGTTGATGAGGTGGTAGGTCGGTTTGTCGGTTTCGCTCTCGCGCAACAGCGGCACGTGGATGCTGACGTAGTCGGCGCCGCTCAGTGCCTCCTCGAACTCGACATATTTGATCCAGGTCTTCTCCTTCTGGATTCCCCTGGCGTGGCGCAGATCCATCAACTCCTGGATGGAGGCGATGTACTTGTCGTTATGATACGCCGGGTCGTAACAGAGCATGTTCGTGTCGAAACCCGAGCACTTCTTGATCATCGCCAGGCCGATGCGTCCGGTGCCGATAATGGCGATCGTCTTGCCCGTGACCTCGTCGCCAAGAAAGGGCAGGAACGGATGCCACGACGGCCACTTCTGCTCCCGCACCAGGCGTTCGCTCTGCCACATCTTGCGCGCCAGAATTCCGAGCATGAGAAACGC
>QHPG01000110.1 GCA_003219005.1 Verrucomicrobiota bacterium
GTTGCCGCGCTCGCGTTGCACATCGACTGGACTTGGAAACGAGCACTTCCACCGCGCGGCGGGCGTTATTTTTTTCACCGCGTCGAGCTGGGAGTGCCGTCGTTCCGTCAGTCTGAAGAAAAATGGCGCGATGATCCGCTGGGCGGAGTGCCAGAGAATGGCACGCTCGGCGGCGAAGGCTGCGCCGTGGCTGCCACAGCGATGGTATTCAAATTTTATGGCATCGACGTCGATCCGCAGCAGTTAAACTGGTTTTTGCCCTTGGTTGACGGATACACCGAGAACGGCTGGATTTATTGGGACCGCGCGGCGTGGTTCGCGCCGGATCGCGTTCGGCACGTGTACGAAGACTTGCCCTCGTATCAGCTCATCGATTCAAACCTGGCGCACGGAAACCCCGTCATAGTGCGTGTGCGGTTGCCGGGCGGCGTGACGCACTTTGTCGTGATCGCGGGTAAGGACGGCTTCGATTATCTTATCGTCGATCCGGGCGCCGGCTCTGCAAAAGGTCTCTACCCGCTGCGTGAACTCGGCAGTGACATCGAGGCACTAAGATTTTACGAGCGCATTGCGAATGCGAGTTTGCCCGCCTCCGCCAAGGCTCCGGCGCGCAGGCAACTCTCCGCGCAAAAGTAAGCTTTCCCGCATGCCGCGCGTGGAAACGTGCGCGGATCTGCGCTAGAATTGTTTCGGTGTTCGGGAATGCATTTCGCCACCGAATTCTGGCTGACCCGGTTCTGCTTCCAGCGCTCGCTCGGATGCATATACCTGATCGCGTTCCTGATTGCGGCTAATCAGTTCATCCCGCTGCTCGGCGAACGCGGGCTGCAACCGGTGCGGCGCTTTTTGCGTTATGTTTCGTTTCAGCGCGCGCCAAGTCTGTTTTTTCTGAATTGCTCCGACCGTTTCATAATGGCGACAATCTGGGGCGGCATCGCGTTGTCGATCTTCAGTATCTTCGGCTGGTCGGACTCGTTCGGATTGATCGTGTCAATGCTCACGTGGGCGGTGCTGTGGATGATTTATCTCTCGCTCGTCAACGTCGGCCAAACCTTCTACGGCTTTGGCTGGGAAACAATGCTCACCGAAACGGGTTTTCTCGCGATTTTTCTCGGGCCATCCGAAACCCGTCCGCCAGTCGTGGTGATGTGGCTAATCGTATGGGTGCTTTTCCGCACCATGTTCGGCGCAGGCATGATCAAACTGCGCTCCGACCCGTGCTGGCGCGATCTGACCTGCCTCTTTTACCACTATGAAACTCAGCCGCTGCCCAATCCGCTGAGCTGGTATCTCCATCACTCGCCGCCTTGGGCTCACAACGCCGGCGTGCTCTTCACTCATTTTGCTCAACTTGTGGTGCCGTGGTTCTACTTCGCACCTGCGCCGATCTGCTATTGGGCGGGCGGACTGACGATCCTCTTTCAAATCACCCTGATCCTAAGCGGGAATCTTTCGTGGCTGAATTACATCACCATCGTGCTTTGCATTCCGTGTTTCGACGACCGATTGCTCGCGCGCTTCATTCACATTTCGCATTCACTGCCGACACACATGAATTTGCCACATGCAATCGCCGTTGGCGTGCTCACTGTGATTGTGCTCGCGCTAAGCTGGCGACCGGCGCGCAATTTGTTTTCGCGCCGGCAACTCATGAACGCCAGCTTTGAGCCGTTGCACTTGGTCAATACCTACGGCGCGTTTGGCGCCGTCACGCGCGAACGCTTTGAAGTCGTCATCAAAGGCACCGACGCAGAGGTTCCCGATGCCAATGCTGAATGGCGCGAGTACGAGTTCAAAGGAAAACCGGGCGACGTCAACCGCCGTCCGTGCATTGTTTCGCCGTATCATTGGAGACTCGACTGGCAAATGTGGTTTGCCGCGATGTCGCCTCCGGAGTTTCACCCATGGATCTTCGCGCTTGTGCAAAGATTACTCGAAGGCGAAAAAAGAATTCTTCGTTTGTTCGCGCGCAACCCATTCCCGAATGCGCCGCCAAAATTCATCCGCGCGGATTGGTATCGTTATCAGTTCACCAAGCCCGGCGACCACGGCTGGTGGATGCGCACCTACTCTGGAGAATATTTGCCGCCAATCACTTTGAAGCCATCTCATAAGTGGTAGGGACGGCTCGCCGAGCCGTCCGCACAGTTGCTCGCACGATGCGGCGCGCCCGGCGGTCGCGCCCTACCAACTGCAGAGCGAGACTATCTGCATCAAACCGGCGGCGCGATCCTGATTCGCTGCTTGTTAGACATCGGTCGGGGTGTAGCGTGCCGACGCAGTCACACCGCAAAAACGGAGGCCGAATTATGGGTGTCATGTTACAAGCATTTTATTGGGACTGTCCCCGAGCGGAAAATCGCGAACACCAATGGTGGACTTTCATCAAATCGAGACTGCCGGCGATTGCGCAGGCCGGTTTCACGGCGTTATGGCTGCCGCCGGCAAACAAGGCAGCCAGTTGGAAATCCATGGGCTACGATCCTTACGATTACTATGACCTCGGCGAGTTGGATCAAAAAGGCGGAGTGCCTACTTGGTTCGGTTCCAAAACCGAATTACTCGACCTGATCCAGTCTGCTCATGCGGCGGGATTGCAAGTGTACGCGGACCTGGTGTTCAACCATAACAGCGGCGCTGACTCTCAGGAACTGAATCCGATCGACGGCCAGTGGCGGTGGACAAAGTTCGCGCCTATGAGCGGCAAGTTCCCCCGCGACTGGAAATGTTTTCATCCGAGCCAGTACGAGACTTGGGACGGCGCAACATTCGGTGACATGCCGGATCTGTGCCATCGCGCTCCGCTGGTTTACACCGAGATCATTAACTACGCTCGCTGGCTTTTGGAAGAAATCGGTTTCGACGGATTCCGCTACGACATGGTCAAGGGTTACGGCGGTTGGATGGTTCGTTCGATTCAAGAAATGCGCGCCCTACGCGGCGGCACAAGTTTCAAGCCGTACGCGGTCGGAGAATGCTGGGATAGCGAACGCAGAATCGATGATTGGCTCGACGAAGCGGATGCATGGTCGGACAATCCAGTCGGCGCATTTGATTTTCCGCTGCGCTGGCGCCTGCGCGATTTGTGCGACAGCTACGGATTCGGTCTGCGTAATCTCACGGAGCCCGGAGTTTTGATGTGGGACCGGCCCGGCCAAGCTGTGACCTTCGTGGAGAACCACGACGTCGTGCGCGACAGTCCTATTATTAACGACAAGCTCCTAGCGTACGCGTTGATCCTTACGCACGAGGGTTATCCGTGTGTTTTCTGGCAGGATTATTTTAACTGGGACCTCGCCCAGCCGAACAATCCAAACGGCATTGACACGCTCATGAAAGTTCACGAACACTATGCTGCTGGGCCGACGCAAGTGCTCTTCGTGAATGATGATCTCTACATCATGCAGCGCCCAGGCAGCGCTAACCAAA
Organism: Verrucomicrobiota bacterium; assembly: GCA_003219005.1. Taxonomy (GTDB): domain Bacteria; phylum Verrucomicrobiota; class Verrucomicrobiia; order Chthoniobacterales; family UBA10450; genus Udaeobacter. Next base: position 3,430 of record QHPG01000110.1, read on the forward strand.
GCGGGCTGGTCTTTCTCTTAAATAACAGCGGTAATTGGAACGGAGCATGGATTCAGACTCGATGGGATAACACGCAGCTTGTTCCGGCCGCCTGGCGAGGGCGTGACGACCTCAGCATGCCGCAGTAAAAACGGACTGACGACTCTGGCCGGGTCGATCTCTGGGCGC
>QHPG01000124.1 GCA_003219005.1 Verrucomicrobiota bacterium
AGTCAAATCCGCTCCCAGGGACCTTGTCGAACGTAATCCCGGTATGGTCCTGTCCGCAGCCTCCGTCTGGAATGGTCGCAAACAGCGTCGGGGGAAGGGGTGGCCTCAACTGCCAGATGTTGGGGCCTGCTGTGATAAAATAGTCGCGCGGGGCGAACGGCACCGGTATGGCATTCGCGGCCACCGTTGAAGCGATAGTCATGTATAACTCAGCGCACCCACCACCAAAAGG
>QHPG01000125.1 GCA_003219005.1 Verrucomicrobiota bacterium
TTTCGCTGATATGTCAATACATTTTTGCCTTTTCCTTAGCAGGTTAGCTGCGTAGGGGGCATCGACGCCCGGTCACCGAAGCGCCGCTATGGCCGAAGACAGTGAAACCGATAACCGACCCAGTCACAGTTGCTGTGTATAAGGAGCTTTTGTCTGCGTTGCGAATGAAACAGTTTGGGAACAGTTTGAAACAGATTGAAACAGAACTGCTTCAACCGACCGGCATCTAGACCGGTTTATGGAATCTTGTAGCAACCGGCCTGTGGCCGTTCCCCCTCGGAGCCCTTCGCCGACGGCCCGCAGGGCCGTGGCTACAGCGGCCACAGCATAAGTTAAAACGCTCTAATTCAAAGTCGCTGCGCGTACTGACTAAGGAGCGCGCGGAGATGCGGTTTGGCTTTGAACACCGTTGTCTCGGCGCGATTAAATGCTTTGCGATTGATCAAATCGCTGACGATTCGCTCGGCGACTAATTGCCAATCGACCACAAGCAAGTCAGCAGCGACATCGGGGACTTGCGCAAACGGAAAACTTGCTGGCCCACCGGTTAATGCGACTCGGGCACGACTCATCAGTTTGCCGAGCGCTTCTGGCGCTCGAAAGGCAAACATTGCCGCAGCCGTCGAGGGGAAAATAATTCCGCGGCGTTTATCTCCCGCAAGCGACCTGAGAAAGTCGGCAAGCCGCTGATCGCCGGCGCTCTCAAATTCGTAGGCGAGTCCTTCTTCCTCGAGCAATGTTTTCAGTAGCTCTTCCTTTGCCGCCGATATTTCAATCCCGCGAACAACAACTACTGATGTGATTGCGTCGTTTGCGCGCCAATCGCGCAAGATCGACGCGATGGCCGACTCGCGTTGCACTTCGTATCGGCAGCGGATCGACGGAAACCAGGGATCACTTACCCCGATGACCTGGACACCACTATCTTTGAGTTGCGCCACAGCTTCTTTCGCCGCGCGGTCGGGTTGATGCCACAGGACAGTGTCGAAATCGTATTTGTCGATCCGGGAGAAGAGACGTCCGGTTTGACCTTCGCTCCGATCGTAAAATAGCGTGGCAACAGCAAAACCTCGAGCGCGAAGCTCGCGTCTCGTCCGGATGAAAAACGTGCGGCAATCCTGAAGCGTAACGAAAGAGGATGTGAGCGCTGGCATACCAACAAAACCAAGCACGCTCAGCTGCCGGCGGCCGCCGAGACCTTGCAGCAGTGTTTTCGATCCGCGAACACTGGCCAGGATTCCTTCTTCTTCGAGTTCATCATAAACTCTCGATACCGTTGAAACTGGGACAGCAAAGCGACGAGCTACCTCTCTTATCGGGTAAAAAACCTGCTGCTCTTCCTGCTGATTTGCGATAGCGATGCCACGCAAAATCTCGAGCAACTGCGCTCCCTTGTGCTCCTTTGCCTTGAGGGTAAGCCTCGACGAAAGAGGTGGAAGACGTCGCACTATTTTCTTTCGGGCCATGATGGACACTTAGCCTTGGGAGAGACCGAATCGGGCACGGATTTTTCGTATTCGACCGGTTTTTGTCACGTCGCTTTTGCTGCTGGCCGAGTCGTGCAGCTGCTGATTACACTCAGTGTTCATTTGTCATCTCGAAAGCAGTTCAGCTAATGCGCTCGGAACCGTCACCGGTGCTTTGCAGGTGAAATTTTCGCACACGTAAGCGGCTGGTTTCCCGTCAACCAGCGACATCGCACGGATGGCTTCGTTTTTCTCGCCGAGATATTTCTGACCTTCGGTGCCATCCGCGAGAAGCAGGATTGTTTTTGGCAGGAAATGACGGTGCACTTCTTTAAGCAGCGCCTTCGTTTCCGGCGCGTCCTTGTTCCCGGCGATCACGATTTGTCGCGGCTTGCTTAACGAATAATCGAGCGCCACCAGCATTTGTGGCATGGCGCTGGGGAAATGCGAAAGCGTGGTTGCAAATACGTCGATCGTTTTTCGGGCGCGCGCCGCTCCGGCAGCCGCCGGATCGTCGCGGAGCTGCGATAACCGCAAAAGATTCAGCGCTGCGACTGAGCTCGCAGCCGGCTCCGCGCCATCGTTATCGTCTTTCATCCGTAGGAAAACGCTCTCATCTTTGCCGCTCGTGCTGAAGTAGCCGCTGTTTTTCTCGTCGAAAAACAGGCGGTCCTGCGTCTCCTGTAATTCGACCGCAAATTTCAGCCACGCGACATCGAACGACGCTTCGTAAAGATCGAGAAGACCCTGGATAACAAAGGAGTAATCGTCTGCAAAACCTTCGATGCCGCTGCGGCCGCCTCGATAATTGCGATACAAAATCTTGCCGGGTGAATCGTACAAGTTTGTCCGCAGAAAATTTGCGGCACGGACTGCAATTTCCAGGTAATGCGCGTCGTCGAGCGCCTGAGCGGCGCGCGCAAACGCAGAGATCATCAGACCGTTCCATGCAGCGATGATCTTGTCGTCGAGATGCGGGCGCGGACGTTTACTGCGAATAGCAAACAATTTCTCGCGGCTTTGCGCGAGCAATTTCGCAATTTGCTCTTCGGTTTTCTTAAAATGCTCAGCGGTTTCCCGGTTCGTGTGACGTTCGATTAAAATGTTTTTTCCGCGGAATTCATCCTGCGGATCGCTTCCTTCCGGTGCGTTGCCGTGCGGTTGGACGCCATAATGAAAATCGAAAATCTCAGCGGCATCACCGAGCGCTTCGTCGATTTCTTTTTTCGTCCAGATGTAGAATGCGCCTTCCTTAGTCTCGACATGGCCGCGGTCATCCGCCTTCGCCGAGGCTACGGCGGACAAGTCCCGAGGGGTCGTGGCTACAACGGGGCTGTCCGCATCTTCGGCGGAGAAAAAGCCGCTTTCCTTAGACGTCATATCACGGGCGACGTAATCGAGAATGTCGCGTGCGACTGATTCGTATTGCTTGTCTCTCGTGATTTGGAACGCGTCCTGGTAAGCGACCGCAAGTTGCGCCTGGTCGTAAAGCATCTTTTCGAAGTGCGGCACGTGCCAGTAACGATCAACTGAGTAACGATGAAATCCGCCACCGATGTGGTCGTGCATGCCGCCTGCCGCCATTTTGCGCAGGGTGAATAGCGCCATTTCGAACGCTTGTTTGCCAGCATCGCTCTTTGGATCGCGCGCGTAGAATCGCGTCAGAAAACTGAGCGTGACTGGCCGCGGAAATTTCGGAGCGTTACCAAAGCCGCCGTCCTTTGGGTCGTAACTGCGATCGATCTGCTTGTAAGCGATCTCGAAGATCGACGCGTCGATCTTATCTTCACCGGCGCCTCCTGATTGCGATTCGCGCAGCGCCGCGACGATTTTGCCGCCCTGCTCGACAATCTTATCGTGATTTTCCTTCCAGGCGGTCACGATTTTTTCGAGTACTTTCTTGAACCCGGGCTGACCATATCGGTCTTCCGGCGAAAAATAAGTTCCGCCCACAAACGGTTTCAAATCTGGCGTCAACCAGACGCTCATTGGCCAGCCGCCACCGCCGGTCGTTGCCTGCACGAAGGTCATGTAAACGCGATCAACATCGGGCCGCTCTTCCCGGTCCACCTTTATGTTCACAAAGTCGCGATTCATGATCGCGGCCACTTCTTCGTTTTCGAACGATTCGTGTTCCATCACGTGGCACCAGTGACAAGTGGAATAACCCACCGAGAGAAAGATTGGTTTATTTTCATGGCGCGCCTTGGCGAACGCTTCCTCTCCCCACGGGTACCAATCGACCGGATTGTGCGCGTGCTGAAGAAGGTAAGGCGACTTCTCGTGTGCGAGTCGGTTCGTGTGCTCGCGTTCTTCTGTAGTCCCGACATCTCGGGATGAGCGCTGTGGAGACGCCGGTGTCGGATCGGCATCGCTATGATTTGCTGTCACTAACCACGTTAGCGCGAGAAATCCAAAGCGGAAGTAGCTTGTCGCAATGCGTCGCGATGCGGTAATAAACGAAAGGATTGTCATCCCGAGCGGAGCGAGGAACCTCACGCAGCACGTCAAATTACGCTATTTAAGAAGCGTGATCGATCACCAAATGAGAGGTTCTTCGCTTCGCTCAGAATGACACGCGTGTATGAACATGGATTATACGCAGCTCATTCTTCTGTTTTTCGCCATCGGGGTGATCGCATTTCTGTACTCGTCGGTCGGCCACGCGGGGGCGTCGGGCTACATCGCAACGATGACGCTGTTCGGAATAGCACCGACCGCCATTCGTCCGACGGCGCTTGTGCTTAACATCTTGGTCGCTTCAATTGGCGCGTTTCAATTCTGGCGCGCTGGTCATTTTTCGTGGAAACTCTTCTGGCCATTTGCGCTGCTCTCGATTCCGGCTGCTTATCTCGGCGGTTACCTGCAACCGTCTGCTTCGGTTCTAAGGATTTTGATCGGGATTGTTCTGCTTTTCTCGGCCGCGCGACTAATCTTTCGCCGAAGCGACCCGCCACAAACGTTCCCTCCTTCGCGACCGCTGGCGGTAAGTGTCGGAGCTGGTCTCGGATTTCTTGCGGGGCTAACTGGAACTGGAGGCGGAATATTTCTCACGCCTCTCCTCTTGTTTTGTCGATGGGCGCACATCCGGCAAGCCGCTGCTGTCTCAGCGCTGTTCATTTGGGTAAACTCGATCGCCGGGCTGGTTGGCTATTTCACAAAAGTCCATTCCATTCCTTCGCTGGGTCTGATTCTTGCAACAGCCGCAATCATTGGCGGGGCTTTCGGGTCGCATTTGGGCAGCAGACGTTTTGCGGTCAGAGTGATTTCGCTGTGTCTGGCGACGGTCCTCCTTATCGCCGGAACGAAATTGATTTTTACGAGGTAGGGGCGATTGACCTCAATCGCCAAGGCGGCTCGGGTGAACCGCCCCTACCTAACGTCCAGCTTCAGTTTCGGCGCGGTTTCGGGTGACCAGGGGTTGGTTTTATAATCAGACGCCACAATTTGATCAGCATACGCGTGTAAGAGCTGGCAAAACGCGGCCACATCCAGCCGATGATGCCGCGGGGCGAACTTTGACAGATTGCTTTCCGCGAGCCGGAACAAACGCACCGCTGGCGCTAAACGCCTGCTGTGCTTGGGGTGCGATGGGTGTTCGAATCGCTTCTGAAGGTGGACAAAAGCGCCGGCTGCCTGGATCAATCCCTTAAAGAAATCCGCATCGCACGATTTTGTCTTCAGCCAAAGCTGCTCGAGGACATCGTGTGCTTCGTAATAACGTTGTTCATTCCAGCAACGGAAAAACGCGCGGTAAAACGGGTGCTTTGCGACGTCCGCCTGACCCGGATCGATATCGTCATCACCCAGCTCAGCCACCAACTGCGAAATCCTCTCGCCTTTGCTCATGGAAAGCTTAATTTGCTCGCAGCTCAGATAATGAGCAAACCACCAACTATCAGCTCTTCCGAGAACCCCCTCACCCGCCTCCTCTCCCTCGCGAGGGAGAGGCGACCTCTGCGGCGCGCGACGCCGTGCCACAGAAGATGACTGGCCTGACCCTGGTCATGTTGCTGGCCGCCATCGCAATTTTGATTTTGTGCTCTGCGCTCTTTTCCGTAGTAGAGACGGCGCTTTTTCTACTCAAGCCGCATCAATTGCATCGCTTGGAGACGCATCATTCCGGGCTTACGAAATTCATACAACTTTTCCGCGAAAATCCGCGTCGGGTTCTGAATGTTCTGCTGCTCGGCGACGGCTTGGTAAATGTGATCCTGGTTGTGTTGTGCCTTCTCTTTCTGTGGGAGGGCCCGCTGGCAGGGCGCGTTCCGCAGTGGCTGGCTGGAATTGCGATCTTTGCCATTGTGGTGTTGCTCTGTGATTTGATTCCGAAACTGCTCGCGATTTCGGCGCCTTACAGGCTGTCAGCAATCAGCGCTTTCACCCTGAAGATATCGATGCCGCTGCTGGACCGCATGGGTCGTGGACTCGAGACGGTCAGCGCTTATGTGGTCGATCTTCTCACGCCTGGGCACCTGCGCACCCGTGCACGCGTGAGCGATGAGGAATTGGAGACGCTGATTGAAATGGGTGAAGAAGAGGGCGCCTTGTATGAAGGCGAAGCGGAAATGATCCAGGAAATCTTCAAGCTCGGCGATAAAACAGCCAAGGATTGTATGACGCCGCGCGTGGATAGTTTCATGCTCCCAGATGATTTGACTAACGAAGATGCGGTCGCGCGCTTGAAGGAGAAACGACATCGCCGAGTCCCGGTTTACGTCGATACGCCCGATCAAATTCTCGGGATCATCGATGTGAAATTGTTGCTGCTCGATCCATCGGAACATTACACCGAAAAACTCATCGCTCCCTCCTTTGTGCCCGAGACGATGCCCGCGCTGGAGTTGCTCAAGCGTTTTCTCACTCATCCCCAGGGAATGGCAGTGGTAGTTGACGAATTCGGCGGGACCGAAGGAATCATCACCAGGGACGATATCGTGGAACAGATTCTGAGTGATGCGCTACCGCGGGGCGATGTCGCCCTTTATATCGAGCCGCTCGGAAACGGCAGATTCCTCGTTAGCGGCAACGCGCGTCTGGACGATTTGCGCGAATATCTTGGTTTTCGAATCGACGCGGAAGGAATAGACACCATCGGCGGATTCGTCTTCACGCGACTGGGGTATGTGCCGCCCACCGGCACAAAGCTCGAGATCCCACGTCTTGCCATTACCGTGCGTCGCTCCGGCCGTAAAAGGATCGAGGAAGTTCTGCTGGAAAAAACAACTGTATTCGAGGCAGCGGCATGATTGTGGGATTCATTATTTTCTGTTGCTGGATTGTTTCGTTTTTCTTTAACGGAATTGAAAGTGGGCTGCTCTCGATCGATCCGGTGCGTTTGCGCCAGAATCTGAAGCGCGGCGTACCCGCGGCCCGGCGGCTCGATCGTCTGCTCAAACACCCGGAACGCTTGCTGGCGACTGTTCTGCTCTTCACGAATGCAGCCGACATACTGGGGCTGCTCCTGCTGACCAGCCAGCTCGTTCGATTGTGCGGCCACGCCGGTTACTTATTGGCGCTGGTAATCGCGCTTCCAGTTTATCTCTTCCTGCTCGTGATCTTACCCAAGTCGCTGTTCCGGCGATTTCCGTTTCGCGCGTTAGCCCGGCTTGCCAGGGTGCTCGAGTTGGCGGTGATGTTGTTTTCGCCTTTGCTCGAACTTGGTGCACGACTTGGCAAGCTGCTGCTGCCGGCTCCTGCCGCGAAACATGCCCGGCTTTTTGCTGCGCGCGAAGAGCTAAAACAGATCACCACTGAAAGCGAGCGGGAAGGCTCTCTCACAGCGACCGAGCGCGCGATGATCCATAACGTCGTGGACTTTAGTGGGGTCAAAGTTCGTGACGTGATGTTGCCCGCGGCCAAGGTCGTTGCGTTGCAGCCGGGCGCGTCAACTCAGGAAGCGTTGAAGCTCTCAGCTGCTTCCGACGTTGATCGTCTGCCGGTGGTTCCGCCGGGAGGGCAACCCTCGGGACTAGTCAACGTCCTCGATATTCTGCTTGACCACGACGGAAATAAACCGCTCGGCAATTATATCCGGCGCATTGTGACGACCACGGAGGAGGAGCCTGCCTACCGAATCGTGCAGCAATTGCGCGCTGCTCGGCTTGGTCTGGCCGCCGTCGTGGATCAAAAGAAAAATTTTCGCGGGATTGTTGCCACCGAGGATCTGATCCGGCGGCTCGTTTCTTCAAGTGAGACGCAGGTTTAATCGCGTCCAATCGGCAACACGTCCTCATCGGCAAGAAGCCGCGCGCAACTTACCAATGCGACGTGAGAGAAAGCCTGAGGGAAATTGCCCAACTGGCGCTTGTGGCGTGGATCGTATTCTTCCGAGAGCAGCCCCAGATCGTTGCGCAGATCGAGCAGACGTTCGAATAATTCCCGCGCTTCTTTTTTACGACCGAGGAGGTGCCAGCAATCCGCTAGCCAAAACGAACAGGGAAGAAATACTCCTTCGGTACCTGGCAATCCATCGATGCCCTCTTCCTGTGGCCGATAGCGCAGCACCAGCCCATCTTGCATTAGTTCACGTTCAATCGCCTCGATTGTATTGCGAACGCGCTCGTCATTAACCGGCAGAAAGCCGACAAGTGGCATGGTAAGAAGGCTCGCGTCCAACGCATCGGACCCATACACCTGTGTGAACGCCTTCTTCTTGGTGTTGTAACCGCAATCGCAAACTTGCGCGTGAATTTGATCCCGAATCTTTTGCCAGCGAGCAAAGTTCTCGCTGGCCGCGCAGCCGCATTCCTCAACCAGTTTGATCGCGCGATCGAACGCCAGCCACGCCATCATTTTCGAGTGCGTAAAATGCTGGCGACCGCCGCGGACTTCCCAGATTCCTTCATCCGGTTCGTGCCAGTGCGACTCAAGGAATTTCATGATCGCGACCATGAGCGCCCAGTCGGGTTCGGTCATTTTGATTCCGGCACGATGACCCTGCCACGCCGCGGCTAGGATTTCGCCATAGACGTCGAGCTGAAATTGATTTGAAGCTGCGTTACCGATGCGCACCGGCCTGGAGTTTTCATAACCGGATAGCCAGGGAATCTCATACTCGTCGAGACGGCGTTCGCCTTGGACGCCGTAGATTGTTTGCATTTGTGCCGGGCTGCCCGCGATGGCGCGCAGCAGCCAGTGGCGCCAGGAGGTGGCTTCCTCGCGATAGCCCGCGCGCATTAACACGAGCAAGATCAACGCCGCATCTCGCAACCAGCAGAAACGATAATCCCAGTTACGCACGCCTCCGATTTGCTCTGGTAACGAAGTTGTAAGAGCGGCTACCAGCCCACCGGTAGGCGCATAAGTCAGTCCTTTAAGCGTGATCAGTGAGCGCACCACTGCATCGCGCCATTTCCCTTCGCTATGAAATTGTTTCGCCCAGTCACTCCAGAATACCTCCGTGTCTCGCAATGCGTGCTCGGCATTTACTTTTCTCGGCGGCTCTAAGTGAGAGGCGAACCATGTCAGCACAAACGGAACGCGGTCGCCTTTCGCCACACTGAACTCGGCTACGGTAGTTAAGTCTTTCCCGTGCGTTTCAACCGGCGTTCGCAAGATCAAACCATCGGGGCCGGCGATAGCTTCAAGACCATCGTGTCGTTTGCGACTCCGCACCCATGGCACGATTTGTCCGTAACCGAAGCGGATGATCAGTTCCATCTGCATCCGCACCTGGCCACGCAATCCCTCGATGATCCGGATGATGTCCGGGTTCTCGCCACGCGGCGGCATGAAATCGATCAGGCGAATAGCGCCGCTCTTGGTTTCGATTTCCGTTTCAAGAATCAGCGTCTCGCCCCGATACCGGCGGCGAATTGTTTCAATTTTTTCTTCCGGGAAAAAACGCCAGTGCCCGTTTTTACTGTCGCCCAGCAGCGATGCAAAACACGCGCCAGAATCAAATCGAGGGAAGCAAAGCCAATCGACGCATCCGTCACGACTCACCAACGCACCGGTTTGCGTGTCACTGAGAAACCCGTAGTCCTCGATCTTTGTATTTTCCTTTGCCACTGTGAGTTCGTGCTCCTGCTCGTGCTCTTAATCGTGCTCGACTGACTTTGTGGTGGCAGCCGTGTCGGCTGCGTTCGCCAGCCTGGCGATCCCATCGCGCGTTAATCGAAACACAGTCCATTCATCCATTGGCTTGGCCCCAAGTGTGCGATAAAACTTCATCGCCGGTTCGTTCCAATCGAGCACCGCCCATTCCATCCGGCCGCACCCGCGCTCGCACGCAATCTTCGCAAGCTCGACCAGCAACGCGCGACCATAACCCTTGCCGCGCTTCTCCGGCTTCACGAACAAATCTTCCAGATAAAGCCCGGCCCGGCCTAGCCATGTCGAGAAGTTGTAAAAGTAAACCGCGAACCCGACCGGCGATTTCCCTTCAAAGGCGAGTAGCACCTCCGCTGCCGGTCGTTTGCCAAACAAAACATCGGCCAACTGTTTTTCCGTCGCGGTGACTTCGTGGGGCGCACGCTCGTAGGTGGCCAGGTCGCGGATGAGTTGAAGGATGATCGGCACATCTTCCGCGTGTGCCGCACGAATTTGGAAATCAGCGCGCTTCTTCATCTTGGCACCTCCGCATCAGACCAGATCTAACCACGAATGGACACTAATTCACACCAATGTTTTTGCGCGCGGAGCGCGCCTTGGAGTGCGGCGCCTTGACGCCGCTTTTGTTGCACAGCGCTAGGATTCCTTCTTTAAGCGCGAAAAAAAGTCTCGACTTTTTCTGCGCAGCTACTCACAATCGGCGCGCCGCTTGCAAGTGAGGATTCTATAAAAACACAAATCCATCCAAACATCACGGCGCATCTTAAGCGAGGCGCGTTTTCATTGCTTCTAATAATGGCTGCCTGCTTAATCCCATTTGTCCTGGGCCTGCAGCAGGCGCGGGCACAATCTTGCACGGGCCCTGGCTGGTTAGCGGGGCCGGATATGCCAAGTACCGGTGTTCGCATGGTGGGCGTCTATTTCCCGGCCAACCACAAGTTTTATGCCGTGGGCGGCCGCAGCATGGATGAAGTGGGCAACGATTTCACACACCCGTTTGAGTACAATCCGACCTCAAATAGCTGGGCTATTAAGTCAGCCACCTTTCCGGATAACCAGGTCAGCGACATGGCTTGCGGTGTGCTCACCGACTCAGGAACAGACTACATCTATTGCGTGGGCGGCTCGGCAGGCGGCCAAACGACGGCTACTGCCCGCGTCTTCCGTTACAATCCGGTCACCGACGTTATCGAGAGCATCGCTTCTCCCTGGCCGGGCGACACTGACGGCATAACTCTGCCCGGTGGCTTCGCGGTGTTCAATAACAAGCTATACATCCTGGGTGGATTCCAGATCAACACAGCGATGACTGACACGATCTGGGAGTTCACTCCTGGAACTAACATATGGGTCCAGAAGTGTGCGCACCTGCCCGTTCCGCGCGGTTATATACCAACCGTAGCTTACTTTGGTTTTATTTATACCGCTGGCGGCAGCGATTGGAATGGCACCACGCTTGTCGATACTAACGATTCCTTCAAGTACGACCCCGTAGCTGATTCGATTACCACTATTCCCAACATACCAAGAGCGACAGGCGAGACCAGGGCGCTTAAGTTCGCGGACGTTTTTCGGCCGTGTGCGCCATCAATATGGGTCATGGGTGGTGGCAGGACTCCACCAAACCCATCTAATGAAGTGGACACATACTGCCCTGACACATGGCATACCGGTCCGCCATTTGTTACCGCGCGCCGCAACTTCCCGGCCGACACCGACGGAGGAGGCTTCTCCGGCACAGGCCACATCTGGCTGGCAGGTGGCTATGCTAGCGACGGCGTCACACCGCTGCGTTCAATGGAAATCTATTGCAATCCGGTGCCGACGCCAAGCACGCCCCCAGAGGCAGCCACGCCGACGCCAACATTTACTCCGACCGCGCCCGCCGCATTGCCACCCTGCGCAACGCCGACACCTACAGCAACAGCAACTGTGACACCTACAGCGACAGCGACTGTTACATCAACTGCGACAGCCACATCAACACCCAGAGTAACGCCGACGCCGCGGCTTCAGCCAACACCGAGGACACGGCCCACCCCGCCGCCGCGCCCCTAGCTTTTGCCTATGAAAAAGAAACACACTGCACAATCCGCACCTGCCCGCCAGTCTGCTCGCGAAAGCTTTCGGAGTAGCCTTGGCGAAGGCGGGTTCTCTAACCTGCGTGTGTTAATCGGCCTGCTTATAGTCGTGGCCGGCGTGTTTCTGGCGCTGCTGGGGTCTGGCGCGTCGTCGCCATCGGCCTCGAGCTCCGCCAAAGCGCAGCAAAAGTATCAACCACCGATCAAGGTCATCGATCCCACTCTGCTGCCACCAGGGTTTGACTGTTCCCAGATTCACGAGCTGGGCATCGACAGGCAGGAGAACTTTCGGGCCGGCCTGATCATGATTGCCTGCGGTGCAGCAGAGGGCGGTTCAGCTCCGAACGTCAGCTTCGTCTCGCGGCTTTGGCAAAGGCTCTTCGCGCCATTCGTGTACGGGGGTACCGACGTTGACCTGATCACCGGCGCCGAGACTTCTCCTCACGTCACTCAGTCTGAGACCTTCTCCTGGGCTAACCCGGATAACCTTAACCAGATCGTCGTTGCCTACAACGACTCACGCATCGCGCCCAGCAACTACTCCGGCGCATCCTACTCCAGTGACGGCGGCCTCACCTTCACCCGACTTAACCCCAGCCCTTTCGCCACTGGGCACGGAACTAATTTCGGTGACCCAGTTGTCCTTTATAACCGCCCGAACGCCACTTGGCACGCCATATTTCTCGCTAGCGGCTGCGGCAGCTTCAATGCCGGAATCGGCGACTGGACGTCCAGTGACGGCGGCGTCACTTGGGCTGTTGGCGCTTGCGTCCACAACAGCAGCAACGACGACCGCGAGTCTGGCTGGAGCGACATGAATCCCTCTTCGGCTTTCTACGGGCGGATGTACGTTTCCTTTAACAACTTCGCTATTGCTGGGCCTCCCATCTCGGTCACGTTTTCGACCGATAACGGTGCCACTTGGAGTGCACCGCAGAACCTCCCGCTTGGCGGGGCCAGCTCCGTCCGAGACGTTCAGATCACTGGCGATCTGCTTACAGGCGACGTTTACGTTGCGGGCATGAATGAAATGGGCGGTGGCCTCGGCAACCGCGCCAATATGATTTATCGCTCCACCGACGGCGGGGCCACTTGGGCACTCACCTATACCGGGCCTCCTTTTGCTGGCCCGGGCAGTGGCCTTTGCAGCAACAACAGTTACTTCGCTACTATGTTCGGCACTTACTGGCGACACATGGGCTGGGGCGAGCCTGCCGCCTACAACCACGTGGTCCATTACGTCTATGCCCAGCACGGCGCCGGTGCCGATCCCGGTGACGTCTATTACATCCGCTCCACAGACAGCGGCGCGACCTTCAGCTCGCCACTTAGGTTGAACACCGACGCCACGACCACCGCACAATGGCAACCTAATCTTTCAGTCAACGCAAATGGCAGCCTCTTCGCGATGTGGTACGACGGACGCGAGGGCACAGGTTGCACGCCGGGTGCTAACACCCCCTGCTACAGGATGTGGGGGCGCAAGTCTGCCGACAATGGGGTGACCTGGCAGGCTGATATGGCGTACTCAGACGTGGTCTCTCCTTTGCCAGCTCAGCCAGATCCGAATGTCGCAGCCTGCTATGCGGGCGACTACGACTACGCCTCGGCGATAGGCAGCAACCATCTCGCTTCATGGGTGGACGGGCGCGTGGCCATCGGTGGCACACAACAACAAGATGCCTTCACGGACAGGGAAATAGCAGGTCCAAGTCCAACCGCTTCGCCTGCACCAACAGCCACAGCAAGGCCTGCACTAAGTCCACGACCTCGCCCTAGTCTACCACCACGCCCGTAACTTTCCTCATGAAAAAGAAACGCAGTATCCCGCTTATAAATCCAGACTTATGAAAAAACAAATTAATCCTAGCATTAAGGCGCATTTTATCCGAGGCGTGTTTTACCTGCTTCTGCTGATCGCTGTGTGCGCGATTCCGTTCGCGCTGGCGGAACGGAACACGACCAAGCCTGGGAAACCATCGCTCAGGCCCTTTATTGTGGCCATTTCTGCGGCGGCCGATTCCATCCAAAAGTACAACCTCAGTATGCCCGCCGGCTCGCCAACGCCGACGCCTACCTGCGGCGGCCCGGTCGCATGGCAGCCCGGTCCCGATCAACCTCCGGCCCGTTATGCCTTCCAGGCAGCTCTCGGCACCGACAACAAGCTTTACGTCGCCGGCGGCCAGACCGCCGACACGGTGCCGACCCTGTACGACCAGGTCTCGCGGTATGACTACACGACCAATACTTGGAGCAACGTCGCCCCGCTGCCGGTCCCTTTGGGCCAGGCCTCTATCGGCGCCTGGAACGGCAAGATCTACGTCGCCGGCGGCTTCATTGGTGGTAGCAGCGTGACCAATGCCCTGCGCATCTATGACATCGCCACCAACACCTGGA
>QHPG01000111.1 GCA_003219005.1 Verrucomicrobiota bacterium
AACAGAAACGTGTGCCTTACAAGATTGTGAAGGCTGCGAATGGCGACGCCCACGTCCAGGTGGACGTGAACGGACAGCTCAAGGCTTTTTCGCCGCCGGAGATCTCGGCAATGATTTTGTCCAAGATGAAAGCCGACGCGGAAGCGAAGCTCGGCGAAAAAATCGCGCAGGTGGTCATCACCGTGCCGGCGTATTTCAATGACTCGCAGCGTAACGCGACCAAGGACGCGGGCAAGATCGCCGGCTTGGAAGTGCTGCGCATCATTAATGAACCGACAGCTGCATCGCTCGCTTACGGTTTGGACAAGAAAAAGGATGAGGAGATTGCCGTTTACGATTTGGGCGGTGGCACATTCGACATTTCAGTTCTTGAAATCGGCGATGGCGTTTTCGAGGTGAAAGCGACCAATGGCGATACGCACCTCGGCGGTGACGATTGGGACGCGAAGATCATGGATTGGATCGTCGCCGAATTCAAAAAGGACACCGGCATCGATCTCACCAAGCAGCCGGACGCGATCCAGCGCATCAAGGAGGAAGCTGAGAAGGCGAAGATCGCGCTTTCGAGCTCGCAGGAATACGAGATCAACCTGCCGTTTATCACAGCGGATGCGAGCGGGCCGAAGCATATCCAGAAGAAATTGACCCGCGCGAAACTGGAGCAGCTCACCGATGATCTGGTTCAGCGAACCGTTCCGCCTGTGAAGGCGTGTCTCAAGGATGCGCAGGTCACTGAAAAGGACATCAACGAGCTCGTGCTCGTCGGCGGCATGACGCGCATGCCAAAAGTGCAGCAGGTCGCGCGCGATCTAATTGGCAAGGAACCACACAAGGGTGTGAATCCGGACGAAGTCGTTGCGGTCGGCGCAGCCATCCAGGGCGGCGTCCTTAAAGGCGAAGTCAAAGATGTGCTGTTACTGGACGTGACGCCATTAACGCTGTCGATCGAGACGGCAGGCGGCGTAGCGACCTCGATGATTCCGCGCAACACCACGATCCCAACGCGGAAGTCGCAGATCTTTTCGACATACAGCGACAATCAACCTGGTGTGGAAATCAAAGTGCTCCAGGGCGAGCGTCCGTTGAGCCGCGACAACAAGACGCTCGGCACATTCCATCTCGATGGGATTCCACCGGCGCCGCGCGGCGTTCCACAGATCGAAGTTACCTTCGACATCGACGCCAACGGCATCTTGCACGTCTCAGCGAAAGATCTCGGCACCGGGAAAGAACAGAAGATTTCGATCACGGGCAGCTCCGGACTATCGAAAGAGGAAGTCGAGAAGATGCAGCGCGAAGCTGAAGCGCACGCTGAAGAGGACAAGAAGGCGAAGGAAGGGATCGAGATCAAGAATAACGCCGACATGCTCGCGTATCAGAGCGAGAAGCAGTTGAAAGAACTGGGAGACAAAATTTCCGGCGATAAGAAAAAGCAAGTCGAGGACGCCATTGCTGCGGTGCGCGACGCGATCAATCGCAACGACACCGACGCGATGAAACGGACCTACGACGATTTGCAGAACAAATTCCAGGAAATCAGCGCCGAGCTTTACAAGCAAGCATCAGCGCAGGCCGACTCGCGCCCGGGCCCACAACCCGGACCTGAAGCGCAACCGCGTGGTGGCGCCGAAGAAGGCGCGGGCAAGCGCGAAGGCGACGTTGTCGATGCCGAGTTCGAAGTCGTAGACGAAGACAAGAAAAAATAATCGAACAATTTGCCAGCGATCGTTGATCGCAAGGATCAGCGGTCGCTGGCTCAACCCAAAAACAAAACCAAAAGGAGTAACCAAACAACCTATGGCAACAGTTAATGTAAGACCGCTCGGAGATCGGGTGCTGGTGCAGCCGATTGAGGAGCAGGAAATGAAAAAGGGCGGGATCATCATCCCCGATACCGCCAAGGAAAAACCACAAGAGGGGAAAGTGGTCGCTTTAGGCACCGGTAAAATCGATGAAAACGGTAAGAAAATCGATTTCACGGTGAAAAAGGGCGACAAGGTGCTGATTTCCAAATACGGCGGCACCGAAATCAAAATCGACGATCAGAATTACCTGATCATGCGCGAGGACGACATCCTCGGCATCATCGGATGATTGCGTCTATCAACTCTCAACCATCAACTACAAACTAAATTATGGCAGCTAAACAACTACAATTCGATGAAAATGCGCGGCACACGTTGCTGCGCGGTGTCGAGAAATTGGCGAAGGCCGTCAAGGCCACACTCGGCCCAAGCGGTCGCAACGTCATTCTCGACAAGAAATTCGGCAGCCCCACGATCACGAAGGACGGGGTGACGGTCGCGAAAGAGATCGAGCTGGAAGATCCGTATGAAAATATGGGTGCGCAGCTCGTTCGCGAAGTCGCTTCCAAGACTTCGGACGTCGCTGGCGACGGCACGACGACTGCGACCATTCTCGCGGAATCAATTTACCGCGAAGGTCTGCGCAACGTCACTGCCGGTGCGAACCCGACCTCGTTGCAACGCGGCATCATGAAAGGTGTCGAGGCAATCGTCGAGGAGCTGAAAAAGCTCTCGAAGAAAGTCAGCGATCGCAGCGAGATCGCGCAGGTCGCGACCGTTTCAGCCAACTGGGACAAGACGATCGGCGAGATTATTGCCGACGCCATGGACAAAGTTGGCAAGGACGGCACGATCACGGTCGAGGAAGCCAAATCCATCGAGACCACGCTGGAAGTGGTCGAGGGCATGCAGTTCGACAAAGGTTATCTGTCGCCCTACTTCGTCACCAACGCGGAGGCGATGGAAGCCGTGCTCGAAAATCCGTACATCCTGATTTACGAGAAAAAAATCTCGAGCTTGAAAGACATGCTTCCTTTACTCGAGAAAGTCGCGAAAGCTGGTCGTCCGCTCCTTATCATTTCGGAAGACGTGGAAGGCGAAGCGCTCGCGACTTTGGTCGTGAACAAATTGCGCGGCACGTTGCAAGTCTGCGCGGTAAAAGCTCCGGGCTTCGGCGATCGTCGTAAGGCGATGCTGGAAGACATCGCGGTGCTCACCGGCGGACGTCTCATCAGCGAAGACCTCGGTATCAAGCTCGAGAACATCAAGCTGGAAGACCTCGGCCGTACCAAGCGCGCCACGATCGACAAGGAAAACACCACCATCGTTGAAGGCGAAGGCAAACAGGTCGATATCAAGGGCCGCGTCGCGCAGATCCGTCGTCAGATTGAAGAGACGACCAGCGATTACGACAAAGAGAAATTGCAGGAGCGCCTGGCGAAACTCGCGGGCGGTGTTGCGGTCATCAACGTCGGCGCTGCGACCGAGACCGAGATGAAAGAGAAGAAGGCGCGCGTCGAAGACGCGCTGCACGCCACGCGTGCGGCGGTTGAGGAAGGCATCGTCCCAGGTGGCGGTGTCGCATTCCTGCGCACGCAAAAAGCGCTCGATAACATCAAGGACCTCGAACCTGACGAGAAAGTTGGCGTGGCCATTGTGCGCCGCGCCGTCGAAGAGCCGACGCGTCAGCTGGCCGACAACGCAGGCAAGGAAGGCGCGCTTGTTGTCGAGGAAATCAAAAAACGCAAAGGCAACGAAGGTTACGACGTTTCCACCGGTGAATACACCGATCTGGTGAAGGCGGGGATTGTCGATCCAACCAAAGTCACGCGCACGGCGTTGCAAAACGCTGCGTCCATCGCGGGCCTGTTGCTCACCACCGAAGCATTGGTCACGGAGATTCCTGAAAAGGAAAAAACTCCTCCAATGCCACCGGGCGGCATGGGCGGCATGGATTACTAATCGACAGCCGAAACAACAATTAACAAACAGCCGAGCTCGCAAGGGCTCGGCTGTTTTGCTTTCAAAAAGATTCGCTTCAAGCGCCTACCGACTGAAAGATTGGCCGATGCCAGAATTATCGCGCTTTTATGGAATCATCATCCGAATGTTCTCGGAACCAACAGAGCGCCATCACGTACCACATTTTCACGCGTATTATCAGGAGCATATTGCTATCTTCAGCGTCGAGCCGGTCGAATTAATCGCCGGTTCAGTCCCTCAACGACAACAGCGGCTAGTCGAAGCATGGGCTGAGCTTCACAAGTATGAATTGATTTCGGACTGGCAATTGTTGCAAAGCGGAAAAAAACCTGCACCCATCCGGCCTTTAAGCTAAAATGTTCGAGATGCAGCATCCAATATACCGCGTCGAATCTTTCGAACAGGTCGGCCCGCACACTTTGCGGATCACCTT
>QHPG01000112.1 GCA_003219005.1 Verrucomicrobiota bacterium
AATCATCACGTTTATCACCAATACGTCATCCGCGCGCCAATGCGCGATGCGTTACGGGAGCATCTGGGCAAACGCGAAATTGAGACGGCGATCTACTATCCGCTCGGGCTCCACGAGCAAAAATGTTTTGCATATCTCGGCTACAAGAAGGGCGATTTTCCCGAGACCGAGCGCGCCGCACGCGAAACGCTGGCGCTGCCTATTTACCCGGAGATTTCGCGCGAAGCGCAACGGTACGTGGTTGGGGCAATCGCGGACTTCTACAGCTGACGGTGCATTTGTCATCTCCGAGTGGAGTCGAGCAATCCCTTTAATCAATGACGACTCGCGATTGTGGCCGAGGCCAGTTGCAAGCTACACGGTGCGAGCCTATATGAATCGCTCGCACAAAGGAGGGTAGGTACCGAAGTGGCCAAACGGGGCAGACTGTAAATCTGCTGGCTTTACGCCTTCGCTGGTTCGAATCCAGCCCTGCCCAAATACCCTGCCGGAATGGTTATCCGCGAACTCGTCAGTGGCCTCTTCGCTGGCCACCACCTTCGCGGCGACCACCATATCCGCCGCCACCGCCGTACCCGCGTCCGCCGCCACCGGGCGGCCGTGCTTCGCGTGGCCGCGCTTCATTCACGGTTAATGACCGGCCTTCGATTGAGTGGCCATTGAGTTTCGAAATGGCGTTTTGAGCTTCCTCGTCCGAACTCATCGTGACGAAAGCAAAGCCTCGCGACTTGCCGGTGAATCTGTCCTGCATGAGAGTGACTTCCTGCACAGCTCCAGCCTGTGAAAAAAGCTCCTGCAGTTCGTTCTCTGTGGTGTTGAAGGGAAGATTGCCTACGTATAATTTCGTGCCCATTGAGTTTATTCTGGAAAACGTTGCCAGGTCACTGTTCCCGCTTATCGGATTTCAAATCGTCACTGAATAAACTCAACTGACAATCCACCAACTTCCGGGCTTCGTTTTCGCTTGGGCTCACTTGTAAAATGCTTCGAATAGGAAAGCAATAGAAAATCGCGGGGCAATTTTTCCCTTCCAACCATGGCCCAATCAAGCAACCCGAATGAAAAAAAAGTCAGTGCTCGCGTCGCCGTTGTGGCTGCAGGCGTGGTCAGCCCGTTGGGAGTTGGATTGACCGAAACAGTCGATTCGCTCCGCAAGGCGCGAGATTGCGTGACGCGGGTGACGCGATTTTCGGTCGCGCAATGCCGATGTAAGACCGCTGGTCAAGTCCCCGATGATCGCCTGCTTGCGGGCAAAGAAGAGGGGCGTCGAGGCCATCGCCTACATCGCGCGTCGCACATGATGATTCAGGCGTTCAAAGAAGTTCTAACGCAGGAGCCTCAATTTAAACCGGAGTTGACGGTAATCGGAACGACAAGCGGCGGCATGTCTTATGGCGAACATTACTATCGCTCATTACGTCGAGCTGAAGAGTTGCGGCATGCGCCGACGTGGATCGCAAATTACCCCGCGCAAAAGCCGGTGATCGACGCCGAGGAGGCCGTTGGAATTTCCGCGCCCTGCCAGGTGATTGCGAACGCGTGTGCCTCCGGGACGAATGCGATTGGTCATGCGTTCGAATGCGTGCGGTCGGGTCGCTACCGCCGCATATTGGCGGGAGGCTATGATGCGGTGTCCGAAATGGTCTTCGTAGGTTTCGATTCGCTTCAAGCTTCGACGCCAGAGAAGTGCCGACCGTTTGACCGACACCGCACCGGGATGGTGCTGGGAGAAGGGGCCGCAATTCTTGCGTTGGAAAACCTCGAGCTGGCCCAGGAGCGTGGCGCGCCTGTTCTGGCGGAGATTATCGGCTACGGAATTTCTACGGATAACTTTCACATCACACAGCCGAATCCTTCCGGGGTCGGACCGCGACAAGCAATGGAGCGAGCTCTGCAAAGCGCACAGGTTTCAGCGAATGAGGTTGATTACATCAATGCGCACGGCACAGCTACCGTATTTAATGACGCAGCCGAGGGAAAGGCAATCAGCGGGCTCTTTAACGGCGTTCCGGTAAGCTCGACCAAGAGCATGATGGGGCATTCACTGGGAGCAGCTGGTGCGGTCGAAGCGATCTTTTGTTTGCTGGCGCTTCAGCACCAATTTCTCCCATCCAACATCAATTTTACCGCTTCAGACGACGATCTCGATCTGAACATCGTGGCGAACGAAACACGACCGACTGTTCTACGCATCGTGCTTTCGAATTCCTTTGGCTTCGGCGGGACTAATGCTTCAATTCTGATGCGCAGCTTTAAAGCATGAGTCTGGCGATCGCCGGCATGGGGTGGGTCACACCTCTCGGAAGCGGCGTTGATTCAGTCTGGGAGCGGTTGCTTTACGGCGATGAGGCATCCGCGACAACGATTTCCGAAGAGTTCAATGATCGATCTTATAACGTCTTCCGTGTACCGGAATCGGTGTTGAAAGGCGCTGCCCATCCACGTCTCCGCCGAGCTAGCGCAATTTCGCGATTTGCCGCAGCAGCTGGTTTGGACGCGTTGAACGCTGCAGGATTGAAACTCGATTCCCAGAATGTCGAACGCACTGCGCTCATCTTCGCCATCTCAAATGGCGGCGTGATCTACACGAAACGGTTTTACCGCGACATCGTGAACGAAGGCGCCCAATCGGCTAGTCCGCTTTTGTTTCCAGAAACTGTGTTCAATGCGCCGGCGAGCCATCTCGCTGCCATTCTCGGCATCAGCGGCGCTACTTACACTCTGGTCGGCGATGGAGCGGTAGGCCTTTTGGCGATAAAAATGGCCGAAGACCTCATGGCAAATGAGGCACTTGACCATTGCCTGGTCGTTGGGACGGAAGAAATCGATTGGTTGTTATGCGATGCTTATCAGCGATGGCGATTGCTTTGTCGGGCGCCTCCGATTGAGCCCTTCGGCAAACACAAGCGGGGAATGATCTTGAGTGAAGGCGCAGGAGCAATACTGCTTGCGCGCTTGCCACGCCGGAGCGCAGCGGAGGCGGGCGAAGGTTCGTTTACAATCGAATGCGCTCATCCCGGCGGATATTTTTCGAGGCGCGCCGAAGCGGAGGAAACTTTGAAGCGGATTCTGCGCGATCTCGATCAAGGCGAAATCGATCTTGTCATCGCGAGCGCGAACGGCACGTTTGTCGATCAAGCAGAATGCGGAGCGCTTCGGGCGGTCGTTCCAAATGCGTTTGTTTACACTGCCAAGCCCGCCTTGGGCGAGAGCGTTGGTGCCGCGGGACTGTGGCAAATCATCCTGGCGGCCCAGGCCTTGCGTTCTGCGGAGCTTCCGCCTGTGCTTCACGCAGGCTCAGCTGTTTCCTTGCGGCTTCCGCTTTCCCGCACGCCCATAGCAAGAGCTCGCCACGCAATCGTTTTGAGCTGCGGACTCAATCAGCAGGCAGCGGGATTGCGCCTGGCAATTCGGTGATAATTGGTCCCAGTTGCACATGTTGACGAAACGCGCTTCGACCGCGACGCTCGATTAGCTTAGGTAATTCTCGCGCATGGCCATTGAAGTAAAAATTCCCGCTGTTGGTGAATCCATCACCAGCGGTGTCGTCTCCGCTTGGCACAAGAAGTCCGGCGAGTTCGTGAATGAAGGCGAGCCGATCTTTACGCTCGAGACCGACAAGGTTTCCACCGAGATCGTTGCAGAAAAAGCCGGCCTGCTCGAAACCAAAGTGCCCGCAGGCCAGGAGGTGAAGATCGGGGAAGTGGTTGCGACAATCGACGATTCAAAGCAACAACCGGAAGAAAGGAAGGGGGAGAAACCGAGAAAGGAAGCGCCTCAAGAAAAGAAGAAAGAATCCGAGGCAAAAAAGAAAGAACCCGAGGCGGAGAAAAAAGGCGTCAAAGAAGAGAAAAAAGCGGCGCCAGAAAAAGAAAAACCTCTTTCGCCTGCAGTCCGCCGGGTCGTCGAAGAAGAGAAGCTTGAGCCGGAGAAAGTCCCGGGGACCGGCAAAGGCGGACGTCTGACCAAGGCTGACGTGTTAGCCATGGCGAAAGGACGTGGGAAAGCCGACCTGTCCGCCGTAGCCTCGGCGAAGACGGATAGCCGGTTCATCCGCAAGAAAATGTCGCCGTTGCGCCGCAAGATCGCGCAGCAACTGGTGATGGCGCAGCACACCGCCGCGATTCTCACTACATTCAACGAATGCGACATGAGCGCCGTGCAGGAATTACGCCGGAACAAGCAAGAGGAGTTCACGAAAAAGAACGGGATCAAACTCGGTCTGATGTCGTTCTTTGTGAAAGCGTGCGTAGAAGCGCTCAAAACAGTGCCAGTCGTGAATGGCCGCATCGAAGATGACGATTTCATTCAAAATAACTTTTACG
>QHPG01000113.1 GCA_003219005.1 Verrucomicrobiota bacterium
GGATCGGAAGACCGGCACCACCGATGCCGGCTACAGCGTTAGCGCGGCCCGCAGCGGCGCCGGCGCCGACGCGACCCTGGGCGCAGCAACACGACGGGATGCTTCAACCTTCACCGACGATGGTGGATGCTTCGACCAGCGGGACCCTCCGACAAAATTAGTGTCCATTAGTGTTCATTCGTGATTAGCTTTCTGGTGGCGCGAAGATCGCGCTGCATTTCATGAAAGAAGCGGAACACGAAGATCGACATGCGCCGTTGAGTTATCACGGCGCGCGGCGCATCGTTTGGCTGATTTTTTTCCTATTCATTCTCTGGCTGATCCTGCGGGCACTTCAACCGATCATTTTGCTGTTCGCGCTGGTCCTCCTTCTCGCGATGGTCCTGAACCCGATCGTGATTTGGTTGCAGAAACACCATGTTCCTCGTTTCGTAAGCGTCATCCTGCTAATGCTTGTGCTGGTCGCGGTCACTACCACCATTGTTGTTTTTGCGATTCCGCCGTTGACCCGGCAAACCCAGGAGCTGATACGCAGCACGCCGCGGGTCTGGCAAGGCATTCGCACCCGCATCGAATCACTCACGGCGAGTTATCCGGAAGTCCGCGAGGCGTTGCCGCGCACGGATGAAATCGCAGGCAAAGCCGGGGCGGCCGCCGGAACTCTCGGGAACATTTTGCTAAGATCGACGATCGGTTTGGTCGGCGGAGTGGCGAGCTTTGTGTTCGCCATCCTGTTGCTTGTCTTTGTCCTGGCCAATCCGCGGCCGCTCGTGTCCGCATATCTGTCACTCGCGCCCGATCGTTACCGCGAACAAGCGCATCGCACCCTCGCGCGCCTGATGCGGCAAATGATCGCCTGGGCGCGCGGCGTTGCCATCAATGGCATGATCACAGGCCTCTCCATCGGCCTATTACTTTGGCTAATAGGTGTGCAGCCGGCGCTCATATTCGGCGTGTTCGCGTTTCTGGGTGAGTTTCTGCCAAACATCGGCGCGTTTCTCGTTTCCATTCCCATCCTGCTGGTCGCGCTGAGCCTGGGCGCGACAAAATTCTGGCTGGCGCTCCTTGTGATTGTGATTGTTTATCAGGTCGAGCTAAACGTGCTTGTGCCGGGCGTGCTCGGGAAAGAGATGCGATTGCATCCGGTCAACATTTTGTTCTTTACGCTGGCGACCGCGACCATGTTCGGGCTGCTGGGAGTCTTTCTCGCTGTCCCAGCCGCCGCGCTGGTGCAGATCGTGATCGACGAATTTTATTTGCAACCGCGCAAGCCTAATTTTGCCGCGCTCGATAAAGAAGCCGCAGCGCTGGTAGAAGGAAAGAGGTAGGGACGCTGTAGCGGCAGGCGTGCCGCCTGCGAACTCCCGACGGTGCAGCCGACACGGCTGCCTCTACAAAAGAGTGGCGGCTCTTTGCCGACCCAACCAAATTGTTACCAAATTTTTCCAAAGATTTCCTTTTCTCCAATCTGCTCATGAGAGATAATGCGATTGCACTTGCGAGGACGAGATTAACGGAGGAACCAACAGAAAATGCTAAAGACAATACTCACTGTTTTCGTGCTCCCATTGGTTTTGCTTTTCGATCCACCTGGGACTGCCTGGAGTAAGTCTCCGAAAAATTCCGACAGCCAACGCGTGAGCGGGACGCTCCAGAAGATGATTGTGGAGAATGGAACTGTCACGATAGACCTCGATGTTGACCGGCTTAGTGCGGACGGCTCGCTAGCTGCGAAAGTACAGCAACTGCGGTTCACGGTCGCGGCCCATTCCTTCTTCAGTATTCTCGTATTCAATAATGTCCTGCGCGGCCCTGAGCAGGGGTCGATGGCGCTAATCCCGCAATATTCGGCGGTACTTCCTCCTGTGCTAAGCGCATCCCTCAATCAGCTTGCCGTGGAAAAACTGGCCGCGGGCGAGCAGTTTGATCTGGCGGTGCACGATGCGAAAACCGGTTTCACCTTTTTCAACATCGACGGGCCTCAATACGATTACGATGCCAACGGGCAGTTACTTAATATCCAAGGTGGAAGGCTTCTGATTTCAAACGAGTTTGCCGACGCTCTCGGCCGGCCCTCAGATGCCGGTTCGGTCGTTGGAAAAATCTCCATCGGCGCGGCGATGCGACCCATCGAGATAAAGCAGCTTGTGAACGGCGAAACGAAATCGATGGTGATGCCGCCGCTGCGTGGCGCGGCTGGAGCGGACGCGCCTGTGCCAGGGCCCGATGTCATTGTTGGCGACGTCGAGAGCGTACAACAATTTGGAAACGCTGGAACACAAGTTGGCCTGGCGGCAGGAACAGACTCTTGCAACAACGGCGACCAGCCGGTGGATTGGTTTCAACTGCCTAATATCGATCACCCAGTCGTTCCGCAAAACCTTTATCGAATGAGCGTCGGGATCTTTAACAACGACCGCTTTGAACAAATCGGCCACTCTTGGATGAAACACACGTTTTTTGCATTGGAAGACACGGTTTGCGGGACATGTAACACCAGTAATTGCCAAACAGGCACGCATCTCTGCCCGGGCTGCTCCGATCCGTACACCGCCGGTTTAAATGGCGACCAAAACCAAATCGGTTCGCGCGCCTGGATCAATCCTTTCACAGGCTCTTTCCAATCCGGCGCGGACAATCACAACGGTCATAACCATGACGGCGTGTCGCACCGGATCCGCGTGGAGGTCAACGACCTGAACACAAACCTCAACCAAGGTGCCACCTATTTTGCCGAAGCGGCATACATTAGCCCGCACGAATACACGTGGTGCCAGACACATCCCGGCGAATGCAACATGTACAACAACGTGTCCTACCGCCAGTTCAGCGTGAGCGGTACAACAAGCTTCACGTTTTCGCCTCTTGCCCCAACGGTTCGGATGCAACCTGCTATCATGGCCTGGGCAAATACAAGCGCGACCGTGAACCAGATCCAACCCGACCCCGGTAATGATGGTATCTGGTTCATGGGCTACAAAGTGACCAATCCGACAACGGGAGTCTGGCACTATGAATACGCTTTGTATAACGAGAACCTGGACCGCTCTATCCAATCCTTTAGTGTGCCTCTGGGACCTGGAATTAACATAAGCAACGTCGGCTTCCACGCGCCGCCTCAGGAACCCGGTTGGGCAAATGATGGCACGTTTAACGACCAGGGTTATAGCAGTGCTCCGTGGACTGTTAGTCAGCAGCCGAGTTCGATAACTTGGAACTGTGAGACTTTGGCGCAAAATCCCAACGCCAATGCCATCCGCTTTGGCACATTGTATAATTTCCGGTTTGATGCCGATCAACCGCCTCAGAATGCCAATGCGACGGTCGGCTTTTTCAAGACAGGCTCGCCGATGATGGTTGCAATCCGGGCGCCTGCTGGGACGGGGTCCCCAACGCCAACACCGACTCCGACTGCGACCGCGACCTCAACGCCTACACCAACGGCAACGGCGACAGCTACACCCACCCCAACAGCGACTCCGACTCCGCGGCCTACCCCGACGCCAAGGTCCACTCCACAGTCCCGGTCTCGGCCCACTCCGCCGCCGCGCCCGTAGCCGTGGCGGTGAGAGAGCCTTGGGGTGAAACGCGTCCTTCGCGCGCCGTAGCAGGCGTTCCACCTTTGCCTG
>QHPG01000187.1 GCA_003219005.1 Verrucomicrobiota bacterium
GACATCGCTACTGGGATTTTCATTCAAAATCCTTGAATGCGATAGCTGTAGCGACGGTCTGGCCTGGCAGGCGGTTGGGCCGCCTCGGCGACCGAAGGCCGCTGACCGCCGATTCAGCCGCCGATCTGGTATGGTATGACCTACGTCCGCGGATTAGATTTGCTTTGAACTTTTCTTTGCAGCGTGCGAGAGCATCAACTTAACGCAAGCACTATGAGCTACAGCCCGCCGACAGTGAACTTGCCCATTCCCGCTGATAAGATCGACGGACAGACCATGACGTTCAGGCCGGTGAGAGATGGAATAGACTCGGAAGTATCAGGCGTAATTCAAGTGGTCGAACGGGCGAACGGATTTAACGTCAACGCCTCGTACGTCGTCGGACAAGATCCACCGCAGTCTCACGTTTATTGGTTCGATCAATCTGAGATCGATGCGATCGCCAGGTCGCTGATCAAAGAAAAGCGACGCATCCTGATCGTTGATGACGACAGGGAAAGCACGCATCTAGTCAAAATCCTTCTCGAAAAAGCCGGCCACTATCTGGTGCTCGAAGAGAACGACGCCAGCAAGGCTCATCAAAGTGCCCGCAATTTTCGGCCGGATGCGATCCTGCTGGACATCATGATGCCAGAGACAGACGGCGCCGAAGTAGCGGCACAAATCGAGGCCGATCTGGAATTGCGCAGCACGCCAATTATCTTTCTCACTGCGCTAGTCACAATGCCTGAGGCAAAGACGGGTCTCCGCATTGAGGGACACCGTTCTCTCGCCAAGCCGATCAATATTCCCGAGTTGATCAACCAGATTGAAGAAAGCCTGCCCCGCGCGCTGTAGCCGCTGTCGCTGACTGCGGCAATAATGAATCCCGTCGCTGCTGTCTTGCGGAACTGTAATGGCCGTCTGCGACCGCCGACTTGCTGCGGACACCGGCGCTGTGCGCCGTCAACGATGGCTGGCCGAACAATGCGAACGCCCCACAGGGGCGTGGCTACAACGTTTACGAGATGCATTCTTCCACGAACTTCTCAATCTCACTCACCACCCGATCGAGCTCGTCGATGAGATCGGCATGATCCCCATGCTGGCGAAACGCGGTGACAAGCGTCCGGTAATACCAAAGCGTACCGTCCTTCTTACCCGCAAACCGTTCGAACACTTCCAGACCGTTTCTTCGAAGCTCAGCCAGGATCGCGCGCGTGTTATGCAATTTATCGGATGCTGACACCAATCGCGTCGAAGCATCGGACTCCTTGAGATGCTCGATGTAACTTCGTTTTCGTTCCAACCACGGCGGCTTTGGCATTTCATACGTGTCGGTGCAACCATCAACGATCCTGGCCACGTCATTCCCAAATCTCTCCCGGATATCGCGCAACCGTTCCGCGCCACCGCAATCTTCCACCGTATCGTGAAGAAGCGCAGCGATCGCTTCCGTTTCATTCGCGCCGTACTCCAGCGCGATCGCAGTGACGCCAAGGATGTGCGCGATGTACGGAATCCCCGTTTTCTTGCGCATCTGATTCCCATGCACCCGGGTCGCATAAATCAGCGCTTCCTCAAACTTCTCCGACAGCTTCATTCGATCGAAAGATCCGCAGATTACTCAGAAACTGTAGGGCGTTTGATTCGCTCGCGCCAGCGAGCTTCACCCCTTCGGGCTTCCCGTCTGTGTCGCTCGCGTCCCCGCGGCTCCGCTCTGTGAAACGCCAATCGGCTTGACGGGCGCGGCCAATCTTTGATTCAATAGCGTTCATCGCGATCAGATGAATGGGGGCCGAATCACCAGCGAAGAAAAATCGGCGATCAGCACGTACGTCGGTGCCGGCATCGCGGTCTTGCTCATCGCCGGCGGGGTCTACTTTTTCTTTCTCGCGCAGAAAGAGAAAAGAGAGACCACAGGCTTCGATCCGAACCGGCCGGTCCCGAGTGACGCCGTCTTGAAAAACCGATTAAAGGCCGAGGAATATTACGTCGTGCGGCAGGGCGGCACCGAAACGCCGTTCCAAAATGAGTTCTGGAACAAGGACCGCACCGGCATCTACGTCGATGTCATTACCGGCGAACCGCTCTTCACTTCGCTCGAGAAATTCGACGGCCAAATCGGCCTGCCCACTTTTAGCAAACCGATCTCAAAAGATCTCCTCGTCGAGAAGCAGGACACTTCGAACAATATGCAGCGCACCGAGGTGCGGGCGAAGCGAAGCGACGCCCACCTTGGCCATCTCTTTCCCGACCCGAAATCGCCCACCGGCCAAAGTTACGCCGTTAACTCCGCCGCCTTGCATTTCATTCCGAAGGAAGAAATGAAAAACCGAGGTTACGAAGCGTACTTGTCCCTCTTGGAAAAAAAATAGCGGCCGACCGGGAACTGTAGCCATGGCGCTGCGCGCCGTCTACGACATTCGCTTCGCGATAATACAAACGCGCCACAGGCGCGTGGCTACAACGAATGTAATCCGTGGCTGATCTCTGCGTTCTCCGCGTCCTCTGGGGTTTTCCCCGACAGCAACAACTCTCAGCTATCCACGAGCGCATCTTTCGGCTTTCTTTTGGCGATGCCGAAAACCAATATTTCGCCGCCGAGTCAACGCATCCGCGGCGTAATCGCGCCCGTCATAACCCCGTTCACGGCCGATCTTTTGCCTGACCAGCAACGATTCATCACGCATTGCCAATGGTTACTCTCGCAGAACTGCGGACTGGCCGTGTTCGGCACCAACAGCGAGGCGAACTCGATGTCAGCCGAAGAGCGAATGATGTTGCTCGATGCCCTGGTCGCGGCCGGCATCGATCCGTCCCGCATGATGCCCGGCACTGGTTGCTGCTCGGTCACCGAGACAGTCGAGCTCACGGCGCATGCGGTAAAACACGGTTGCGCCGGTGTGCTGATGCTGCCGCCGTTTTATTACAAGAACGTCAGCGAAGAAGGTCTCTACCGTTACTTCAGCGAAGTAGTGCAACGCGTCGGCGACACGCGTCTGAAAATTTACCTCTACCATATTCCACCGGTGGCGATCGTCGGTATCACACCAAAATTGGTCGAACGCCTCCTGAAAGCTTATCCAACCGCGATCACCGGGATGAAAGATAGCTCCGGCGATTGGAACAACACCAAAACTTTTCTCGACGCGTTTGCGACGGACGGTTTCGACGTGTTTGTGGGCAGCGAGTCGTTCTTGCTCGCCAATATGCGCGATGACGGCGCAGGCACCATTTCCGCGACGGCCAACGTGAACCCAGCGGCGATTCACAAGCTGTACGCGGAATCGGCTGTAGCCCCGAAAACTTTCGGGGCTGTCTCAGCGGATTTGGAGCGTCAGCAAGCGCGGTTAAATGTGGTGCGCGCTGTGTTCAGTAACAGGAAATTTCCATCCATGATCGCCGCGTTAAAACAGGCGATCGCGATTTGCCGGAACGAGCCGGAGTGGGCCAGGGTGCGGCCACCACTGGTCGAACTCACGAAACAGCAGACAAAGTTGCTCGCCGCGGATTTGAAAGCAATCGGCTTCGCCATGCCCGATATCGAAAGGCAGAAGTAAGAAGTAAAAAGGAAGAATGGAGCGGGCAGAGGTGAGATTCTACCAACTACAGACCTTCAACTTCTCTTTCTTTGGAAACTTCGCGGTGATTATTGGGTTCAATCGGTCAACAAACAACGGAAGGGACACCGATCATGTGGAAAAAATCTGTCGTAATAGTATTGGCGATGTTTGCGTTCGGCTTTGGATCTGCGCTGCGGTCGAATGCGGGCACCGAAGTGATTGAGCCTTACCGCGCGCCCGCGCCCAGTTACAACTACGCGCCGCCACCTCCACCGCCGCCGCGCCCGATCTTCTTTGTTCCTCCGCCCGTGGTTGGCGTCGTCGTCGGTCGGGGCTATGGCTACGGCCCGCGGTTCGGATATTACGGTGCCCACCGATTCTACGGGCGACACGCTCACTGGCGTCAACATCATCACTGGCGCTGATTCGCTGCCGCCTTCCGCTAATCACTCGCCATGATGAATAGCGGCTGCATTTCGAAATCGGTGTAGAGTGGACGCAGGCGCTCCTTGTTATAGTATTTGTCCACGTTGACCGTTTTCTTGCTGCTGGTCACCACTTCAATCGGCATGTTGTCGTAGCGCCCATTTTTCAGGACGACGAGCCGGCCGTGGAGGCCATGGAGGATGAGATCGAGCGCGAGATTGCCGTAGGCCATCGGCACAATCGAATCAATCGCGTCCGGATCGCCGCCGCGCACCATGTAGCCGAGGCGCTGGTTAATCGTCTCGATCGGCTTGCCCTTGTTGTATTTGGCGGAACGATCCTTGAATTCGGCCGAGACCAGGTCGCCGATTCCGCCGAGTTTTAGATGACCGAACGCGTCGGTCGTCCTGTTGGAAAACACCATCTCACCGCCTTCGAACATTGCCCCTTCTGAAACGATAACGACTGAATATTTGCTCGGATGATGCGCGCGGTCATAGCACAACAACTCGGTCAGATGCTCCATGTCGAATTTGTATTCGGGGATAACGCACCGATTCGCCGCGCCCGCCATCGTTGGCAACATCGCAGTAAACCCCGCGTAGCGTCCGAACACTTCCATAACGAGAAATCGCTCGTGAGACCCGGCCGAGGTGCGGAGACGATTCGACAATTCAATCGTCCGGCTGACGCATGTGCTAAAGCCGATGCAATAATCGGTGCCTGGCACGTCATTGTCCATCGTCTTGGGTATCGCCACGACCTTGACGCATTCCCTGGACAAACGCGTCGCAAAAGAAAGAGTGTCGTCACCGCCAATCGGAATCAGATAGTCAATTCCCAGCCAATCCAGGTTCTTGATGACTTCAGAAGTGAGATCGTTCTTGCCTTGATTGAACGTTGCGCGCAGCGCTTCAGGTACCTCTTCTTTTTTCACTGCTGACGGGTTCGTCCGCGAGGTATGCAGAAACGTGCCGCCGGTGCGTGCTGCACGATTGACGATCTCTTCGGTCAGGATTTGAAAGTGCTCGCTGTTGTCGGCGTGTTCATCACGCAGGATGCTGATCGCGCCCAGCCAGCCGTGGCGGATACCAACGACCTGATAGCCTTCGCGCAGGGCGCGAATGGTGACCGCGCGGATCGCGGGATTGAGCCCCGGCACATCCCCGCCCCCGGTGAGAATACCGATCACGCCTTTCCTGGTGCTCATGCAACCCCTTT
Source organism: Verrucomicrobiota bacterium (assembly GCA_003219005.1). Classification (GTDB taxonomy): domain Bacteria; phylum Verrucomicrobiota; class Verrucomicrobiia; order Chthoniobacterales; family UBA10450; genus Udaeobacter. Next base: position 5,193 of record QHPG01000187.1, read on the forward strand.
GTCGTTTTCAATATCCGGCATGACTGTGTGGCGCAACTCACTTTGCACAAGACGCTCGAAGTTCGTCACCGTCGTTTGCTTCTGATCTGGCGGCTGATGTTTGGCTTTTGACGTCCGGCTCGGCCTGTTCGAATCTCACCTCTTTGCAACGCAAGCGATATCTCTTTGTCTGCATCAATCGTCGGGCCGAGGACAACCCGAAAGGATGCTGCGCGGCCAAAGACTCGGAAGAAGTCTATAGAGCGTTGAAAGGGGAGGTTGCCGCGCGTGGACTTGCCAAGCTCGAGGCGCGCGTCTGCACATCGAGTTGTCTCGATCAATGCGCGACCGGCGTGACGGTTTTAGTCGAACCCGATCACTTTTTTTACGGGCGCGTTACGGTCGCGGATGTCCCGGAGATTGTGGACGGACTCGTCAAGGACCAACCGGTTAAACGTCTCCTGCTTACTGCGGATCAACGTACCCTGTAGCCACGGCTCTGTGAGCCGTCTGCTCCGTCGGTAATGCTCTGGTCGCTGCGTCTAGCGCGCCTATTTGCCGTGATTTGATCCATTACGTTGGCGCCATTTCTCCTTCGCTTGATCGCCAAGATCAACGGAGTCAACGAGATGACCCATAAAGCCGCATTCCAGTAATTTCTGAGAAATCGTGCCGGTATTCGGGCTAACCGTGCGATAGTCCTTGATGAGAGAAATCAGGCGGGCGTCTAAACGCCCATTATTCCGGCTTTGGAGGCCAGGGCCGCCAGCAAAGCGAACCTGGCAACGGGTTGGAACTTCAACTGGGCGGACGAAATCTCGGCCGTCGTCTGCGATGCGTCTGCCTGCCTGAAGCAGGTTGTTGCGGTCGTTGGGTTACAGGCGGCGACGAATCCTGGACATTGGTCACTCGCGCATCCCGCGCTAGCGCCAGCGACCTGGCTGCTTGGCCGCCTACCAGCGCATCTCCCGTTTCGCGCGTGTTCTTGAGTTCGAAGGTCCTGAACAACGCGGCCAGATCGATCACGTCGTTCGCGGTCGATTTCAACGCGTTCCCGAGATTTTGCGCGACTGAAGCCACTTCCACGCGGATGCCGCGTCGTCTCAACTTCACGACGAGATAAGCGAAATCGGCATCGCCGGTTACGAGAATGACGACATCGGGCCGCATCTCGACGGAAAGCTCGAGCGCGTCGATGGCCATCATCACGTCAACGTTCGCCTTGTAACGGCCTTCTTCGGCGGGCGACCCGTCTTTGGTTACGACCATGAATCCATTGGAGCGCAGCCACTGCATGAACTTGTTCTTCTTATCGCGCTCTTCCTGCCAGATCGGAATGGTAGGTGCTGACGTTCGATTCATCCACTAGCACCAACACTCGGGGGCGCGCAGCGCCTTCATGATTTCTCTTTCGCATATGTCCGGGCTCGCGAAGCAGATCGTCGATCGCACCGCGGCGTAAACCAAGACTTGTCAGGCTGCTTTTTCCTTCGCCTTCGCGACAAGGATTCCGGGAAACTTTACGACCTGCGGCGCTGCATCTTTCCCGTTCTGATTCAGCGTCGATTCAAAGCCCAATTTCCCCGCAGCGATCTCTGAGAGCGCGATATCAGCATGACCGAGTCCAGGAATAAATTCAACCATCGGACGATGACCGATACAAAGTTGTCGAACGCGTCGGGAGACCATGTTCACCAGGATTTGCTGATTAGGAATAACTTCGGACGCAGCTTGAACGAGATGTGCTTTCATAATTCAGGTAATGCAAGAATCAGGCTGACGGAGTTAAATTCCGAACGGGCTAGGACCCTGATCCCGTTTCGGGAAATCGCAGCCGAGAAACTTGCCGACAACATCGTCCATGATTGCCAAAACACAATCGGCAAGTCTCGGTGCTGTGTGTCTGCCACGCCGCCTGCTCGCGAATGGAGCTGATCGATTCGCTCAAGACAAGCGTTTGAAAAGAGCGGAATTCTTCTTGATCAATCGTTTCGCCGCTGCCGCCGCCGTTTTAGGCGCGATGGTTGGACGCAGCGGTGTCAAAACGATCGAGCCGCCTTCATGAACAGTCACTGTTGGCTGACCGCCGACCTCCACTCGCTCATTCGATATTCGGCGTTGGATGTTGGGCGTTCGGCGTTTGGGGCTCATGATCCGCCGTCCTCTGTTCTTCGTTCTTTTTGACTCTTCTTGTTTTTCTTGGCAGCTGCGAGGCGCTCCATCTTTTTGCGGCGGACCGCGCGTTTCCTCACGTTATCTCTACCGCGATTGTGTCCCATAAGCTTTAATACTCGCCTGCATCTCGACTCTCAACAACTTGCCTGCCGCGCCGTAATTTTTTGGAGGCGGTTCGCGCCGTCGCAATTATGGGAGAAAGTGGGAAACTAGAAGCAGCAGCCGCGGCAAGATCCGAATCCGGCGCTGAACTCACCATTGGGACGAAGAGCCGAAATTAACGAGACGATCGATGGGCACAAAAGCGAGAAGTAGAAAAGTTCAGTTGATTCTCAACGGCAAAGTGGCCGGCAATGACGCGCTTCGAACCGCAGTTGCGCAGCAACGAGCAGTCGGACATAGCATCGAAGTGCGAGTGACTTTGGGAAAAGGCGACGCGCGGCGGTTTGTGACGGAAGCAGGCGAACTGGATTTGCTGGTTGCGGCCGGTGGCGACGGCACACTGAACGAGGTGGTTCACGGTCTGATGGCTCTCTCTACTGACGCGCGGCCTGTTTTGGGAGTGGTGCCACTAGGGACCGCGAATGACTTCGCTACCGGATGCGACATTCCGCGCGATCCACACGAGGCGCTGGCCCTCTGTATGGAAGGTGAGGGGGTACCCATCGACGTCGGTAAGGCCAATGAGCACTGGTTTCTCAATGCAGCCAGCGTTGGCTTCGGTGCCGAGGTCACAGCGACCACTCCGCCGGAACTCAAACGCTTGCTTGGCCCTGCCGCGTACACCGTGATGGGTGCAATTCTGGCGATGAACCCTCATCAGTATCATGGAAGGCTCATCTTGCCGGATCGCGAAATCACTGGCAGCGGCCCGGTGGCGATCGTCGGGAATGGGCGCCAGACGGGTGGCGGTATGCAAGTCGCTCCTCGCGCACGTATTGACGACGGCTTGCTCGATGTACTTGTCGTTCGTCATATCCCACCGACGGCATTGCTCACCGCCGCGCGAGAGTTGCAAGAGCTTTCAGCGGATGGCGAGTATATTTCCTATTGGCAAACTCCCTGGGCCGAGGTCTATCCCGACGAATCAATTCCGGTCAACCTGGATGGCGAGCCGGTACAGTTTTCAAGTGTTCGATATGAAGCGGTACCGAGAGCGATTCGGCTGATTGTTCCGCCGAATTGTCCATTATTATCGGCAACGGCGAAGTAGGCGTCCAAGGCGAAGCCGTTACGCCTTCACATCAAATATCACCTGTCGCGCCATAGCCTTGGCGAAGGCGGAAACATCGAACATCTGACGTTCCCCGCTTGTCCAATCGGATTCATCTCTCTTCCTGCTAATCACGCGAAGAAGTTCTTTCATGCGCTAACCCGAAGAAAACTCAAACAAAGAAAGAACAATCATCCCATGAAACACCTCCAAACTTCTCTACTGCTAACAGCAGCATTGTCCCTCACTGCGGCTTCAGCTTATGCGCAGACAGCTAAAAGCTCACCTGCGGCCGGGGCGTCCGCTTCACCGTCAACTCCACCTACCATCGCGTCGGCCATCGATCGCGAGATCAGCATCGTAGAGAAAGAACTGATCGACGCTGCCGAAGCGATGCCGGAGGCTAAGTTCGATTTTTCTCCGGAAAAGCTGAACCTACCCGGCAGCGACTACAAAGGCGTGCGTACTTTCGGTGAGCAGCTGAAGCATGTCGCTGCATCGAATTATCTGATCTGGTCGCCGATCACGGGCGAGAAACCACCGGACACGGTCAACGACGGCAAAGGCCCGGACAACATGAAAGCCAAAGCCGACATCCTTAAGTACCTGAAAGATTCTTTTGCTTTTGGCCACAAGGCTGTAGCCACGTTGAACGACTCGAACCTTGTGCAACCTATCCCCAGGAATAACAAGCCGCCCACTACTCGTCTCTTCCTGGCCACCTTTGCCCCAGCTCACGCGTTCGATCACTACGGGCAGCTCATCGAGTATCTCAGAATGAATGGAATTGTCCCACCAGCAAGCCGAGGGCGATAGAGGTAAACAACAGATCGCCGAATATCTCTGGATAAACGGAACGGAGCTGAGGGATCAGCGACATAGAAGGTAAAGCTGCAAAGGTAGCAGCGAGCGAGTGACGGCAACGAGCGAGTTTCAATCGCGCGGGTAGACGGCAACGCAGCTAGGTAGCTGACGCGAGCACGGGCAGTGCGAGTGATCAAGGTAAAGCTGCGAGGGTAGCAGCGAGCGAGTGCGGGCAAGGAGCGAGTTTCAACTCGTGCCACCGGCAAGCCGCGGACAGTAGTCTATCCGCTGTAGCCGCTGGCGTTGACTGCGGCCGGCGCTTGGTCGCACTCTTCATAAGCCGCTTACGATGCATGAATGGGTGCGTCGCTGCTTGCGACGCCGTAGCTTGCTGCAAGACCTGTAGCGGCAGGCGTGTCGCCTGCGATTTTTTATTTTGTCGCGAGCGATTTCCGGCGACGAATGATCGCAGCCAGGCTGCGCAAAGAACTGTTCACAGCCTCCGCATTTGGAAACAGTTTCGCCACGTCAGGCTCCAATACCACGACGTTAGTTCCCCGCGCGTAGCGCCGCGCGTATTTGCCGCGCACACCTTGCGAAAAATCATATTCCGCCAGCATCTCGCCGTTTTTGTCACGTGCTTTCTTCATAGGACTTTCGTTCTCGTCTGCTCGCCACTCGCGCGCTGATGATGCGGATATTGTCGCCCCGCTCGGTATTTACAACAACCAGCAATTTTCCCCGGTGCGAAGTGCCAATGGTGACAAAACGCTCTTCCACCTTCGAGTGAACCGGGTCGGGAATAGTCAACGAACGCGGATCTCCGAAAACAGTGGAGGACTCTTCGAAACTGACGCCGTGTTTGGCCACGTGACAATTAACGAAAAATAAGCCGCGAATGCGTTAGACGTCAGACAGTCAGGGCCCAAACGGTTCGCAGGGCGCGAACTCTTCCTACATCAAACATCGAACCTCTGACATCAAACATCCTCAGTGCTCCTTCTACCTTCTTACTTTTCGAGAGCTCCTTCCCTGGCTCGCCGTGAGTTCCTGTCGCGCCGGTTCGTCACGTCGTAGCTTTACCGAAGACCGGAAGTCTCGTACGAAGGAGGATCAACGAA
>QHPG01000188.1 GCA_003219005.1 Verrucomicrobiota bacterium
TGCTTCCACTTGGAATTCATCGGGAATCCGCAGCTCTTTCCGCGCTCGCTCGTAATCAAAACCTTCCATGCCATGCACCACCAGACCCTGGTGGAAGCCTTGCAGTGCGAAATTCTCCCACGCTGCGCCGGTATCGTACGAATGCGTGACCGACGGCTCGTCGTTATGATCGAAAAACTTCCGCGAAATGAACACGACAAGAACGGCAGCGTTCTTTGCCCAGGCTTTGTTCGCATCGACGAGCAGATCGAAAAACGTCTGCCAATATTCAGTGCCGCGACGCGCGTAAAGGGCGCGCCATTGTTGGGCGTTGAAAGAGGACGGCGCCCAGCGCGCCGCTTCAAAGAGTCGCATCAATTCCTCTCGCGAAATTTCTTCCCCCGACATTGCTCGCGGCGACCATCGATCGATCAAAAGCTTCTCAATTGGATGATCAGCCTTGCGAACTTCGCTACCCTTCATCATATCAGACGGTATGATAGCCGACGACGTATTCTGTGATCAAGACTGCCGCTGCTCACTCTTCGCGCTTCTCAATTTCCCGCTCAATTCGGGGATCAGGGATCAACCAAAGAAGTGCGACGAACACGTAGAGTCCGCCGGCGATCCAGGCGCTCACAAAGGCGAGCGGGATCGCAGCGAGGTACAGCACCGGAGAGAGTTTACCCTTCCAATCGTCCCCAACAGCATGCGCGAGAAGCGATTCGCGGCCTTGTTTAGCGATGATGGTCGTCTGCAGAATATAATAGGCGATTGCCGCCATCAGCAGCACGAAACCGTAGATCGCGGTTGGGATTGCAGCGAGATGGTTTTCGCCCATCCAAGCTGTGGTGAAAGGAAACAGCGACAGCCAGAATAGAAGATGAAGATTGGCCCAGAGAATCCCGCCGCTGACCTCCTCCGTAGCCTGGAACAGATGATGATGGTTGTTCCAATAGATGCCGATGTAGATGAAACTTAGCACGTAGCTCAGCAACACCGGCAGCACCGGTTTCAACGCGGACAGTTCAACCGCGTGCGGCACCTTCAATTCCAGCACCATGATCGTGATGATGATGGCGAGGACGCCGTCACTGAACGCTTCGAGCCGAGTTGTCTTCATAACGGCTTCAATTCACCGAGCATGGTCGGGATCAATTCTGTGACAGTCGGATGAATGTGCATGGCGTGCTGAATCACCGTGTATGGCGCGTGGGCGTACATCACGTCGAGGATGGAATGAATTACCTCATCGCACTCGATCCCCAGAAGCGACGCTCCAAGGATCTTTTTCGTTTCGGCGTCCACCAAAATTTTCATGAACCCGTCCGTCTCGCCTTTTTCGCGCGCACGACCGACTTGCGTCATCGGAAGCTTTCCAATCAAAGCTTTTCGTCCTGACTTCCGCACTTCCGTCTCAGTCATTCCTGCTCTGCCCAATGGCGGATCAATGTAAAGAGCGTAGGCCGTGATCCGGTCGCTCACGCGGCGCTGGCCGCCGTCTAAAAGATTAGCGGCAACGATTTCATAATCGTTGTATGCGGTATGAGTGAAGGCTCCTCGTCCGTTGCAATCACCCAGCGCATAAATGCCGGGCACATTCGTGCGCAGTTGATCATCAACCTGGATGTAACCACGCTTATCGACTTCAAGCCCGGCTTGTTCCAGGCCCAGGTCGTTGGTGTTTGGCACACGACCGACCGCAAGGAGGGTGTGCGAACCGATGACGGTCTTATCGCCGCTGTTGCAATCAACCTGCACGGCCACTTTGTGGCCGCGTTTTTCAAAGCCGATGCATTCAGCGCCCAGACGGATCTTAATACCTTCGTCTTCGAGAATGGCTTTGATGTTTTCCGAAACGTCTTGGTCTTCACGCTTAATCAGTCGCGGCCCCCTTTCAACAACCGTGACCTCACTACCGAAGCGGCGATACATCTGAGCAAACTCCAGTCCCACATAGCTGCCGCCGATGACGATTAGATGCTCGGGCAGAAAGTCCACGTCCATCATCGTTGAATTGTTCAAATAGCTCACTTCATCGATACCCCCGAGCGGAGGAACAGACGCGCGTGCGCCAACGTTGATAAAGAATTTGTCTGTCTCGAGAAGTTCATCGCCGACACGAACACTATGCTCGTCGGCAAAGCGTGCGTGGCCTTCAATAACAGTGAGGTTCTGAGTGTCCCTTAGCCACTTCTCCAGACCTTCGCTGCTTTGACGGACCACTGCGTCTTTACGCGCTTTGACTTTTTTCATGTCAACGGCGACTGGGCTATTGATCGTCACGCCATAATCGCCGGCCCGTCGCGCGACATGAGCTGTGCGTGCACTCGCCACCAGCGTCTTCGTTGGGATGCAGCCGTTATTGACACAGGTGCCGCCGAACCGCTTGCGCTCGATAATCGCAACCTTCATTCCCGTGTCTGCCAGCCGAACCGCAAGAGACGGTCCTGCCTGCCCAGTGCCTATAACGATTGCGTCATATTTAGTTGCCATCGGGATACCTCCGCTCTGGTTATGTAAAGGCTGTCTGCGTTCGGCAAAAGCAGATCTCTCTGCCTCACTCATTTTGGGCCAGGCATTTCAACCGCGCGGATTAGATTCCGGTCTTTTCAGTTCGTAGCGATTCACCTCTTGCTCGTAGGCAATCTCAGTCGGGATCGTCTTATATCGCCTAACAAATTCGAATCCAAGTTTCTCTAACACGCGATTCGGAGCCGGATTCGCGGCAGAGGGCTCGCAAACGATTTTTTTGAGATCGAACCGTTCGAAGTAAAAGGTGGCAGATTTGCGCACGAACTCGGTCCCAAGACCGCCTCTTCGCAATTGCGGATTCCACAAATGCAGATGGATAAAGGCCTCGGTGCCGGGGACGATCTTATTGATGCTTGAGTGTCCAACTCGACATCCGCAAAGAATCCAAAGCAGGTAAAACCGATCCCGCGCATTGTCCGGTTGTTCATAGTCAATCAGAAGAGCGTCAAGCCACGCCGCCCTTTCCGGAAGCTTCGCGCGGTCCACCCCCATTCCGCGCAAAAACAGATCGTCGCCTTTATGGAAATAATCGACCATCAACTCGTAATCTTCTGGACTTGAAAACGGGCGGATCTGCATCTCTTCAACTTGTTGCATGGAATTAGCCAGCCATTCGTTATTCCGCTATTCTGCTAACTCCCCGCTTGTTTGTTGAGGGCCGCGAAAAACTCACGGATACGGCGTTCGACTTGCGGATTTTTGGATGGGTCAACTGCGTTCATGATTTTTAGTGTTGAGGTTTGTTTTTGTGATAAGCGGCTCAGCACTGCGGAGTGGTGCGGCCAATCCATTCGGCGAAATGCATTGAGCCGAGGCGCGGGTTATGGCCGGGGACGAGACTTTGATCGTTCACCTTTATGCCGTAGTAGCCCGCATTAGCGTCGGTGACCACCTTCCGCGGGTCGCCCGTCGCAGTTAGAAACTGCCGGACAAGTTCATCCTGCCGGATCTTGTCAGGCCCAGCTACTTCGACCATTGCATTCATCGGTTCCCCGAGAGCTACGTCTGCCACCGCAGCAGCCACATCATCTGAAACCATTGGCTGCATAAGCACTGGCGATAACCGAACGGTTGAACCGTCAGTCGCCGATTGAGCTATATTCTTCACGAACTCGAAGAACTGCGTTGCGTGCACGATCGTAAACGGGATCCCGGAAGCCTTGATCAGATTTTCCTGGGCCATCTTCGCGCGGAAGTAACCACTTAAGGAACCGGGCCCAC
>QHPG01000126.1 GCA_003219005.1 Verrucomicrobiota bacterium
CAACATCGGCTTGGACATGAGGCCCAGCGCGAACAGGAGCGACATCGTTAAGTAGCGGCCAATCGATGGAGATCTGGCATAGCGGACGTACGCGCCGAGCGTGAGCATGAAGAAAACAGCGCTCAACACATCTTTGCGCTCGGAAATCCAGGCGACTGATTCCACGTGAAGCGGATGGATCGCAAAAACTGCGGCGACGAAGGCGCTTTGCCATAGCGTGCCGGTCATTTGCTGCAACACCAGAAACAACAAGATGACTGCGATGGTGTGGAGGGCAACATTTGTAAGGTGATGGCCGCCCGGGCGTAGTCCCCACAGCTGGCAATCCAGCATGTGCGATAGAGTAGTTAGCGGGTGCCAATTGCCGGAATGCTTGTTGCTGAATGCGTAGGCGACGCCTTGTAGAGTCAATCCACTGGCAATGATCGGATTCGCGTAAACGTACGTATCATCATCAAAATTGACGAAGTCATAGCCAGCAGTTTGCCCAAAAACCAGCCACGTAATTGCGATCAGCAAAACGCCGATAATTGCGAATTTGGCGGGCGAATCTCCCGATGAAACGTCATGAGTCTCCGTTTTAGTCACCGTTTTAATTTCAAATTGCTATCCATCGGCTTGGGGCGCTCACGATGCAAACAAACGCTGTTACTGCCAGCGCGACGAGAATCGTGGCACTGCGGGCGCTGACAAAGAACAGCGGCGCAATGTCGGGCGACGATTGGATCCCCTCCAAAAGATTTTTCCGGTGACGTGAAAAAGCTGACGGCGAAGAGGCATGAGTATCGATTGCGAATGGGCGGGTTACGGGTGCTTTTTACTCTGGAAGGCGATCTCATCAGCCTGTATGCTGTGAAGGACCAGAAGAAAGCATATGAGTAACGTCGCCAATATGAAGAAACCGACCCTCGAATCCCTCGCCGCCGAAATGCGCCGACTTCAGGAACGCGTCGAGGAGATGGAAGATCTCATCGAACTTCGTAGCGCGGTCGAGCGTAACGCAGGCAAGCCCGGCGTGCCGTGGGAGCAGGTAAAAGCGGAGCTCGACCTTGACTGATTGTAGCGCTGGCGATCCTACCGGAATGCCGCTTTAACGGTTCAACGCTTCAACGGCGCTGCGCGCGGCCGGCTGATCTACAGCTGCTCGGTACGAACGGCCGTTGGAGATGATGGTACGGTAACTGGTTTTTTTAGCGGAGCATCGGAGAGCGGTTTAACCATCCACTTCCAGCCGGTATGGCCATTCTTGTCCATGGTCCAAGCTCCGCCGCCGCGTCTCCAGATCTCCCATCGCCAATGGTCGCTATTGGCCGGAATGGCGAAAACGAACGTGAAAACGGCCGTGATCATCACTCCGCACAGCGCTCCACTTAGAAATAAGCGTCTCATTTTTTTGTTTCCCACGCTTTCCTTATACAAACGTTCGAAGCTCGGCCTCAAGCCGGTTCCTCCCTTGGGCGACATTGATGAGGGGGGTTCGCTGTGCACGCGGTAATCTGGTATATTTGGTTCAATTCCTGATAATTGAAAGAGAATTTCGCTTAGTTCAATCGCGCCCGGGAAAATGTGGGAGGGGCGTGCGAGTTCGTCCCGTGCTTCGATGGCGCGTTCGTGACAGAAAACCCCATAACAACAGCCCAGCGTTTTAACCGCTGGGCTATTGTCTCGGCTGTTTTCGATTTTAACCGACGGCGCGCTCCCGTTCGACTTCGCTCAGGGCAAGCTTGGTCGCGCCCTGCCACATCCAGCACGCGCGATGCAAATGCAGTTTTCGAATCATAACTTGAATAAATCGCGAGGCGGCAAAGTCGAACGCCTCGTAAACCTTTTCTAACAATTATGAAAAAAATTCTCTTTGTATTAAGCATGCTGGCTTTTGTTGTGTGTGCTCTTCCGCAGGCGAGAGGAGACGACGTATCGGTCGACTTCTTTTACAATAATCTTTCCGGCGGGAACTGGATCGATGTTGAAGGCTATGGATATGGCTGGCAGCCTGACGTAGCCGTAAGCGATCCGAACTGGCGTCCTTATTCGGACGGATATTGGGCGTACACAGATTACGGATGGACCTGGATCAGTTACGAAGATTTCGGTTGGGCGACCTATCATTATGGTCGCTGGGCGAATCTGGCGGACAACGGCTGGGTCTGGATTCCGGGTAGCGATTTGGATTGGGGACCGGCTTGGGTGTCGTGGCGAACCGGTGGCGATTACATTGGCTGGGCGCCCTTGCCCCCGCGCGGTGCGGACGTCGTCTATGAAGGACAGCCCATCGGTGCCAGTGTGGACGTCGAATACGATATCGGCCCGCAATATTACAACTTTTGCGACATTCGTTTTATCGGTGAACCGGTTTTGCGGGACCGCATCTTTCCACCAACGCAAAACATTACCTACATCACGAATACGGTGAACGTGACCAACATCTACGTTCAAAACAATGTGGTCTATAATTACGGCCCGAATTACAACGTCGTTAACGAATACTCGAGCCGGCCCATTCAGCGGCTCACTATCGAGCGGCAGACTGCGGGTGATTTGTCCGCCGCTGCTAAATCCGGGGCGCTCACGAAAGTCCAAGGCAACAAGCTCGTGGTAGCTGCACCGCTCAAGCTCGCCAAGTCGCCTCTCAGCGTTGCGCCGCCAGCGGTGAAAGCCAAAGTCGCGCAGCCAAAGATTGAACACGGCTGGAAGGGTGTTTCCAATAGAGCCGAGGTGGAACAGAAGATTAAAGCCGAGAACCCGAAGAATATTCCTCCGCCAACGCGTGCGGCTGCACGAACAGCAGGCAGCCCGCCGGCTGTTGGCGCGAGCCCACCCGCTGCGCCAGGGGGCAGGGAGCCGGTTTCACCTGGTCCGCGCGGCAAACCTGGGCGGGTACCGCCCGGTGCGACAGCAGTTCCAGCCGGTATTTCGCCTTCGCCATTCGAGCGAGGCAAACCCAAGCCCGGTGCGACAGCGGCGCCGGCGGGTATTTCGCCATCGCCATTTGAACGAGGCAAACCCAAGCCCGGTGCGAGGCCCGGAGCGACGACCAGTCCAGCCGGGGCGCCGGCAGCGACCGCGCCACCTGCTTCTCGCCCTTCACCGCCACCGCGAGAACACGGCCAGCCACCACCGCGCAAGCTGGGTGAGAGTCCGAGTTCGGGCGCGGGCGGTCGTGAAAACATTCCGCCGCAACGTCGTGGCGGAGAACCTGAGCGTGAGCGATTCGGCACTCCGCCGCCGGCAGGCGCGGGTGCGCATGAGCGTCGTGGCCCGGAACAGCGACCGCAACCGGCAGTTCGCCAGCCAGTGACACCGCCGCCCACCGGCGCCCCTCCTGCTGAGGCGCGCGGCGCGAGAGAAAGAGCGCAGGGCGCCTATGGTCAGCCCGGCGGGCCACCGCCACCAAGAGGTGGAGCGCCGGCTGCTGGCGGACCCGCCAGAGGTGGAGCACCTGCCGCGGGAGCCGAGCGCGGCCAAGAGCAGCCACAACACGGAAAGAAACAACCAGAAAAAGGAACGCCACGGCCAGGACCACAATAACGCTGGCGCAATTATCGTAGCGGCTCCGGAAGTAAAAATTCCAGAGCCGCTTTTTTTTGGAAGGGGCGCAGCGCTGCGGCGTCCGTTGTAGCGGCGTTTGTGCCAAACGCCGGGGCGCTTGACACAAGCGCTCTACAGTAATTCGGCGATCTGGACCGCGTTCAACGCAGCTCCCTTGAGCAACTGATCGCCTGATACCCAAAAGGAAAGCCCGTTTTCAAAAGCGCAATCCAGGCGAACCCGGCCCACCTGACAATTGTCTTTTCCGGTAACGCCTAGCGGCATCGGGTAACGATTATTCTGCGGTTCGTCCACGAGCTCCAGCCCCGGTGCTTTAGCCAAAACTTCGCGCGCTCGTTCCACTGAAACCGTTCTGTCGAATTCAGCGCTCACCGCGACTGAGTGCGCGCGATACACCGGCACACGCACACAAGTGACCGAGGCGCAGAATTGCGGCAGATGCATAATCTTGCGCGCCTCGTTCTGCATTTTCATTTCCTCCTTGGTGTATCCGGTTTCCAGAAAGGAATCGACGTGCGGCAACAGATTGAATGCGATCGGGTGCGGATAAACCGTAGCCGGAAGTGTCGATCCTGACGGCGAAAACGACGCGGTGTCTCGCTCTCCGCTTTTTATTTGCTGCGTTAATTCATCGATCGCGCGCGCGCCACTGCCGGAAACAGCTTGATAACTCGCGGCGAAAATTCGGTGGACGCCGAACGCCCGGTGCAGAGGAAAAAGCGCCATCAACGTGATCGCCGTTGTGCAATTTGGATTTGCGATGAGCCCGCGATGCCGTTGTACATCCTCGGCGTTGATCTCAGGAATTACCAGCGGGACATGTGCTTCCATCCTGAACGCCGACGAGTTGTCGATGACGATTGCGTCCGCCCGGCAGGCAAGCGGCACATATTTTCGCGAGATTTCGCCGCCGGCGCTGAAAAATGCGACGTCGATCTTTTCGAATGAATCTTCGTCGAGTTGTTGCACCGGAACTGATTCATTTCGAAATCGCACTGATTTGCCGGCGGAACGCGCAGAGCTAATAGGACGCAGACTCGCCACTGGAAAATTTCGCCGTTCCAGCACACACAAAAGCTCCTGGCCGACAGCGCCAGTCGCGCCAACGACGGCGATATGATAGCCTTTCATCTGCAGACGCAGTTTATCGCCGGGGTGATTCGATGCAAACTTCGCGAAACATCCACATATCGATCCGTGATCAGAAGCTTACGCTGAAGGACGGCGACACGCCGATCCGCAGTTACTCCGTGTCCACTTCGCGGTTCGGCATTGGCACGGCAATGGGAAGCATGAAAACGCCAACCGGTCGTTTTCGACTAGCGGAGAAGATTGGGGGCGACACACCGAGCGGCACGGTTTTTCGAAGCCGCGTGGCGCTCAAGCCCGTTGATCCGGTTCCTCCAACCGAGGATTTGGTCATGTCGCGTATTTTATGGCTCGACGGATTGGACGAGCAAAATGCCAATACGCGCGACCGCTTTATCTATATTCATGGCACCAAACACGATGACAAGATCGGCGCGCCGGCCAGCTGCGGTTGCGTCAGGATGCGGAATGCGGATGTGATCGAACTCTTCGATTTGGTGGACGAAGGCACGCCGGTTGTAATTGAGGCGTGAATGCTCGAGGAAACTTTCGGGGCGGAATCGCCCGATGATACATCCAAAGGAGACAAGAGAAACGTTGTTTCCCGTGTGATCCTAAACGGGCAGTGCAGCTTGCGATGAAAGGAGGCGAGATAAATTGAAAATTTTACGGGCGATCATGATCGTGGCCATTTTGGCCACTGCTTTGAGCTTTGGTGCTTGCGCTCAACACAAAGAGACTGTGACCACAGGCGCGGGAACAACCGGTTACGCCAAATAAGGCCGGCACCCAGTTTGTGATAGGTCAAAAAAAACTTCAGAAAAGCATTGCGTCCCCCTGATTCCCTAACTAAACAGACCGGAGCAACTTGCTGCGAAAGGAGGCGAGATAGAATTGAAATTATTGAAAACAATCATGATCGTGGCCGTTTTGGTCACCGCATTGGGACTCGGGGCTTGCGCGCAACACAAGGAGGTCGTGACACCACCTCCTGCGCCGATGGGAAAATAGAGTCGGCACCGGGTAATTTAGTCTGGGCGGTTTCGCCCAAGAGGCCAGGTCGTGTTCCGGCCTGGCCTTTTTCTTTTTCCGCTTCAACGATTCTGACTAAACTGCGTGAATGGAGTTGAAGGGCGGGCAGATTTCTCTTGTTCAACTTGCAGCGGTCGCTTTCGGAGGCGAGTCCGTTCGCATTTCTCCTGCTGCGCGACCGCGTATTCTCGCCTCGCGCAAAGCGATCGAACAAATCGTTGGGCGCGACGCGGTCGTTTACGGAGTCAACACCGGTTTCGGCAAGCTCTCCGATGTCCGAATTCCGCAGGGCGAATTGCGTCAGCTTCAGTTGAACCTTGTTCGCAGCCACGCTTGCGGAATTGGAAATCCGCTATCCGAGTCCGAAGTGCGGGCAATAATGGTGCTGCGGGCAAATGTTCTGGCCCTCGGCTTCAGTGGAATCCGTTGCGAGGTCATCGAGCTGCTTTGCGAAATGCTGAACCGTCGCGTCTGTCCAGTGGTTCCGGAAAAAGGCTCGGTAGGCGCGAGCGGCGATCTGGCGCCGCTGGCACATCTGGCTTTGAGTCTCATCGGCGAGGGCGAAGCATTGTTTGAAGGGCAACGGATGACAAGCGCCCAAGCACTGCGGCGTGCTCAACTACCGCCGCTGCAACTCGAAGCAAAAGAAGGCCTGGCACTGCTCAACGGCACGCAGGGAATGCACGCCGTGGGCGGACTGGCGCTTCTGCGCGCGCAACGCCTTGCGCGAGTCGCCGACATTGCCGGCGCGATGAGTCTCGAAGCGTTGAGAGGCACACCTGCCGCTTTCGATTCGCGCCTGCAGGAGGCGCGTCCGCACCCGGGTCAGAAAGCTGTTGCCAAACATCTTTTGTCGCTGATGGAAGGTAGCGAAATTCGCATGTCGCATATCGAGAGCGATCCGCGCGTTCAGGATGCATATAGCCTGCGTTGCATGCCGCAGGTGCACGGAGCAGTTCGCGGCGCGCTGGCACATTGCGAAGATGTTTTGCTAATTGAATCTGCGTCGGCGACGGATAATCCGCTTGTGTTTGCTGAAAGCAGTGAAGTGATTTCCGGCGGCAATTTTCATGGCGCGCCGCTTGCGCTTGGGTTCGATTACGCTGCAATTGCAATTGTCGATCTGATGAGCATGAGCGAACGCCGGACAGATCGACTCGTCAATCCAGACAAGAACGAAGGGCTGCCCGCATTTCTAGCGCGACAGCCGGGTCTGCAATCCGGCTTCATGACTGCGCACGTCGCGGCTGCTTCGTTAGTCAACGAAGCGCGCGTGCTGGCGCATCCTGCGAGCATTGACAACATAACCACATCTGGTGGAAAGGAAGACCACGTTTCGATGGGAATGACCAGCGCGCTAAAGCTGCGTGCCATCGTCGATCTTGCCGAAAATTTGTTCGCTATCGAATTGCTCGCTGCTGCTGAAGGTTTGGAACATCGCCGACCATTGAAAGCCGGAGTTGGTGTTGAGCGCGCATTCGCTGCTGTGCGGAAAATCACGCCGCCACTTACGGAGGACCGTGCGCTCTCGGGCGACATCGCGTCTGTTGCCGGAGCGATTCGCCGAGGCGACTTTGATGCAGAGAGTGAAAAATCATGAGCGGACAACGAGTTATCCATGCGCCACACGGCAGCGAACGCAGCTGCAAAGGTTGGCACCAAGAAGCAGCTATGCGCATGCTCATGAACAATCTCGATCCGAATGTAGCCGAGAATCCAGATCAGCTTGTGGTTTACGGTGGGACGGGACGCGCTGCTCGCAGCTGGGAGGCGTTCGACGCGATTGTTCGCTCGCTGCGCGAACTCGAAAATGACGAGACGCTTCTCGTGCAATCAGGGAAACCGGTCGGAAAATTCAAAACGCACGATGAAGCACCGCGCGTTCTCATCGCGAACTCGAATCTCGTTGGCCAATGGAACAACTACGCCGAGTTCAATCGCCTCGAAAGAATGGGACTTACGATGTACGGCCAGATGACAGCCGGCTCGTGGATCTACATCGGTAGCCAGGGAATTGTGCAAGGAACGTTTGAAACTTTTGCAGCTGCGGGCCGCAAACATTTCGGTGGCTCGCTCGATGGAAAATTCGTTTTGACTGGCGGGCTTGGCGGCATGGGCGGCGCGCAACCGCTGGCTGCGACGATGAACGGCGCGCTTTTTCTCGGCGTCGAAGTCGATCCTGCCCGCATCGAGAAGCGATTGAAAAGTGGTTATTGCGACAAGATCGCGTCAACCCTGGACGAAGCGCTTCAGTTGATCGATCAGGCGCGCAAAGATGGTAAATCGCTTTCGGTAGGACTTGTTGGCAATTGCGCCGACGTTCTGCCGGAAATCGTCAAACGCGGAATTGTGCCCGACGTTTTGACGGATCAAACCAGTGCGCATGACGCGTTGAACGGCTACGTGCCGCACGGGATATCGCTCAAGGACGCGCTCGTTTTGCGCCGAAAAAATCCGGACGAATACATCGAGCGCGCCATGCAATCGATGGCGGTGCACGTCGAGGCGATGCTGGCATTGCAAAAGAACGGCGCAGTGACGTTTGATTACGGAAACAACATCCGCGCGCAGGCAAAAAAAGCCGGAACCAAAAACGCGTTCGACATCCCCGGGTTTGTTCCCGAATACATTCGTCCGTTGTTTTGCGAAGGCCATGGTCCATTTCGCTGGGTCGCGTTGAGCGGCGATCCGGCTGACATCGCGCGCACTGACAAACTCGCGCTCGAATTGTTTCCGAAAAATCAAACGCTGGCGCGGTGGATGAAGCTCGCCGAGCAGCGGATTCAATTTCAAGGATTACCGGCACGAATTTGCTGGCTCGGCTATGGGGAACGGGCCGAGTTTGGCGTCGCGATGAACGAACTGGTCAGGCGCGGTGAAATCAAAGCGCCTATCGTGATCGGCCGCGATCATCTCGATTCCGGCTCGGTCGCATCGCCCAATCGCGAAACCGAAGGCATGCTCGACGGCAGCGATGCCATCGCGGACTGGCCGTTGCTCAACGCGCTCATTAATACTGCCGCCGGCGCGTCGTGGATATCGATTCACAATGGCGGCGGTGTTGGCATCGGTTTTTCGCAGCACGCCGGCATGGTCGTTGTTGCCGAGGGCACAGAGATTTCCAAGCGCCGCCTCGAGCGCGTTCTCACCAGCGACCCCGGCACCGGCATCCTCCGGCACGCCGATGCCGGTTATTCGCGCGCAATCGAATTTGCTGCTGCGCACAAGATTGACATCCCGACGCAGCCGCAAGCGCGGGACTAATCGCCGCCGAGAGTGGTCGTCATGCCATTGGCAGCCGGAGTGTCTCAGCAATCTTGCGGGCGATGGCAACGCGGCGTTGGAGGCTCACTTTCCCACGGCGTTCCTCGAATTCAGTTTTGGGTAACAGGTAAATTACATCGCAGCGCACAGCAGTCTTCCAGTCAAGTCCATCGGCAGCATTCAAGATCACTTCATTCTTTTTCGCCTCGCGGCTCAGTCTTGCCGAAGTACAGATGAGCGCGTTGACGTATTCGAGATCCCTGTTCACGCAACGCTCGTCATTGGAAATGATTATTGCCGGATGAGGCTTCTCTTCACGAAACGGGAAAAGATAAATTTCCCATTGTCTCATTTTACAAGTTTTCGCGCCGACCGCGAAGCGAGCATATTTGACTCCTTGATGGCTTCCCGGTCATAGCAATCCTCAAAATATCCGGGCGGCCGCATCGGGACCGGTTCGGGTAACTCCAGCGGCTTTAGCGCGAGCAGCTTTGATTTCCTGACGATGACAATGTGCTCGCCCTGGATTGCGCGGTCGGCGATTTCGCCGAGGCGCTGTTTCGCTTCACTAATTGAAAGGGTTGTGGGCATCTGTCCAATTATGGTCTAGAATCAGACCGATTCAAGACGGTCTTGTCCTTATCCCGTTCCGTCCTTGCAATCCTGTCAATCACATAAATCCTGTCTGGAAAACTGACCAGCCATGCCAAAGCTCATTGAGTGCGTACCGAACTTTTCCGAAGGGCGCGATCTTAGCGTGATTCGGCAGATCACCGATGCGGTTGAATCAGTGGATGGCGTTTCATTGCTGGACGTTGATCCCGGGGCGAGCACGAACCGGACGGTGGTGACGTTTGTCGGGAATCCCGATGCGGCGGTGGAGGCTGCATTTCGCGCGATTGAAAAGGCGGCTGAGCTGATCGATATGCGCAAACACAAAGGCGCGCATCCGCGCATGGGCGCGACTGATGTTTGCCCGTTCATTCCGGTGAGCAACGTCAGTTGGGAAGAAGCAATCGAGTGCGCGAATCGACTCGGAAGACGTGTCGGTGAGGAATTGAAAATTCCGGTCTATCTCTACGAAAAAGCGGCAAAGGCTAAGACGCGTGCGAATCTTTCAGTGATTCGCGCAGGAGAGTACGAAGGGTTCTTCGAAAAAGTAAAGCAACTGGAATGGAAACCGGATTTCGGTCCGGCCGTTTTCAATGAGAAATCGGGCGCCACCGTAATCGGTGTCCGCGATTTCCTGGTCGCTTATAACATAAACCTGAACACGAAGTCGGTGCGGCGCGCGACCTCGGTCGCGTTTGATGTGCGCGAGCAGGGGAGGGCGAAGACAAAAGACGGCACGCCGTGGGGAAAACCGGTGTTGGATGCAAATGGCGAACCGGTTCGCATTCCTGGCGCGTTGAAGTACGTCAAAGCTATCGGCTGGTTCGTAAAGGAGTATGGGATCGCGCAGGTGTCGATGAATCTGACGAACATCGAGGAGACGCCATTGCATGTGGCATTCGACGCCTGCGTCGAAGCCGCAGCCAAACGCGGCATGCGCGTAACAGGGTCAGAAATTGTGGGAATGGTATCGAAGAAATGTCTGGTCGATGCCGGCCGCTATTTCCTGCGCAAGCAACGGTGGTCTGAAGGTGTTTCAGAGGAAGGGCTGATCGACATTGCGATTCGCTCCATGGGCTTGAGCGAACTGAAACCTTTCGATCCAAACGAAAAGGTGATTGAATTCAAGATTCAATCTGCCGAGTCAAAAAAATCCCTCGTAAAAATGAATGTGCTCGAGTTTTGCAATGAAACGTTGAGCGATTCGCCCGCGCCGGGTGGCGGTTCTGTTGCCGCGTTGATGGGCGCATTGGGCGCATCGTTAGGCGGAATGGTCGCAAACCTTTCCGCCGGGAAACGCGGCTGGGACGACAAGCTCGAATATTTCAGCAATTGGGCAGTCAAAGCGCAGCAACTCAAAGATGAATTGCTATCGCTGGTGGATGAAGACACTGCCGCGTTCAACAAGGTGATGGACTCATTTGCGCTGCCGAAAGAGTCGGCAGAAGAAAAGACGGCGCGTTCGGCTGCGATTGAAGCGGCGACGAAATATGCGGCGGAAGTGCCTCTGAAAGTCATGGAGACGGCATCAAAATCGTACGCGTTGCTGGCGGAAATGGCTGAAAAAGGAAATCCGGTTTCTATCTCGGATGTGGGTGTCGGTGCGCTTGCCACTCGCGCGTGCATTGAAGGCGCAGCGCTGAATGTGCGAATCAACCTCGGGCAGTTGAAGGACGAAAAATTCAAGTCGGATCTGCAGGAAAAACTTCGAAAGATCAGCGCGGATTCGGAGGCGCAGTTCAAAGCGATCATCCAGGTTGTTGAAAGCAAGCTAAGCAAATCGTGAAGTCATTGGCTGTTCTTCACGTTTCGCAATTGGTCATGCTGGCAGGTCCGAAAAGGCCGCGCGTTGCGGCGGAAATGGCTGAACTGGCAATTATTCGCGACGGCGGGATGCTAATTCGAGGCGGGAAGATCGATAGTGTCGGTCCGAGCGATGAGATCGAAAAGAAATCGCACGGCGCAGAAATGGTTGATGCCGGCGGGCGAGTTGTATTGCCGGGATTTGTCGATGCGCATACGCATCTGATTTTTGCCGGAAATCGGCTCGACGATTTTGAGCGGCGTGCGCGCGGCGAAAGTTACGAGCAAATCTTCAAAGCTGGCGGCGGCATTTGGTCCACGGTAGAGAAGACGCGCGCCGCCAGTGAGCAGGATCTTCTCGTGCAGGCAAAGAAACACGCAGAATGGTTTCTACGCTGTGGAACCACAACCGTCGAAACAAAATCTGGCTACGGACTGACGCTCGAAGATGAACTGAAAATCTTGCGTGTCATGCGCTCGCTCAACGAGCAATCGCCGCTTGAGATTGTGCCCACGTTTCTCGGAGCACATGCAGTGCCGCGTACTGTGGCGCAGACAATCCTACCTGCGTCCCAAGACTCGCAGACAGGATTGTCTGCGTCACGGTACATCGACCTTGTGATTGATGAGATGTTGCCGCGAGTGGTGAAGGAAAAACTCGCGGAATTTTGCGACGTATTTTGCGAACGCGGTTATTTCGACACCGAGCAATCGAGAAGAATTTTGACGACAGCCACAAAGCTTGGGCTAAAACTGCGAATTCACGCCGATCAACTAAGTAATTTGGGCGGAGCCAAGCTGGCTGCGGAATTGGAGACAACGACTGCTGATCATCTGGAAAAAACAGATGGACATGGGATTGCGGCGCTGAAATCCGCTGGGGTGCAACCAGTACTGTTGCCGGGTTCGGTGTATGCGCTCGGATCGCCGGATTATCCACGCGCGCGCGAAATGATTGAAGCCGGGCTTGCCGTTGTGATCGCAACAGATTTCAATCCCGGCTCATCGCCGACCGCAAGCATGCCGATGATTTTATCTCTCGCATGCACGCAGATGAAAATGTCGCCGGCAGAAGCGATCACGGCAGCGACGATCAATGCTGCTTACAGCCTCGATCGCGGCGATAAGATCGGCTCGCTTGAACGAGGCAAGCTTGCGAACTTCTCTGTTTTCGATTGCGAAGATTTTCGCGAGCTGGCGTACTGGTTTGGAATGCCGCAGGCGCATTCGGTGTATGTGAAGGGCGAGCGCGTTTGATTTGGGGAGCACAGGCTGCAGCCTGTTCATCTCGGCAGCTTGCCGAGATGCTTTACTCGTTCCCGCAAACGCCCTCTTTTTACATGTTGCCGGCAACTACAGGCTGGCAGCCTGCTCCCCAAATTTTGCGGCGCTCACAGAGCGCCGCTACATTGTTTTCCAATGAAGGTTGAAGTGGAAAAGCAGCCCGGCTCGGTCTCGAAGCTCCAGATTGAATTGCCGCCTGAAGAAGTGGCGAAGGAGTGGGACGCGATCGCGAACAGCTTCGCGCGATTTGCCAAGATCCCAGGGTACCGGCCGGGCAAGGCGCCGCGCACTGTGATCGACAAGAGGTTCCGTAGGGAAATCCAGGATGAACTAACCAAAAAACTCGTCTCGAAAAGTTATCACGAAGCAGTCGAGCAGGAACAGTTGCGCGTGGCTTCGTTGACGAACATCGAAGACATCCAGTTTGGCGAGGACAAGTCGATGCGCTTCCGCGCGACTGTCGTTACCGCGCCGGAGTTCGAGCTGCCGGATTACAAAAACATTTCCGTGCAACTGCCAGACACAAAAGTTTCTGAGGCCGAAGTGGACGCAGCCTTGGAGCGTTTGCGTGATCAATCAGCTGATTTTGTCGATGTGCCGCGACGCGGACTGCAAATGGGCGATTTTGCCGTGATCGATTTCGAGGGTTCGGTGGACACGAAGCCGATCAGCGAAATTGCGCCGCAGGCTAGCAAAAATTTGCAAGCGGGCAAAAAATTCTGGCTGCATCTGGCGGGTGACAATTTCCTGCCGAAATTTTGTGAGCAGTTAGTGGGACAAAAGGCTGGCGAAACGCGTCTGGTGATCGTGGAATTCCCAGCGGATTTTCCGATCAAAGAATTGGCAGGTAAAAAAGCGGACTACGCCGTTACGTTGCGCGAGATTAAGGAGAAAGTGCCGCCCCCGCTCGATGATGCATTTGCGGCCAAACTCGACCCAGGGAAAAGCCTTGCCGATCTTCGCCAGATGATCGAGCACGATATCGAGCATGCGAAACAGCATGATCTCGAGCGGGCCAAGGAATCGCAGATCCTCAGATATTTACATGAGCACATCCAGTTCGAGTTGCCTCCGGCACTCTTGCAAAACGAAACGCGCCGCGCGCTGGCCGAATTGGTGCAACGCAATCGCGAGCACGGTGTTACTGATGAGATGCTGAAGGAAAAAGAAAAAGAGCTGATCGACGGCGCCGCCGGAGTGGCGGCTCAGCGGTTGAAAACAAATTTCATTCTGCACCGGATCGCAGATCGCGAAAAAATTCAGGTAACGAAGGAAGACCTCGATCTTCGCCTCCGGCAGGAGGCGGCGCGTTACGACATTTCGCCTGAGAAAATGCGCAAGGAGTTGCAGCAAAAAGATGCGTTGGACGACGTGGCCGAACAAATCCTGTTGGGTAAGACTCTTGATTTCCTGAAGGCGAATGTTAGCATCGAATCCACTGTTAAAGAAGAAAAACCATGAGCGTGTCCGAGGAAAATGTTTCGCAGGTGTTGATTCCGATGGTCGTGGAGCAGACTGGCCGGGGCGAACGCAGCTATGATATTTACTCGCGGCTGCTCAAGGATCGGATCGTTTTCATCGGAACGCCGATTGACGATCACATCGCGAATCTTGTGATCGCGCAGTTGCTGTTTTTGCAGATGGAGGATTCCAAAAAGGACATCAACGTTTATATCAATTGTCCCGGCGGCGTGGTCACAGCCGGGCTGGCCGTTTACGACACAATGCAATTTCTCACCTGCGATGTAACAACGTATTGTCTCGGCATGGCGGCCAGCATGGGCGCGGTCTTGCTCTGCGCGGGTACGAAAGGCAAACGCTTCGCGCTCCCCAATTCCGACATCATGATTCACCAGGTTTCTGGCGGCGCGCAAGGCGCGGCAAGTGATGTGGAACGCCAGGTTGATTACATGTTCAAGCTGAAGAAGCGCCTCATCCGAATCATCGCGCAGCACACTGGAAAATCCGAGGAGCAGGTCCGGGTCGATTCAGATCGCGATTATTATATGTCCGCCGAAGAGGCGAAAGCATACGGCTTGGTGGACGAAGTGATCAAGTCGCGAAAGCAAATAAAGTTGCTCGATGGCGCCACGCCGCCGTCCGGTGATCGGTCTGTAGAAGTCGCGGAAGTGGCGTTACCGCGCAAGGTGTCGGGATAACAGCGTTCTTACCCCCAAACCAATATGGCCCGCGCTTCTAACCTCACGATGTGCTCGTTCTGCGGCAAGAGCCATGCCGAGGTGCGCAAGCTCATCGCCGGGCCTGGCGTTTACATCTGCGATAGCTGCATCAACGTTTGCAAGAGCATTCTGGACAAGGAGCTCAACGAAGACGCACGGCGGCAGTCCTCAAACATTCGGGTACCAAAGCCCGCAGAAATCCGGCGCGCGCTCGATCAGTATGTAATCGGTCAGGACATCGCCAAAAAGACGCTATCAGTCGCAGTGCACAATCATTACAAGCGCGTACTGCAAAGTGCATCGGCGGGCGACGCCTCCGCTACTTTTCAGCCGGACCCGTTTGCGGACGTTGAGATTGAGAAGAGCAACATTTTGCTCATCGGTCCAACGGGCTCGGGGAAGACTTTACTCGCAAAAACGCTGGCCAGAATCCTGGACGTGCCGTTCTGCATCGCCGATGCGACCACGCTGACCGAGGCCGGCTATGTCGGTGAAGACGTCGAAAACATTATTCTTCGATTACTGCAAAACGCCGATTACGACGTGAAACGGGCGGAGATCGGCATTGTTTACATTGACGAGATCGACAAGATCGGCCGCAAGACCGATAACGTGAGCATCACACGGGATGTCTCCGGCGAAGGAGTGCAGCAGGCGCTTTTGAAAATTTTGGAAGGCAGCATGTGCAACGTTCCGCCCCAGGGAGGCCGCAAACATCCGCATCAGGAATATATCCAGGTCAATACCGAGAAAATTCTTTTCATTTGCGGCGGAGCGTTCATTGGACTCGACAAGATCATTCAAAAACGCATCGGCCAAAAAGTGATGGGCTTTGGCAGCCCGACTCTGGAAGTGGAGGAAGCACTGCGAAAGCAAGCGATCCGTCACGTGGAGCCGGAAGATCTGCTTGCCTTCGGAATGATCCCTGAATTCATCGGACGCCTGCCGGTGGTCAGTTCGCTCGACACGCTGACCGAGGAAGAAATGGTAGCCATTCTTACCGAGACGAAAAACGCGATGGTGAAGCAGTACACGAAGCTTTTCTCAATGGAAGGCGTGCGGCTATCGGTTACCAAGGATGCCCTGCGCGCGCTGGCGGCGCAGGCCGTCACGAAAGGCACAGGCGCGCGTGCGTTGCGTTCGATGCTCGAACGCATCATGCTCGACATCATGTACGATGTGCCGAGTCGGGAAGATATTGCCGAAGTCACGATCAACCGCGCGGTAGTAGAAGGCAAAAAGCTACCGCTGATTCGTAAGAAACAGGACAAGACCGCGGCGTGATTTGCGGAAAACGCCGAACGGCCAACATCAAACTACAGACGGCTTGCGTTCTCCGTTTGTGTAAGATTCGGAAATCTGCGTTCGACGTTGGACGTTAGACGTTGGGCGTTCGACGTTTGCTTGTCGATCTCAGATGCGAGCCGCTCTTATAAATACCGGCACTGAGCTTTTGCTTGGCAATGTTCAGGACGCGCACCTCGCGTTTATTGCACGCGAGATTTTTCCGTTAGGCCTGCGAATCGAGGAGCGGCGCACGGTTCCCGATAGCGAGGCAATCCGGCATACCTTGGTTGAGCTATTTCCGCGTTGTGAAATTCTTTTTGTGACCGGCGGGTTGGGTCCAACTAGCGACGACATCACGCGAGAGATGATTGCAGATTCGCTCGGTTTAGAATTACGTCAGGACCCTCAATTGCTGAATTCGCTTCGGCAAAGACTTCAAATTCGCGGAATCAAATGGGCTGCGGGGATTGCCCGTCAGTCCGACGTCCCGGTCGGCGCGCAGGTTCTCCCAAACGAAAACGGAAGCGCACCTGGATTATATTTGAAGGCAAACATCAATCCGCGCGTTCCATCCCCGCACGTTTTTGTTCTGCCAGGCCCGCCGCGCGAGCTTCAGCTTATGTTTGGGAAGTTCGTGCTGCCGATCTTGCGCGCCCTCGTACCGCCCTCGGCATTACTGGACCAGCGGCTGTACAAGATCGCAGGAGTTGGCGAGTCGCTGGTCGAAGAAGCAATCGGTGAAAAGATTCTCGCGATTCCGGAAATTGAGCTCGGTTATTGCGCGCGTCCGGGCGAAGTCGAAGTGCGGATTATCGGAAAAGCGGAGGTAATCGAACAGGCGGACGCCATCATCAGATTGGCGTTGGGCCTCTCGATTTTTTCTACAGCAGACGAGATCTTGGAGGAGGTGATCGTCAAACTGCTCACAAAACGCCATCAAACGATGGCCACAGCAGAATCGTGCACTGGCGGATTGCTTGCGAACCGCATCACGAACGTCCCCGGCGCATCGCAGATTTTTGTGACTGGCTATGTTTGTTACGCCAATCGAGCCAAGACTGACATGTTGGATGTCGATCCAAAGCTTATCGAGACGCGCGGTGCCGTGAGCGAGCCAGTCGCGCGGGCGTTGGCCGAACACGCCCGTACTTGTGCGAGGTCCGACCATGCTCTGGCAACAACTGGAATCGCCGGGCCCACCGGTGGGTCGCCGGAAAAACCAGTGGGAACGGTTTACGTTGCGTTGGCTTCAGCAGAATCGGAAACGATTGTGAGAGAATTCTTTTTCCCCACTGATCGGGAAACATTTAAGCAATTGGCGGCACAGGCGGCGTTTGAGATGCTGCGACAGAAATTGCTTGCCTTAAGCTAACGCTCTTGTCATGTCGGGCGAAGTCTTCCGCGATTGCGGAATTGCTATTTAAAATTGGAGATTCCTCGACTTCGCTCGGAATGACAGCCCAAAAATGTTAGTAGTCGCCAACGTCCACAGGCGTGCCCACCTTCACGTAGTCGTAAATTAATTTCGCGCCATCCGCTGACTGACGAATGCAGCCATGTGAAGCTGGATAGCCGGGCAAAATTCCCACGTGCATGCCTACGCCTTCGTCGGTCAAACGCAGGAACCATCTCATCGGCGCGCCGGTGAAGTGCGTGCCGCTCGGAGCCGAATCGATCCGGGCGCTAACTCCAGCTCTTACTACGCGGCCCGAAGAGTCCACAAAATCGCCGTACAGATTGGAATGGTGATTGGGATCTTTCTCAAGCACGTGCAGGTGGCCCGTTGGCGACTCGTGCCCGCGTCTGCCGGACGAAATGGGACCATCGGCCACGACCCGGTCCTCGATCATCAGGTAAGCGCGCTGCTTCGGAATCGAGACGACGATGCGTGTATTTTCCGGTGTCGCCTGCTTGAGTAAAGATTGATTCACTTTCAACGGTGGTTGCCTGCTAATAAGCTCGGACGCTTTGCGCATTGGTTTTGGCGTGGGCCTCGGTCCGAACAGATGGAACTGACCGTTGACCGAACTGGTAAGAACAACCAGTAAAATGGCGCAAAACAGCATGCGAAGTTTCGGTCGCATAAATTAGCCGCCACTGTAACTGTTCACGCGCCGAATCCAACCCGATAACCATCGTGATTCATGACGTTCGGGCGGCGCATTGTGGACGCGTCGAGTCAAGGTCGCCTTCGCTGCGCGCACGAATTCATCAACCGCACCGGCGTCCGTAGCACCGTGCATGCTTTCCAAAACTTGAAGCAAGCCCCATCCCTGACCTTGGTAACGTTCGGTGTGCAGGACGCCTTCCCCTTTGAAGTTGACGTAATCCACAAGGGCGAAACATCCTCGTGGCGTTCTCGACATGCGCTCGAACTGTTGCTGTACGTTTGCTCGATCGGCAGGCGTTGCTTCATCCAACATTTTAGGCAGCGCGCCCTCTAGCCGCGCAATAAGGAATTCAGCCTGAAGATCGATCGTATCGACAAGAAACTGGCGTAACTGATTCATCTCCGGTGTGTGTTGCGCTTGAAGAAACTCGGCACGCGAGTTCCAAGGACATGGCTGCTCGCTGCTCTTCAAGAGTAATGTTGGCAATTTGGCGCCGCGCGTCGAAATGAAGCTTATCAGTTTGGGGAAACTTTCTTCGAAAGGGCCGCGTCGTCCCTTCGGGTACCAGATGAAATGGCCAATGCCCAGCGACGCGAAATCTTCGCCTCCATTCCATGCGGTGAGCCCAGAAATAGTTCCGTTGCATTCGTTCTGCCAGACTCTTTGTCCAATTCTCAGAACGTCACCATGCGAGAACGTGATGGCACACGATATGTGCGGCCACAGCGCAATTGTGGCGGCAATGACCGAAGAGCCCCTCGGAAGGCAGAAACGCTGTTTTCTTGACGGGCGGCATTTATCCATTAGCGTGCGACTTTCCGCGACGATTAAATTAATTAAAGTGGCGCGGAAAAAACCATCTTATGAAACGTTTTATTCTTATCGTCAGCGCATCCTTACTTGCATTCCCGTTGTTCGGGCAAGAGAAATCACCGCAACTAAAAGACCAGAAAGACAAGGTCAGCTATAGCATCGGCATGAATATCGGGGCCAATCTCAGCCGGCAGAAGGTAGATATCAATCCAGATGTGCTGGCCGCCGGCATAAAGGACGCCATCGCTGGTAAAACGCAGCTCACACAGGACCAAGTCAAGGACGTCATGCAGCAATTCGAGAAAGATATGGAACAAAAACAGAAAACAGCCGGAGAGAAAAATAAGACGGATGGCGTGAAGTTCCTCGAGGAAAACAAAAAGAAGGAAGGCGTAAAAACCACTGCCAGTGGATTGGAATACAAAGTCCTTAAAGAAGGAACAGGGCCGCAACCCAAAGCGACCGACATGGTGACAGTAAATTATCGCGGCACGCTGATTGACGGCACGGAGTTCGACAGTTCATACAAGCGCGGCCAACCAGCCACCTTTCCACTGAATGGCGTCATCAAGGGATGGACAGAAGGGCTTCAACTGATGAAGCAGGGATCGAAATATCAGTTCGTCGTTCCGTCGAACCTGGCATATGGCGAGCGGTCCGTCGGACCGGACATCGCTCCGAACGCGACTCTGATTTTCGAAGTGGAACTGCTGGACGTTAAACCGCCTCCGACGCCTGCCCCGCAAGCTTCAGGACCTGCGCCACAGGGTGCACCGAAAGGTCCACCGGCGCCGCCCAAGCCGTCGCCGAAATAATCATAGCGGCTTGATGTTTCAAGGAACGACGGCTCGGGAAGCCGTCACTCCTTCAGGGCCACTTCCCATTCTATCCGGGGGGCATCGCCCCATAGATCTTCCAGGCTGTAGAAGGCGCGCTTGTCCCGATGAAAAATGTGCGCAACCACTTGCAGGTAATCGAGGACCATCCATTGGCTGGCAGGAAATCCGTCGATCGCTACGGGTCGGAGTGAGTGGTCCTCGCGCAAGCGCGTTTCGATTTCGTTTGCGATCGCTTTCAGCTGAGGCTCGGACGTGCCGGAGCAGATCACAAAAAAATCCGTAAACGTTGAAATGCCGCGCAAATCCAACACCACAATGTCCTCGGCCTTTTTGTTCGAGGCGAGTTCCGCGCAGGTTTTTGCTAAGTTTTCCGGCGTTATTTCGATTGCTCCCGGTAAAGTTTTTCGCGTTGAATAATTTCCTCCACCGCTGGCGGTACGAGATAACGGATCGATTGTCCCTGCGCAACCCTCTTTCTGATCTCCGTGGCTGAGATATCGATCTTCCCACGCACGATCTGGTAATCGCGCTGCGCTTGTGAGCCCGTTCGGTCAAGCACCACAAAGCGCACCATTTTCTTTAGCTCGTCGAACCGTCGCCAACGGTCCAGCGTCGCTACGTTGTCTTCGCCGATGAGAAGATAAATCTCAGAGTCAGTTTCGCGTTGCCGAATTTCCAACACCGTATCGATCGTCCACGATGGCGGCGGCCGCCGCAGCTCACAATCGTCGATTGCAAATCCTTCTTCACCTTCGATCGCGGCGTGCAACATCTTTAATCGCATATCGCCGCTCGCTGCCGCGGCGCATCCCTTAAACGGCGACACCGCGGCGGGAACAAAAATTACTTTTTCCAAATTCAAAGCCTCGCGCGCTTCGCGGGCCAAAATCAAATGACCATGATGAATTGGATCGAACGAGCCGCCATAAATGCTGATCTTTTTCAATGCTCAATGACTTTTCTTCTTGTCATGTTGAGCGAAGCGAAACATCTCTGATCTGAGATTCTTCGCTTCGCTCAGAATGACAGCTGTGAATACGGGCAATTTGCCGTGGATTTTTGCGCCAGACGGACGCGACATCTAGCTTGAAAGCTATGAAAGGCGATTCGCTCGGTCAACTCATCATGACCGGTGTGCCCGGAAAAGAGCTCGAGCCAGCGACGGCCCGGCTTTTCCGTAAAGTGCAACCGGGCGCGTTCATTCTTTTCGGCCGAAATATCGAAAGCGCCGCGCAACTCCGGAAGCTCATCGACAATTTGCGCGACCTGAGCGAAGTCGAGCCCATCATCACCATCGATCAGGAGGGCGGTCGCGTTTCGCGATTGCGTCTGATCGGCAACGAGCCGCCGAACGCGCAACAATTGCGCGACAAAGACGATATCGAATTGATCCGGCGCCACGGCGACATTACCGGGCGTTTGCTGCGCCTCTTCGGATTCAATTTGGATTTGTGTCCCGTCCTCGACATTTCCTTTGATGACGACGCCGACAATTCATTGCGCGGCCGTTGCTATGGGAAAACGGTCGAGCAAGTGGTGCGCAATGCTGCCGCATTTAACGAAGCGATGAGAGGGCAGGGGATTGCGAGCTGCGGCAAACATTTCCCTGGTTACTCGGCTGCGACTTCCGATGCTCACTACCAATTGCCGCGAATCGATCGCACCCGCGAACAACTTGATCAAAACGAACTGGCCGTCTTTCGCAAATTCGTTGACGACGTGGACAGCATGATGATTTGCCATGGCTGGTATCCATGTTTTGAGTCGAAGAAAACGCCGGCCACATTGTCGCGGCGTATCATCACCGATTTGTTGCGCAATGAACTTGGCTTCGATGGTCTCATCATGACCGACGACCTCGATATGGGTGCGATTCTCACCGGATACCAACTCGAGGACACTATTCGTCTCGTCATTGCCGCCGGAAATGATCTCGCCATGATTTGCCACCGTATTCCCGAGATCGAGAATGTTCACCGGATTCTGGGCACATTGCCGCACAAGCAGATTGATCGCGCCCTGAAGAGCGTGGCACGTTTTAAGAAGAATCTTACGCCAGCCGACCAATTCTCCGAAGCCGCGTTTCGCAAGGTTGACAGCGAAATCTGGGACCTGCGCCTGGCTGTTCTCGGTGAAGAACGCGCAGCCATCCGCAGTGTCGAAGAAGGCAAACGCTCGCCCGTGGAGCGTTATTAATCACTTTCGATGTTTCGGAGTCGGTCTGCGGCGACGGTTTTTAAAGCTGCCGGAGCTGGCTTTCTCACGGCAATTCTATGCTCATGCACCGGCGCCTCGTCATCCAAGAATAAGATCGCACAAATCCTTCTCAGTACCACCGGAATGGTAAGTTCTCGGGATCTGCGCTAGTCGGATACGGGGACGCGGTTGTTTATGAAGGAGCATTTGGTCTGGCCGACGAGACATGGAAAATCGCCAACACTCCTGCAACGCGCTTCCAGATTGGCTCGTTGACGAAGCAGTTTACCGCCGCGCTTGTTTTAGAACTCGCGCAGAAAGGGCGCCTCAATCTCGATGCTACTTTGTCGGTCTATTTGCCGGAGTATCGGCGCGACGTAGGAGACGCCGTTACCATCCGCCAATTGCTGGGGCACTCAGCTGGCGTGCCGGACTTGGTCCACAGATCTGACATCATGCAGATCGTGAAAGAACCAGCCACGCCTCAGGAGGTAATTAGTAAATACTGCAGCAACGCGATTGAGTTCACGCCCAGCACCCAGTTCAAATACAGCAACTGCGGTTACTTAATCTTAGGTGCGCTCTACGAGCGGGTGACCGGCGAGACCTACGCGGATGGACTTCGGCGGCTGACCGCTCGCGCCGGCCTGACGGATACGGGTATCAGCGGACCGCGCGCGATTGTGCCTCGGTTGGCCACAGCGTACGTCGTCGAAAACGGTCAGCAAATAAAGGCGCCATACATCGACTGGTCGGTCGCGTTTTAGTCTGGTGCCGTGTACTCCACCGTGCGAGATCTCTGGCGATGGCGCGGAGAACTCCTTGCTGGGCGAGTGCTGGGCGAGAAAGCGACCAACGAGATATTTGCGATCCGGCCGTTTGGCTACTCCTTCGGCTGGCACGTGGGACGGACTAATCCGACTCAACTTCGCACTTTTCTCGCAAGCGACTATGATGCACAACCGGCCCCAAACAGCGCCAACCTGTTGCTTGCATCACACTCGGGCGATCTCCCCGGCTTTCACAGCTGCATGACTTTATTTCTCGATCGCACTTGGACCGTTATCCTGCTCGACAATCACGATAGTAAGTCGCTTCCTAACCTGGCTGCAGAAATCATCAATGCGCTCTTAACGCGAACACCGGAAGCGCGTAGCACCAGTGCTCCTTAAGTCGTGCTTGAAGCCGGAACGGCCGCACTACACAATCCCACGCAAATATGCGCGCCGAACTTACCATTCGCGGACTGATCATAGGAATCGTCATCACGCTCGTGTTCACGGCGGCCAACGTGTACTTCGGCCTTAAGGCTGGCCTCACCTTTTCGACGTCGATTCCTGCGGCGGTGATTTCAATGGCGATCCTGCGCGGGTTTCGCGATGCGACCGTTCAGGAAAACAACATCGTGCAGACAGTCGCGTCGGCGGCGGGCACTCTCTCGTCGATCATTTTCGTTCTGCCGGGTTTGATTATGATCGGTTATTGGACCGATTTTCCGTTCTGGACGTCGTTTTGGATCTGCGCGCTCGGTGGAATTCTCGGTGTGATGTATTCAATTCCGCTGCGGCGCGCGCTAGTGACAACTTCGGATTTGCCATATCCGGAAGGCGTCGCGTGCGCTGAGGTCCTCAAGGTCGGCAGCAGTGGCGATTCCGAGCATGCGCACGATATCGAACACG
>QHPG01000189.1 GCA_003219005.1 Verrucomicrobiota bacterium
TGCGAAATATCTTCGTCGCCGGTTTGGCACGTAGCGATGGGAATCCTGAAAGCAGTAGCCAAACCCTCTACAACTTTTTCGGATCCTCGAGCAGCTCGATCACGCGTTTGAGCAAGCGGCCTGCGCCGCCGCCGTCGATGCTGCGATGGTCGAAACTCAATGTGATCTGAGCTTCGATTTTAGGAACGAATTCTTTCTTTTCTTCGTCCCACGACGGAACTTTTTTCCCGACGCCGAGACCGAGCACCAATGTCTGATCTGGCAGGGGGATCGGCGTGCCCCATTCCATTCCGAAGGTTCCGAAATTGGAAACCGTCGCGATGCCGCCGGCCTGCATGTCCGGAGAAATTCGCCGTTGTCGCGCTAGTTCGACGAGTTCCTTGTATTTGGTGGTGAGATCGGCAAGCGAAGTTTTATCTGCGGTACGAACGACCGGTACCATGATTCCGTCTTCCGCTTCAACCGCAATGCCGACGTCGAGCGAATTTGATTGCACTACACGGTTGCCGATCAGTTTCGCAGCTGCGCCCGGGTTTTCCGCGAGCGCGAGGGCGAGCGCGCGCAAAGCGTAAAGACCGGGGCCAGGCTTTGGGTCACGCGATTGCCGATCTTGCAACACTGGATCGAGATTCACAGACGAGCCAATGGTCGAAAGGGGGCGCGTCCAACTGCGCCGCATTGCGTCGGCCACGCCCGCGCGAATAGCGGAAGCTTCATGCGCTGTTTGCTTCTCGATCTTTTGCACGAAATTTTCGAGATCTCTAATGGTGACGCGATTACCTGCGCCGGTGCCCATGATTCCGGCCAAGTCCGCCGTTGTTAATTGCAATTCGGCCATGCGTGCGCGCACGCGCGGCGACATGAAGGTGGCTCCTTTTGTGATTGCAGGGACAGGTAGATCGCCAGCGCGCGCGCCTTCGCCGTCTCGCGCAGCAATTTTTTTCTCGTGTGCGGGAACAACTTCCTGATCAGCGCGTGCCGGAATTTCCTCAGCGACTTCGCGCTGCGGAGGAGGTGGCGCGTGTTTCGCAAATCGCGCAGCGTCTTGTTCGCTTGCTTCTACATAACCAAGCACTGTGCCAACTGGGTAGGTCTCCTTCAATTGCACAGTGATCTTGCCAATTTTGCCTTTACACGGCGTAGTCACGCCCATGACCGCTTTGTTCGTTTCGACATCGATAATTTCCTGATCATCCACGACCTCGTCGCCGGGTTTAACCTTGATATCAACGATCGTGGCTTCAGCGATCGATTCGCCCAACTGCGGCATGATGATCGGAACTTGCGCCATAGATTCTATTCTCGAAGCAGTTGTCTCGCCTTCGCGACAATATTTTTCGCATTCGGACGATGCGCGCTCCAAAGATTTGGGTGGTACGGAATGGGAGTGTCTTTTGCATTGAGACGTTGCGGCGCAGCGTCGAGCAGATGAAAGCCCTGGCTCGTGACGCGTGTGATGATTTCTGCGGTTGCGCCGCCCCAGGGAAATGACTCCCCAACGCAGAGTAAACGCCCCGTGCGCGCGACGGATGCCAGTACGGTATCGGTGTCGAGCGGTTTAACCGTACGCAGATCGACAACTTCAATTTCGAAACCTTCACGCGCGAGTTCCGCCACCGCCGTGAGCGATTCCTGCACCATTGCGCTGTAGCTCACGATGGTGAGATCGCGTCCCTCTCGCACAATTCTCGCGCGACCGCTCGGCAAACCTTTGTCCGGCAATTTGTCGGCTTTGAGATGGTAATAGAGATATTTGTGTTCGCAGTAGATGACTGGGTCATCGATCGCTACGGATTCAATGAGCATGGTGTAAGCGTCTTCGACCGTCGCGGGCGTCATGACGATCAGTCCGGGATAATGCGCGTAAATCGATTCCATCGATTGACTGTGAAACGGCCCGCTGCCTTTTGTCCCACCGGAAGGCAAACGCACGGTGATCGGCACTGCCACGCCTGTTCGCCAGTAATGCGTGCCGGCGTGGTTTAAGATTTGGTTGAGTGCAATGCTGGAAAAATCCGCAAACTGCATTTCTACAATCGGCCGCATTCCCTGAATCGCGGCGCCAATCGCGGTGCCCAAGATCGCGTCTTCGCTAATCGGCGTGTTCAACACGCGCCCGGGAAATTCCTTCGCCAGACCCTTGGTTGCTTTAAATGCGCCACCGAAGTTCCCCCCGACGTCCTGGCCGTAGATGAAAACGCGCTGATCGTCGCGCAACAATTTTGCCTGCGCTTCCCTGATCGCTTCCAGATAAGTGATGCTCATTCGAAGGAATCGCTGAGATCGGGCATCGATAACGCGCACCAATCCTCTTTGTCGCCCTCGGGCGCGGGCTCTTTTTGCGCGGCGGCAATCGCCTCTTCTACCTGCGCGACCGCATCTTTGCGCCATTCGGCCAGCGTATCCGCGTCCAAAAGGTTAAGGTCGATAATCGTCTGCTCGGCCACTTTCAGGCAATCGCGCGCGAACGGCTGCTGCTTGACCTCCTCCGTCACGTAGCTTGCATCGTCGTGCTCGCCATGACCGGACAGGCGCAGCATGGAAGCGACGACCAACTGCGGCGGACGACCTGCGCGCGCGCGCTTCACCGCGCTACCGATCACGTCCAGACACGCGCCAAGATCTGTTCCGTCGAGACTGTAGCCCTCAAAGCCATAACCGATGGCGCGATCAACCAAATCGTGGCACGCAAACTCCCGATCATTTGAAGTGGAGTAAGCGTAATGATTGTTTGTGGCGACGACCACGAGCGGCACTTGTTCCACGGCGGCAATGTTCATTCCTTCGTGAAACGCACCGGTCTGCATCCCGCCTTCGCCGATGCAGGCAAGGCCGACGAAGTTTTTCTCGCCCTTAAAACGTTTCGCCAACAACGCGCCCACCGTGACCGAAATCATCGCGCCGAGATGGCTGATCATCGCGAGTTCATTCTTC
The DNA here is from genome assembly GCA_003219005.1 of Verrucomicrobiota bacterium. Classification (GTDB taxonomy): domain Bacteria; phylum Verrucomicrobiota; class Verrucomicrobiia; order Chthoniobacterales; family UBA10450; genus Udaeobacter. Next base: position 2,935 of record QHPG01000189.1, read on the forward strand.
CGCGGATGACCCCGATGAATGTTGCCGTCGCGCCCGCGCATCGGGCCGAGGCGCGAGCCGAGGTACGTGCGCGTGACGTCCAGTAGCGGTTCGCCAAAAGCAGATCGCCCCGCCTGGTCGCGAATCAACGGCGCAAAAATATCGCTCTTCTGCAAAAATAAGCCGCACGCGACGCTGACTGCCTCCTGGCCTTTGCCAATATAGACTCCGCCCGTGATCAATCCGCCGCGATAAAGGCTCACGAGCTTTTCTTCCAGCGTACGCGCCAGAAGCATCCACCGAAACGCTTCGAGAAAGCGCTCATGGGGCAGCGCTCCCTTTTTCTTTTTCGATTTTACGGTGCGCTGCGCCGTCTGAAGCATCGAGTAACTTTACCCAAAATCGACGATGGCGCGCAAAAGTTTTTTGCGGTGAATCGGTAACCCCGCGGGTTTGGGTAGCGCATGCGTCTCGCGTGCTGGTTTCGGCGTCGTGCCGAAACAATCTTTGCTTAAGACAACAACATGAGCCTTCGATTGATCGAACCGGAAGTTCGCGATGGCGAGGCACCATCGCCAGCACGCGGGACGCGTGCGCTACCCTATCGCATCGCCAAGGCGAGGCGACCTTGTCTCGGATTCTGCTCGCCTCCGTTCGATGGTAATTCGGCGGATATGTGCTGTGGCGCAGTTAATTTCATTCCGACCAGCTTGCTCACGCCGCGCTCCTCCATTGTTACGCCGTAAAGAACATCAGCTTTCGCAATGGTGCGTTTGTTGTGTGTAATGATGATGAATTGGCTCTGCTCTACGAAGCGCTCCAGCACGCGGATAAAACGGTTGATGTTGCCTTCGTCCATCGCCGCATCCACTTCGTCGAGAATGCAGAACGGGCTCGGGCGCACCATGTAAATCGAGAATAACAACGCCACTGCGACCATGGAGCGTTCCCCGCCGCTGAGCAGCGAGACACTTTGCAGCTGTTTGC
>QHPG01000128.1 GCA_003219005.1 Verrucomicrobiota bacterium
CTCGCGCACAACTTTCGCGTTGTGGCGCAATGCGTTTCGGTCGATTTCCGCCCAGCAACGATAGCTTTCTTTCATTTTGACGAAGCGCTCCTTGGCATCGTGATATGGGGATCTCTTAAATACATCGGCTCGAGCGGCGGCAATTTAAAGTTGCGATTTGGATCTTGAGCAAGTTGGGCGAGCAGGTGCGCCGAAGGATAACGGACCATCGCCTCGGGAAATAGCGGCAACGATTCGGAACAAAAGATCGGCGTATCATTCCGAAGCGAGGCGAGCTTGCTCTTGAGGCCTTCTTCGCTAAACAACTCGGGGCGTTCCATCAGTTCGTTCCCGCTGATTCGTGCGAAGAAAAACGATTGGCGACGAGCATCGCCGATGACGCAATAATCTGCTTCCGCGCTTTCCATGGCGCAGATCGATGGAAAACCAATCAGGCGCGCGCCCGATGAAATTTGCAATCCAATTGCGGCTGAAATCGCGATGCGCGTTCCAGCATACGAACCCGGACCAAGCCCAACCACAATCAGGTCCGCTGCGCCACATTTTTTGGTGATATTGTCTAGATTTTCAAAAAACGCGCCGGAATTTTTCCGATCGTTTGGCCATTCAGGCGCAAGATCGACATCGTTGTCGCGCCAGGCCAGGCTGCCACGCACAGTGGACAATTCGATCGCGAGAATCTTCATTTTAAAGTGATCGCGCGCGTATTTTCTGATTTTATCTCGAACAAAATCCAGCGCGCCTGCCCGGGGATGAATTCTGGGAACCGGTCGGCCCATTCAATCACCGAAACGCCGTCGCCAAAAAAGTAATCATCGAGGCCAAGCAGCGAGATGGATTGTTGCTGTTCCAAGCGAAAAAAATCGAAATGGTAAACAGGCACTCGGCCCCCTCGATATTCGTGCACGATGGTAAACGTGGGGCTGGTCACATCGGCGCGGCTTCCCATCCCCGCGACGAGACCTTTGACGAATACCGTTTTACCGCTTCCCAAGTCTCCTTTGAAAGCCAAAACCGATCCGACGCCGATCTCTTCCGCGAGCTGCCGGCCGATCGCCTCCGTTTCAGCTGGGCTGTTGGAAATGAACGTAGCCACCTGGCAATTTTAGATTTTCGGTTTTCGGTTTTCGATTGAGCGAGCCAATTCGAGTAAGTAGCAGCTTGGGGAATTTTTTCGCCCATGCTCGCTGCAATCGAGAACGATCGCGCGATGAAACGGCGAATAGCAATTCGTAATCTTCGCCTTCGGAAATTGCGTCATTGAGCTTTGCGCCACGGGTGAGCGGCAAATTCTCCACCTGGATTTTGAATCCGACTTTGCTGGTGCGCGCCAAACGCGGAAGATCCGTGCCCAGCCCGTCGCTTAAATCCATCATCGCGTGGATCGGGAAATTTTTAGTAAGCCAGCGCGACTCCGCAATCCGCGGAATGAATTGCAGATGTTTTTGTTTCAGGCCGCCTCCGAGTCGGCCGGTAACGAAAAGATCGTCGCCCGCCTTGCCGCCCCGACGCGATACGGCGCGGTCTCTTTCAACGAATCCGACTACGCTGGTAGAGATGGCAACCGGCCCTGGCGTGCTGCTCGTTTCTCCGCCGACGATGCTGACTTCGAACCGCTTCGCGGCCCGGCGCAGGCCGCGATAAAGTTCTTTCACCCACGCGACTTCGGTTTGTTTCGGAGCCATAAGCGTGATCAGCGCAAATTGAGGCACGGCTGAGGTCGCGGCAAAATCGCTGAGCGGACGCATCATCGCTTTCCATCCAACATTGAATGCGTTCGTTCCTCGTAAAAAATGCACGCGCTCGACCACGCAATCAGTCTTGAGCACGAGAAGCTTGCGGCGATGCTGCGCTTCAACTACAGCGCAGTCGTCGCCGGGGGCCGTGGCAACTGCCTTTCTCAGTGAAAGACGAGGCAAAAGCTGCTCGATCAGCCGGTCTTCGCCCAGGTCGCGCACTTTCATGGAGAAAAAATCTCCGGAAATGCAAGGGCGGTAAGGGTGAGTGAATTGAAAAGCGAATGCATCGTCATCGCGACAAGAATGGAACCGCTCCATTCGTACGCAATCGCGAAACAACTTCCTAAAACGAACAACGGGACGAACGAAGGAAAATGTGCGTGCGCTGCGGCGAACAGCAGCGCGCTGAACGTGACCCCAATGAGGCGGCCAAAATAACGTTTGATGACATTGTAGAGGAAAAATCGAAATAGAAATTCTTCGATTACTGGCGCGACTGCTATTGCGAAAACGATGATCATGATTCGCTGGTCGAGCGTGCGCGGGCCACTGAAGAACTCGACGATGTTTTGCCTGCTCGAACCGCCTCCGAAAAGCCGCTGCGTAATGATGTCCGACCATAAGATCAATGGATAAGCAAAGAACAACAGGATCGCTCCTGTACTCAGGACACGAAGAAAGCTGATTCGGTAAAACCCACCTAACGAGCCAACGTCAAGGCCACGAAGTTGCAGGAAAGTCACAATAAAAAGCACGAGGAAAACCATTAAAATGAAATTCCATAAGAGCATGTCCTTACTGAAGTCGATAGAAGGACGCGAAACTGATGCGCCGATGCTGAGCAAAAGAAAAAGAATCAACAACGCAGCGAGTATTGCTTCCGGCAGCCCGAAGGTTCGAGCCGGTGCGTTGGCCCCGACACTGCCCGGCTTTCGCGCGCTGATCTGATGAATCAGCGAAGTGTAGACATAGAGACTGGCAAGAACGTAGAGGAGGGAAAGGATGCCGAAAACAATGTTCGGAGCGCCACCGAAGGCCGCAAAGAGGCTGGCGGATGGCATGGGTTTCCGCCGCTACGGTGCGTAATAGCTTGGCAGGAAATACGCGCGTCCGCTTTCTAGTTGCGGAACGAGCTGCTTCGGAAGCTGGAGCTCAATCTTTGAATCTGAGCCTCCAAATACTCGCAAGAAACGGGACAGACTAAATGGCGGCCCGTACTTCACGACTCTGGCATCTGGCGCGTTCCCCAATTCTTTTGCTTTGCTGAAAGCGTCGTCCAACTCACCGAGGCCATCGATCAATTTGTTGTCGAATGCTTCTTTGCCCGAGAGAATGCGGCCATCGGCGATGGTATTGCGCAGAAGATCGGCCGGCAGTTTTCTCTCTTTCGCCACGATGTCGAGGAACTTGTCGTAAGTTTTCATGATGAAGTTCTGCACCAGCTCGCGCTCCTCCGGGGTAATTGGCCGCGCCCCGTTCAGCATGTCCTTGAATTTGCCGCTTTTGAAAACCACGGAAGCAAGTCCCACCTTGTTCAACAGCTGCTCATAATTTAGCGTTTGAATGATGACCCCGATGCTGCCCGTAATGGTCGTTTCGTTTGCCATTAAAAATTTACCGCCGCAGGAGACGTAATAGCCGCCGGAGGCTGCCAGCGACTCCATATAAACGACCACAGGTTTTCGCGCGCCCGCCTTGACCACTGCGCTGTAGATTGCGTCCGACGCAGTCACTTCTCCGCCGGGCGAATCGATCACCAGCACAATAGCTTTGACCCGACTGTCTTCGCGCGCCTGTTGCAGCGCGGCCCGCATGTCATCGACCATTGTATCGGTCACGCTGCCTGGGAGCGAAGAACTGATCAGGCCGCGCATGGTGATAACAGCGATTTTGTCCAGGCTGGCGCGCGTGCCTCTTTGGAGCAGGATCTCGCGGAAACGCGGGATCGGTTCCGCT
>QHPG01000127.1 GCA_003219005.1 Verrucomicrobiota bacterium
CATCGGCAACTTCAATACCGGTGTTGGCGAGGGGGCGCTGGAGCTAAACAACATGGATTCCAATACTGCGGTCGGCTCAGCAGCCTTGTTGCTCCACGTCAGGGGGACACAAAACACAGCCGTTGGAACTAATGCGCTCGTCTTTAACGGCAGCGGTGACGTCAGCGGTGACTTCAATACTGCCACCGGTTACGCCGCGCTCATGAACAATGTCGTCGGCGGCTCCAACACGGCTATCGGTTGGGAAGCGCTCACGGTCAACGTCGATGCAGTCAACAACGTGGCCATTGGTACTCTTCCCCTCTCACGTAACACCAGCGGAAGCAACAACACAGCCATCGGTAATCTGGCGCTCGAGAGCAGCGTAGCCAACAGCCGTCACGTAGCCGTGGGCAGAATGGCCGGGTCTGGGATCACCATCGTCCAGAATAATGTTATCATCGGCCACCATTCTGGTGTGCACAGTCGCTTTGGCCAGGAAGATAACGTCTGCTATATCGGCAACATCTACGGTGCGAACGTTGACGACTTCGGCACGGTTGCCCGTCCTTTGCTCGTCGATCCCGATGGAAGGTTGGGCACAGTGCGCGCAACACCAACACCGTCGTTCAAAAATCCCGGTAAAACTTCTCCCCAGCCCGAAGCTATTCCTGACGCCGCCAGGCAAACCATGCTTAATCTCGAACTTCAGAACTTGGAGGCAACCATCTCGCAGCAGCAGAACCAAATAGAGATCCTCACCGCCCAGATTCAAGAGCAGATCGAACAAATCCACAAAGTGAATGCCCGACTCGAAATGAATAAGCCGGCGGCACAAATCATTGTGAACAAAACCAAAGCTGTTCCTTGAGCGAGAGTTCACGGAAAGCTAAAAGACGAAGCAAAACAAAAAAGATGAAAAACCGAAGTACAATATTACTGGCCATCCTGCCGGTGTTAGCCTGCCTGGCGCCTTTGCCAAGGGCGCAGGCGGTCAATCCCGCGCCGGACGGGTGCTTTCCCAATTTCACGACAGCGGAAGGGTGCGATGCGCTTAGTTCTCTGACCACGGGCGCTGGAAATACAGGACTTGGTTGGCGTGCGCTCTTTACCGATAGCACTGGCAACTTCAATACCGGTGTCGGCGCTGGAGCGCTGTTGCTAAACAACGCTGATTCCAATACCGCGGTCGGCGCGGCGGCGTTGTTGCTCAACACCAGCGGCACACAGAACACCGCCGTTGGAACCGACGCACTCGTCTTTAACAGCAGCGGTTCCTCCAACACTGCCACGGGGTACTTCGCGCTGATGAACAATACCATCGGCGGCTCAAATACGGCCATCGGTTGGGAAGCGCTCACGGCCAACGTCGACGGAGTTAACAACGTGGCCCTCGGTGCTCTTCCCCTGGCAAGTAACACCAGTGGAAGCAACAACACGGCCATCGGTGATTTAGCGCTCCAGAACAGCGTAAACACCAGCAACCACGTGTGCGTAGGAAGACTGGCCGGGTCTGGGATCACCAGCGTCAATAATAATATTATTATCGGCCACCACACTGGTGTGCACAGTCGCTTTGGCCAGGAAGATAACGTCTGCTATATCGACAACATCTGGGGTAAGAACGTTGACGACACCGGCGGGATCGCCCAAATGGTGTTCGTCGATCCCGATGGAAGGTTGGGCACGATGAAGGTTTCTGCCGGCGGAAATCCCGGTAAAGCTCCCGGCGTCCAGCCCCAGGCCATTCCCGATGCCGCTGAGCAAGCCATGCTTAATCTGAAAGTCCAGAATTTGCGAGCCACGGTCTCGCAGCAACAGCAACAAATAGAGACGCTCACCGCCCAGCTACAAGAGAACACTGCGCAAATCCAAAAAGCCAATGCCCAGCTCGAAATGAGTAAGCCCGAGGCCAAAGTGGTTGTGAACAAACCTACAGCGCTTCCTTGAACGCGAGTCCACGCAGGACGTCGCACCTTAGCCGCACCGCCTGACAGTGCAGGTCAGCGGTCAGCAGCACTTCGCCATTCGACGACGGGACAATCTGGGCTAACGGTTTGGGTGATGACCAAAGAGGAAATCGCCCGCATTTTAGAGCAGACCGCAGCGCTGCTCGAATTGAAGGGCGAGAATCCGTTCAAAATTCGCGCATATGTTAACGCGGCGCGCGCGATCGAAACTTTTGGTGGCAATATTCCGGATCTGCAGGACGAAGAAGCGGTCGCAAAAATTCCGGGGATTGGAAAAAGTATCGCGCTGAAGATCAAGGAACTCGCCGCGACCGGTTCACTCAAATACCTCGAAGAATTGCGTGCGCAATTTCCGGAGGCCATTCTGGAATTGTTCTCGATTCCCGGTCTGGGTGCGAAAAAGATCAAGGCCCTTTTTGATCAGTTGCGCGTCAGTTCAATACAGCAGTTGCGCCAGGCTTGCGAGGCCGGTCGCGTAGCGGAATTGCCTGGCTTCGGTGAAACAACGCAAGCGAAAATCTGCAAAGCCATCGAGGAACGAACCCGGCACGCCGGTTATTTTCAATTCGGGCAGATCGCGCATGAAGCGGAGACGTTAAGAAACGATCTGGCAGGCCATCCCGACGCTCTGCAGGCGGATATCGCGGGAAGTTATCGGCGTCGAAAAGAAATTGTGCACGATCTCGATTTGTTGGTGGCGACAAAAAAACCCGAGGCGATCGCGAAATTTTTCGTTTCCCATCCGCTGGTGGAATCGATCATCGCTCAAGGGCCGACGAAATCGAGTGTGCGACTTCGGTCCGGAGTGCAGTGTGATCTGCGAGTGGTGAGCACGCCGGAATACCCTTTTGCGCTTGCTTATTTCACTGGGAACAAGGAGCACAACATCGAACTGCGCAGCCGCGCGCTTAAACGAGGTTGGACGCTCAACGAGTACCGTTTGGCGCCGTTGCCGCCTGATCCGAAGGCGAAGAAGAAAGGGCCGGTGATGAAGATCCCAAAGGTGCGCGATGAAGCCGAACTTTATCGGTCGGTCGATCTCGATTTCATACATCCGGAGCTACGGGAAAACTGGGGCGAGTTCGAAGCCGCAGAGAAACATTCTCTCCCAAAATTGATCGAGAAGGAAAATTTGCGGGGGACATTTCACTGCCACACAAAGGCGAGCGACGGCCACAACTCTATCGAAGAAATGGCGGAAGCCGCGCAGGCTCTTGGGTTGGAGTATCTCGGCATTGCCGATCACAGCCGCAGCCAGATTCAGGCCCACGGCCTCGACGAGAAAAAATTGCTCGCGCAAATCGCGGCGATTCGAAAGCTGAACAAAAAGTTCGACGGCTTCCGTCTCTTTGCTGGAGTCGAATGCGACATTCTTCGGGACGGTTCGCTTGATTTTCCCGATGAACTTTTGTCGCAACTCGATTTCGTAGTCGCTTCCGTTCATTCTGCTTTTGGTCTGAGCGAAGCGGATATGACCGGACGCGTGATTCGCGCGATGGAAAATCGGTTCGTGACCATGCTGGCACATCCGACAGGTCGTCTGCTTTTGAAACGCGAGCCTTACAAAATCGATATCGCAAAAATTCTCGATGGCGCTGCGCGTACCGGGACATGGATTGAGCTCAACGCCGCTCCGAAACGGCTCGATCTCGACTGGCGCTGGTGGCCAATGGCGAAACAGAAGGGCGTCAAATGTGTGATCAATCCCGACGCGCACCGCGCCGAGCGTTTGCAGGATTTATGGTTTGGAATTGGCATCGCGCGCAAAGGTTGGCTAACAAAGGCGGACGTGATGAATTGTTTGCCATTGGAAAAAATAGAGCACGCCCTTGCAGCGAAGAGACAGAGGTAGCCAACAAGCGCTGACATCACGGTCGCGTGATTCCGACCCGTGCTGCGACCGCAACCTATTTCCTTGACTGGCCTCTGGCAGATTTGCCAGTGTAAGGCTTCGCCCTACACATGACTCAGTCAGCAATGGAGGCTATCGATGCTTGCCCGGCGAAGCCGTCAGGACCGAGAAACGCATGGCTTGCTTACGCGGCGCTTTATCGTGATCCGCTTGGCTTTCTCACCCGTGCGGCGCGCAAACATGGAGACGTCGTCCACATAAAGATTGGTCGTAAGAGCGATTTTCTTCTTAATCATCCCGATCTTGTCCGCGCTGCCCTGCTCGATCATGAAAATCTGCGGCGGTGCGTGCACCGCCCACTGCGACGGGTCCTTGGGACAGGCTTGCTGACTTGCCGCGGCGAGCGCCATAAGAAACAGCGCGCTCTTTTGCAACCGATGTTTAATCGCGAACGAATCGTTGCGCTCGGCGAAGTGATGGTTGATCAGATCACGCGTTGGACTGACAGGTGGCGCGACGGCGCCTCAGTGGACATGGCGGAGGAGATGACGGACCTGGCCATATCCATTACTGGAAAGGCGCTGTTCAATGTTGATTTGGGCTCGAAAGCGGTCGACTTGCGCAACGCACTCGTCACAGTATTGCAAGCCACTCGATTCAGCAATCTGGCGCTGGCTACCAAGCAGTTCGAGAAAATTCCGCTCCCTTCCCATCGTCGCTTCGCACGTGCTGCGAAGAAACTCGACACGGGGATTCGCGCGATGATTGCCGAGCGTCGAAAGGGTGCGTGCGAGGACCCGGATTTGCTCTCGGTGATCGTGCGCCTCCACAAACAATCGCGAAAGGGAATTACCGACCAGAAGATACGCGATCAAATGATGACATTTTTCGTGGTCGGCAACGAGACGCCTGCCACTGGATTAATGTGGGCGTGGTACTTGCTTGCGGAAAATCCGGACGTGGCGAAGAAGGTGCAGAACGAAGTGGATCACGTCCTCGGTGATCGGCTCCCGTCAGGACAAGACTTGGACCGCCTGCGCTACACGCGGATGGTTTTGGCCGAATCGATGCGGCTATATCCGCCCGTCTGGCTCATGACCCGGCGAGCAGTGCGAGATGTGAAGATAAATGGTTTCGTAATCCGCAGCGGATCTTATGTGCACGTTAGCCCGTTCGTGACACATCGCGACCCGCGATACTTCCCAGAACCGGAACGGTTCGATCCAGAACGCTGGACGCCAGAAGCCGCCGCGGCGCGCCCAAAGTTTTCCTACTTTCCGTTTGGCGGAGGCAGTTTGCAATGTATCGGCGAAGGCTTTGCCTGGATGCAAGGTGTGCTTACGATAGCCACGCTCGCCCGGCGGTGGCGGATGCGGCTCGCGCCGGGCCACCGAATTGAGCTTGATCCACATATCACTTTGCGTTCCCGATACGGCATGCCGATGATCCTCGAGCAACGGAAGTGACTGTAGAAGGCTCAATGGGTGTCGCCTCGCCCTCGCCGTTGCACGCGCCGCCCTGCGTTCTTTGTCATTCCGATCCCGCAATCGCGGGAGAGGAACCTCGCAGTCAAAGTTTGGGCCACGCAATTTTCCCAGCGTGACCCATCAGCTGTGAGAGGTCCCTCGCTCCGCTCGGGATGACAGTGCGCACGTGTTTACGACACGGGCTCTCTTTGCGGCATGAACATGACCAGACATTTACACGCGCCGCCGGCTTTGATGAATTCGCTCATCGGCAACGCGTGGCAGCGATAACCGCGATCTTCCAGCTTCGTCACGAGCTGAGGCGCGCCTTCGGGCAGGACAATGTCGCGCCCCAGAACGACAGCGTTACATGAAAAGTGCGTCGCCTCTTCTGAGGAGACGTCGATCACATCGCTGACATGCTCGCGGATTGTGCGCTGGCCATACTCGTCGAAGGCCGTTGGAAACCAAAACGCTCCGCCGTCCGGCAGCGGGCAGAAGCAGGTATCAAGATGATAAAACCGAGGATCCACAAGTTCCACGGAAATAGCGAGACAACCAAGGATGTCTGCCACGGCGCGATGCGATTGAATGTCAGAACGAAATTTGTAGCCACAAAAGAGCACGTCGCCGCTAAAGAGCGCGTCGCCTTCGCCCTCGAAATAAAGATTTTCCGGCAGCCACCGTACTTCATAGCTGCGTTGTTCCATCCATTTCGCAAAGAACGGCTGCTCGCCGGCGCGCTCTTTGTGGCGGAAATTGCTGGGGATGAATTTGCGACCAACCGTCAACCCGGCGTTGGCCGTGAAAACCATGTCAGGAAGTCCCGGCTGCGGCGCAATTAGATGAACCTTGCAATCCAATTTCGAAAGCGTCGCGTGCAACTGTTCCCATTGCTTCTGCACGAGCGCTGCCTCGGCGCCGCGCGCGCGGCTCATCCACGGATTGATCTCGTACTCGATGCCGTAGTAATCGGGCGGACAAAGAAGCAGCTCGCGCATTGGATGGCCAATTTAATCGCGAACGCGGGAGTCGCTGAGACAATCGGCGAGTTCTCGCAAAAATGGTTCCACGTCCGTGACCAGGCCGATGGATTGCAATGGCTGATGCTCGACGGCTCTCTCCACTGCCGACGGATCGATATCGACGCAGACAGTTTTCACGGTGGGGCCGAGCATGCTTGCCACGGCGAGCGAATGCTGAAGTGTCGCCAGCAACAGGGCGTGCGTAACGTCGGTCAGTTTTTCGCGCATCACTTTTTGGGCTTCGATCGCGTCTGTCGTTACGCCAGGAATCGGTCCTTCGTCGCGAATCGAACCGGTCAACACGATATCGACATTGTGTTGGATACATGCGTGCATGATGCCGCTGGTCACGATCTTTTTTTGAACAGCTGCAGCGATTCCGCCTGCTTCACGAATTGCATTAACCGCGCGGACAAGATTCTCGCGCCCCCCGCGCGCGAAGGCCAGATCGGGGCTTATTCCCAAAGAGGTGCCGAACAATGCGCGTTCCAAGTCGTAGGCGGCAAATGAATTTCCGGCAAAAAGGCGATCGACATATCGCGATTCGATGAGGCGCACCAGATGCTGACCGGCGCCGGTCCGCACGATCGCAGGCCCTACGACGACCGCGATTTTACCTTTCGACGCGCGCGCGCGTTGCAATTCACCGGCCAGCTCGCGAATGATGGCCGACTTCGGTTCGTCCGCATCGATGATCGTGTTGATGAACTGAAAAACATCCGTGCGCGACGTCGCGCGCTGCACCGGCACCACGCGCACTCCCTGATGACCCACTACGATCTCGTCCCCCTTGCGGACGTCGAAGAACTTGACCGCCCGTGCGGCGCCTCGTTTTCGATCCACTGCAATGGCGCTATCCATCATGGCTGGCTGCACTTCGATCTCTTTGCCGCTAAACCGGACAAAGGTTTGTTGGTTCGTCGTCACGTAAAAATCGCGCGGGAAAACGCCATCCGCCGGAGCTGAGGCGAGCTGCGCATCTTCGTGTTTGGCGACTTCTGCGCCGTGCTGTCGCAGACGCAAAATCAGTTCATCAAGCGCTTCGCTCGTTTCGGCCGACACTTCAATTCGGGCAAAGCTTTGGTCGGCTCGCTTTTTGCCAACGTCGATCTCAGTAATCTTGAAGTTCGCGCCGTGGGTCAAAATTTGATCCAGGACTTTTGGCAAAATGAGCGAATCGATAATATGCCCGCGTAGCTCGATCGTTTCCGAAAACATTTACAGAATTTAGCCGTCTGGCGCGCCCGCGCCAGTGAGGCAAGATTATTGTGGCGATGCTTATGCCAACCGTCCAAGTTTGTGAACAGCCACCTACTGAGACCAATATGGAAAAGCCAATGGCACGCGGGCCTTCTCCGAGCCGCAAAGCGCATCTTGCCTTGAAAGAAAGATTAAATCGAAAAGCGAAACGCCCGCCGCCGCTGCCGGTGAAGAAAAATTCCGGAAGCGCCGGGCGCGCGATTGATCGTTAGACCGGGAATACAATGCACAAAGAACTTCCCGCGCTTGCCGCGAAAATCGCAAAAGCACTGTCGCGCGGATCTGAGTATGTTGTCACGCAGCCCGCAGAGCTGCGAATTCTGCGAGAAATTTCCGATACAGAGCTTACAGAGTTTGCAAAGAGGCACGGCTGGCGCGTAATACATCGTCTCGGCGGGCGGCAGATCGAATTTTATAATGACGCCAGCGTGCGAGGGCTATAGCTGTAGCCGGGATCGGTGATTCCAGTGAGCCTCCCAACGATCAGGCCGGAGGCGCCGACCCCGGATACAACGCACTGGACAGCGCAGAGCAGTTGGCTTACGAATGCTCGCGCGTTCCAATGGAAGCAGCGAAAATTTATTTTATCGTGTTTGGCGCTTTGACGATCGTCGGCGGGATTGTCGGTTACGTAAAGGCAGGCAGCGCAGCGTCGATCATCGCCGGCTCAATCACCGGGGTGCTATTGCTCGTGGCTGCGTTCCTGTTGCCCGAACATCGCATGGTTGGATTGGCGACTGCGCTCATTATCTCGCTTTTGCTCGCCGCGCAGTTCATCCCCAAACTTTTGCGGACCGGAAGAGTCATGCCCGCTGGGATAATGTCGCTCCTGAGCGTGATCGGGATCATCGTGGTCATCGTCGCCTGGGTAAAGAAGTAATCGCGTGGGAAAAATTCGTCTTCGGACGTGGCGGCGGCTTGTGCTGGTCATATTCGTCGCGCTCTTCGCCGCGATTGTTTACCGCTGGATCTCGCTCGAGCGATTGCAACGTGTCGCGCCCGCTGAGTTAACCGCCACACCAACACCGGAACCGACGCCGACCCGGCCGCCGGTGATCACCGGAAAATTGGACACGAGCAAACTGTTCAATGGAATCACGCTGCACTCCACGGTCGAGACGATTCCAGGCGCTGATGCTACGACGGAACGCACCCAGCCGGACAGTTACGTGCTTGATTTAAGGCTACAGGCGCGCGTGCCTTTACCGAACAAGACGATCGAGGAGCTGGCGAAAGTCAGTCCCCAACTGCCCACGTTGTTGCCTGGGCTGGCATCGACGCTATCGGCCGATCCCGTTTCGCCTCTGTACGCTCAGCTTTACGATACAAAAGTTAGAATTCTTCGTGAAAACCTCGCTCGCCTCGATCTGCTTCTATCGCGGCATAACTTTTTCGATTGCCAAACTGTCCTGCAACTTCAACATCCGCAAACGCATCGAAAAGCGCTGTTGCTCCAGGCGGACATGGACGTGGATGCTGACGGCTCGGATGGCGATCGGATGCCGGTCGGTACTGGCGCGCCGGTTAATTTCAAGCCGTCCACGAGTTATCGCTGGCCAAAGAAAACCTCCGCGCCTAACCCATATCTCGCCGCTACCGAACAGGCATTGAAACGCGCCGAAGACGAGTATGGGCTTGCAACTACCACTCCCGCACGGAAGCGTGATTTGCGCAACGCAATCGCGCAACTGCGCGCCGAAGTCGGTACACTGAAAAATTACAGCTTCCTCATCGGCACGGCCGATCCTTTTATCGTGGTACCCGGCGCATTTACGCATGCTCACGACGCCGTTAAGCCAGGCGACTATGCGCTTGTTGTTTTCGGAGACGCGATTTATCCCGCCATCGTCGGCGATGTTGGGCCGAACGATAAAGTCGGGGAGGCTTCGCTCCGTATCGCAAAACAGATCAACACGCTCTCGACGCCCTACAATCGGCCTGTGAGCGATCTCAAGGTGACCTACATAATTTTCCCAGACACGGCTGACAAGCCATTTGGCCCGCCGGATTTGGAAAAACTTCAGGCGCGTTGTGAAACGCTGGTTAAAGAGATCGGCGGCGCAAGCGTGCCGCTGCATCACTGGGAAAATATCATTCCGCCTTCGCCAACTCCCAGCCCGACGCCAAGTGCTTCGCCGTCTCCGAGCGCGACATCGTCTCCCTCGTCAACTGCATCGGCGGGGCCATCTGCTTCGGTGTCGCCTACGTTCGCGTTTCCCGTTGCCAGCCCATTAGCGACCGCACAGCTTAATCCGACGCTCACGCCGACGAATTCACCTGCCGTTAAGCGAAGCCCGACGAAGAAGCGGAAGCCGTGAATCTGATCATCCGCGACGCTGTTGAGGCAGATTTGCCGGTGATCGTCGAGATTTATAACGCCACTGTGCCGACCCGCATGGTGACCGCGGAGCTTGAGCCGACCACCGTCGAAGCGCGTTTGCCGTGGTTCCGCGAACATTCACCGGACGAATATCCATTCTGGGTCGCCGAATCGGACGACCGCGTAATCGGCTGGCTCGATTTCAAGAAATTCCTGCCACGCTGTGCGTATCGCGGCACAGCCGAGATCAGTGTTTATGTCCATGAAAAATTCCGGCGGCACGGCGTCGGACAACGATTGTTGGAAGAAGCAATCGCTCGGACGCCGTCGCTCGGGATAACCGCTCTGATCGGGCTGATCTTCGGACATAACCAGCCGAGTTTGAAATTGTTTGAACGCTTCGGCTTCGAGCGCTGGGGATTCTTTCCTGCGGTCGCGCAACTTGATGGCGTGAAGCGGGACCTCGTTATAGTCGGATTACATTGTGGGAAGCCCTGTAGCCACCCCGAAAGCTTTCGGGGTCTGATCTCCGCAGAAACAACGCCACATGCCGGTGCGCCGCAGCCGCCCAGCTACAACGATTGCCTGAATTTAATGCAGGCATTGATGCTTTACCGGCAACAGCCGATTCATTCGGCGCTTCAGAAAATCCGGGACAAATATTCCATGCTGCATCTGGATGTGCTTCTCCTAGTTTATCATTTTGCGAAAATTTGTTCCGGATCGATTCTTGAGATTGGCGCGTTCGTTGGCGGCGCGACCATTGCTGCTGCGTTCGGTGTGCGCGATTCGGGCCAGCAAAAGAAGGTGATCGCACTAGAGCCGGGCGGCAACTTGAAGCACAAGCGGCTCGGCACACGCAATATCTTGCGCGACTTGGAACGCAATCTCGCCCGGCACCACGTGTCGGACATGGTTACCCTAATCAAGGGCCGCTCATTCAACCCAGAAACGATTTCCGCAGTTCATCAGGCGCTTGGCTCGGATGAAATTGGCCTGCTGATCCTCGACGCCGACTCCGGTAAACGGCGCGACATCGAGTGTTATCGCGATAAATTGGCCGAGGGATGCTGGATGGTCATCGACGATTATTGCGGAGCCGCTTCAAACCCAAAGAGCGCACCGAGCCGCGCGGACGTGGACGCGCTGGTCGCCGCAGGCGCGTTGGAGCCTCTGGGGTTTTATGGCTGGAGCACCTGGGTAGGCCGATGGCAGGGACGCGGCGCCTGTTGTCATTGAAGGCTCAAATCCATCTGTTTCTGTCATGTTGAGCGAAGCGAAACATCTCTGGCTATCGGTTTGTGCCGGTGACCGCCTAGCGATGATCAGAGATTCTTCGCTCCGCTCAGAATGACAACAAGGGCTCACTTACGTTTCCTCCGGCCCGACCACGAGATGGATCGTCCCGTTCGGCGCGGAGATGAAGAAGCCGTTGAAGTCTTCGCGCAGTTGTTCGACCTCGTCGCGCCTGGTTACACCGTGCACTTTCAGAAATGACGCGGCTGCCTCGGTATCATTCGTCTCCAGTTCCAGCCAAACATCCGGGTGACTCAGGTTCGGCACGCTGTCGATCCAAAGCCGGTTCGGGCCGAACTGAAAAATGCAGCCGTCTTTTTCCTCCTCGATCAAAGGCAACCCAAGCGTGTCACGATAAAAGGCGACCGTCTGCTCATACGTGTGGCTGGGACATTTGATCGCGATGTTCGCTCCGCCCGAGAACTGCGGCCCTTCGAGTTTTGCAACCATCGTCTTCGCGCCGAGAGAAAGCGGCTCTGCTATTCTTTCCCCCCGGGCTCGGTCATTTTGATCGGGTCCAGTGCGCGCTCGAGTTCTTTCTCCGGCAAAACTTTTTTCTCCCTGGCAATTTCGCGAACGGTACGCCCGGTTTTCGCGCTCTCTTTTGCAATCTCCGCGGCGCGATCGTAACCGATCTTCGGCGCGAGACTGGTCACCATTGCCATGGAAAGCTCCACTAACTCGCGGCACCTCTCCTCGTTTGCTACGATGCCGCGCACGCATTTCTGGCAGAAAACATCGACGACGTTCGCCAGCAGACGGATCGATTCGAGAAGATTGTGCGCCATCACCGGCATCATCACGTTAAGCTCGAAATTCCCATTCGCGCCCGCCCAAGTGATGGTCGTGTCGTTCCCGATCACTTGCACGCATACCATCATCAGCGATTCGCACATCACTGGGTTTACTTTGCCGGGCATGATGGAGCTGCCAGGTTGCGTAGCGGGAAGTTGAATTTCGCCGATGCCGCACCGCGGGCCGCTGCTAAGCCAGCGAATGTCGTTCGCGACCTTGAACAGACCCACGGCAATGGTTTTCAAATGACCGCTTGCTTCGACAACGGCGTCCTTTCCGCCTTGCGCTTCGAAATGATTTTTGGCCTCGTAAAACGTGATACCGGTCGGTTGCTCCAGGTGCCGCAGCATTTTCTTTGGAAGATCGATGTGCCGGTTCAGGCCCGTGCCGACGGCAGTTCCGCCCAGCGCAAGCTCGCGTAAAACTTCGACCGATTTTTGCGCGCGTTCTTTCGCGTACGCGACTTGTTGCGCGTAGCCGGAAAATTCCTGGCCAAGCCGGATCGGCGTCGCGTCCATTAAATGGGTCCGGCCAATCTTGATGATGTCCCAGAATTCCTTCGTCTTCGCTTCAAGCGCGCTCTGCAACTTTTCCAACGCCGGGATGAGACAGTTCTTCAACTGTTCCGCGGCGCTGATATGGATCGCGGACGGGATCACGTCGTTGCTCGATTGGCCCATGTTGACGTGATCGTTCGGATGAACGTGCTCGCGCGATCCAATCGGTTTGCCCGCAAGCTGCGCGCACCGGTTGGCGATGACTTCGTTCGCGTTCGTGTTCGTGCTCGTGCCGGAGCCGGTCTGAAAAATGTCGAGCGGAAAATGGTCGTCGAGTTTTCCTTCCACAACCTCCTCGGCCGCTTGCACGATCAACGCCGCGCGCTCGGCATCCAGCAAACCGAGATCATGATTTGCTTGCGCGGCCGCCCATTTGATCAGACCCAGCGCGCGAATCAACGGTCGCGAAAATCGATAGCCGCTTACAGGAAAATTGAGCACCGCGCGGTGAGTGGAAGCGCCATGGAGCGCATCCGCCGGAAGCGTCATCTCGCCCATCGAATCCTTTTCGGTCCGCGTCGGCTTCTCGGTCATGCGGAACGATCCGCGCCAACGCCAGCCAGCTTGGAAAAACGTTTGGACTGTGCGGTGCGTCGTTCGGGACTATGTGGCGAGGGCGTTTTGTGAAAAACAGTGATGAACATTGGCGGGATATTTTGCAGGAAGTATTCCGATTCTCCGTGCTCGAAAAGCGTGGCATGCTGCTTCAATTCGTTTGTGACTTGGTAAATAATGAAACTGCCGCCAGCCGCCAGCGCATCATACGTTTTTCGCAGGAGGGCGCGTTTCTTGTCGATCTTGAGGATGCTGAACGGAATACCGGAAAGGATATAGTCGCAGAAAGCGATGCCGCGCCGTTTGAGCTCGTACGGCAAAGAAGCGGCGTCACCATGGATCACATGCACGCGCGGGTCGCCCGCGAATTGCCGCTCGAGAGCGCGCGAGAACGCCGCGTCGAGCTCGAACAGGAGCAAATGCGAATCCGGACTCATCCGGCGGGCGATCTCGCGTGAGTGTACGCCTTCACCCGGTCCGTATTCGGCGATCACGCGCGGCCGGCTAAAATCCATTTTGCTGGCGACACGTTCCACGAGCGCCTTTGAGCTGGGGATGATAGAGGCGACTTGGAACGGTCGCTTCAGAAATCGCTTGAAAAACAGTGCGCTCACGGG
>QHPG01000090.1 GCA_003219005.1 Verrucomicrobiota bacterium
CCGCTTCGAGGCCAAAATGAAATTGTTCGCCTGCATCGACGATTTCCTCGATCACCTCACGCAGCTGATTGACTTTGATTGGAAATACGCCGCGATACTCATTCCGATAAGCGAACTCGGAGATCGCACTTTGAAATGCGCGATTAATTGATTCGACGCGGTGCCGAAGCAAATCCTGGAACCGAATCAGCAATGGAAAACCGAGGTTCCGCGCACGCGCTTCATTGACTACTTCCAAGAGGTCGATGGAGCCGCCATCAGCCTTTAGTGGCTTCGCCTCGACGTTGCCGGAGCTATTGACAGTAAAATAACCCTCACCCCATCTATCCACGTTGTATGTGGCAATGGCGGACTCAAGGTCCCACTCGGTTTTCATTTCGATTCGTCACGCGGCCGCAAAGCCGCAGAACGCATATTCAATCAGCGCGTCGAACATTCAAGCCTACGGAGCGAAGATTTTCATGCGACTCAACTATCCCATGTGTCCTATGTGACAAATGAGCCGTATTCAGCGCACCGCTTGTTTTTCATTTCGCTGCGGATAACGTTCGCTGTGAACAAAACGGTGATCGAGGTGCAGGTGCGGGCGGTTTTGCCGACAAGCGGCGGGTGCGCGGTGTTTATTGGCAATAACGAGAAAGTGTTCATCATCTACGTCGATCAAACAGTGGGCAGCGCGATCACCATGTTCATGCGTCAGATTACAAAGGAACGGCCACTTACCCACGATCTTATGGCGCATTTGATGACCGCTCTCGGCGCAAAGGTTGACCGAGTCATTATCAATGATCTGAAAAATGCCACCTACTACGCGCGGGTCATCATCCGGGTCCAAAACGAATTGCAGCAGAAAAAGATTATCGAACTCGATGGGCGACCGAGCGATTGCATTGCCATGGCCACTCAGCAGAAGGCGCCCATTTATGTAAGTCAGGATGTTTGGGACGAAGTGGACGATATGAGCGACGTCTTGCGCAAGATGGAGGAAGAGGGACTGAGGCCGGAATCAGAAACGGAAGAGTGATTTTGTAGCGGCGGTCTGTGACCGCCGAAATTCGTCCAGATCCCGGCGCTCATAGAGCGCCGCTACAGCTCAGCCCAGTAAATCCCCGTAGCGCTTGTCCGCTAATTCGAGGCAACGCGCCAGAATTTCCGAGGCGGTATTGAGCTTGAACGTTTCCTCCACCAGCTCGCGACATTCAGGAATGGACAAACTCTGCACGGCGCGCTTGACTCGCGGAACCAGGATCGCCGCCGTGCTCAGCTCTTCCACGCCGAGACCCAGCAAGAGCGGAACGAGTGCGATATCGCCTGCCATTTCTCCGCATACGCCCACCCAGATATTATGGGCATGGCCAGCATCGACGATCATTTTGAGCAGACGCAGTACTGCCGGATGGGTCGGCTCGTAAAGATGCGCGATCTTCTCGTTCACGCGATCGACCGCAAGTGCATACTGAATCAGATCGTTTGTTCCAATACTGAAAAAATCGACCTCCGGTGCAAGCACGCTTGCACAGATGGCAGCGCTCGGGATTTCGACCATCGCACCAACTTCGACTTTTTCGGCCGCGTCGATTTTCGCGCTGCGTAATTCTTCTTTGCACTCGCCGAGGATTACGATTGCACGGCGCAATTCATCCAGCCCGGAGATCATAGGAAACATGATTTTTACATTGCCCACGACGCTCGCACGCAAAATTGCGCGCAGCTGCGTCTTGAAGATTTCGACATTCTCGAGACAGAAACGGATCGCGCGCCAGCCAAGAAACGGGTTCAACTCGTCGGTGATATCGACTGTGCCCGGAGCCAATTTATCGCCGCCGAGGTCAAATGTTCGAATAATTAGCGGATTCGGGCGGACGCGTTCGGCAACTCGCCGGTAAATCTCATATTGTTCATCCTCCGTCGGTAGAGTGGTTCGGTTCAAATAGAGGAACTCGGTGCGATAAAGTCCGATTCCCTCTGCACCGTTCGCCGCCACAGCATCAACGTCTTCCGGCAGTTCAATGTTTGCCGATAAAACGACGTGATAGCCGTCGCGCGTAGTGGACGTTGTCTCGCGCAGTTCTTTCAGTCGCGCCGTGACTTTGGCTCTTCGTGATTCGATCTCCGCGTAATGCGCAAGTGTTTCTGGCGTCGGATTGACGGTCAGACAGCCGTCATTCCCATCAAGGAGAACGTGCTGACCGGTCTCCAGTTTTGCTGTGATATCGTGCAAGCCGACTACCGCCGGAATGTTAAGGGAACGCGCTAAAATCGCCGCGTGCGAAGTGCGACTCCCAAGATCCGTCGCAATTCCGAGCACCTTCGCGCGGTCCATGCTTGCGGTATCTGAAGGAGTAAGATTATGCGCAACCAGAATGTGCGGCTCGGTCAGGGCAAGAAATGTTTTGGGAGCCTTCCCCTGGAGGTTGCGAATTACCCGTTTTGTTACGTCCTGGATATCCAGTGCGCGTTCTCGCAGATAGGGATCATCGATCTTATTCAGCGTCTCGGCGTAGCGCGTCGCGACTTCCTGGAAAATCCATTCCACATTGCATAGATCGGTCTCCAGCTTACGGAGTACTTCGTCGATTAAGGTGCGGTCCTCGACAACCAGTAGATGAGCATCGAAAATCGCGGCATCTTTTGCCCCGATCGATTCCGCAATACGCTGCTGCATCTCCAGAATCTGCATCCGCGTTTGAATAAGGGCCGTTTCGAAGCGACTGATTTCATCCCCTACCTGGGAAGGGGCAATGCGGTAACGCACGACTTCATCCACCTCATCGCGGGCGACATGGACCTGGCTGCGGGCGATTCCGGGCGAGACGCCAGCTCCTTCAAACCGAATTTCTTTTAGCGCGTTGTCGCCGCTCATCCACTTGGGAGAGTAAGGCAGATGTCAAACATTGCGAGTTCCGCGTTGGTAGGGACGTCGCAGCCGCGACGACCCTACCTCAATCCTCGTTAAAGCGCGCGTTGATCAGTTCTTCGAGCTCCTCCATTGCTTTTTCCGCGTCCGGTCCCTCGCAACGAATACGCAGTTTCGATCCTTGCCCGGCAGCGAGCATCATCAGGCCCATGATGCTTTTGCCGTTTACTTCCTCGCCCTCCTTCGAAACCCAAATTTCCGAGCGATGACGGCTGGCGATGCGCACAAACATCGCGGCCGGCCTGGCATGTAGTCCCAGCCGATTCACAATCGTAATTTCTTTCTCGACCTTCTGTACGGCCGCCGCACGGGTCGCTCTTCGAGACAACAACGCCATTAGGTCGCTCCTTTTTGCTCCATTAGTCCTAGCAGCTTCGTGTTGAAATCGACGGCTGCGTTTTGGCCCAGTCCCTTCAATTTTTCATCCATCGCCGCGACCTCGACCAGGCGCGCCATATCGCGGCCAGGTCTGACCGGAATCGTTACGTGCGGCACTTTGAGCCCCAGGATTTCATAAAATTCCCGGTCGAGCCCGATCCGATCGACCTCTTCTACCTCCTGCCAGTCTTTTAGCGTAGCGACAAGGTCCAAGCGTTTTTCGACTCGAATACTCCCGATACCGAACACCTTCGCCACATCGATAATGCCGATGCCGCGCACTTCCATGTGATTGCGGGTGAGCTCAGGCGCCGTCGCCATGAGCTCGCGTCCCTCCAGCATCGTAATCCGGCTCACGTCATCAGCCACCAAACTGTAACCACGTTCGATCAACCCCAGTACACACTCGCTCTTTCCAATGCCGCTCGCTCCGCGAATCAAAACGCCCACGCCCAGAATGTCCACCATGCTGCCGAATTCGGTCACGGTCGGCGAAAAATCCATTTCCAAAGCGATCGTTGCGGCGTTGATGAACTTCATCGTGATCATCGGGGTGCGAAACACCGCGATTTTTGCCGCCGCGGTGACAGCCACCAGCTCCGGCGCAAGATGAAACCCGCGCGACATCACTAGGCACGGAATCTTGTGCTCGCACATCCTTCGAAATCGCCGGATGCGCAGCGTGGAAGACAAGCTCTTGAGATAGGAATGTTCCGCCGCGCCCAATACCTGCACCCGTTTCTCAGCGAAATACGTGTAGAAACCCGACAGCGTCAGGCCGGGGCGGTTGATGGTTGGCTCGCGAATTTTCCGATGAAACCCCACGCGCGGGCCTTCCAATTTCATCTGTAGTTTTTCGGCGTGAGAATTGTAAAAGCTCTCAACCGTGACAACCGGGACGCTTTTCTGCTGATTGCTTGTGGATGTGATCGTTTGAGTCCCGCGTCGTTCTGCCATCAGACATAACTTCTAGCGTGAATACCGCTCAATTTCCAATCTGCATCGAACAGGCGATCGATGCGCTTGCTCCGTTACACTATTGCAACGTAATTGAGTTAACGACTTAGCGATTCGACGTCGCGAAGGTTCAAGCGTTCGCCAGCTTTGTTATGTCGAGCGAAGTCAAGACATCTTTCGAGAGACTCCTCCACTTCGGTTGGAATGACAGAAATCACATTTTGAAGCGTTCGCCAAGGTACAGCTGGCGGCTGATGGGATCGTTAATCAGGAAATCTTTTGTGCCTTCGCTCTCCACTAGTCCGTCGTAAATCAAATAGGCGCGGTCCACGATTGAGAGCGTCTCACGCACGTTATGGTCGGTGATCATGATGGCCAGACCGGATTTGCGGAGGTTGACGATAATCTGTTGCACATCATATACCGCAATGGGATCGACGCCGCTGAATGGCTCGTCCAGCATTAGCAACTTTGGTTGTGTGACCAGCGAACGCGCGATCGTTAAGCGTCGCTTCTCGCCGCCGCTCAATGTGAGCGCGACATTTTTTGCGATCCGCTCAATGCCAAACTGGTGCAACAGCTGATCGCAGCGGTTCCGCCGCTCGGCCTTGCTCAATGGAAGCGTTTCCAAAATCGCGAGAATATTTTGTTCCACTGTCATCTTCCGAAAGATCGATTCCTCCTGCGGCAGATAACCCATCCCGAGCCGGGCCCGTTTGTACATCGGATAATCCGTGACATCGGTGTTTGAAAAAATCACGCGACCGCTGTTTGGCCTAACTAGACCAACGATCATGTAAAAACTGGTCGTTTTCCCTGCCCCATTCGGCCCCAGCAGTCCAACGATCTCGCTAGCGCCGACATGCATGTCGATCCCGTCCACCACTGCCCTACCGCCGTAAATCTTGACCAGTTGCTCGGTGGTCAAGACGGTTTCTGCTTTCGTTGTGACCGGCGAAGGAATCTTGGCAGTCGAAGCCGGCGCAGTTTGGCTAATCATGGTTTCGGCAAAGGCGGGGCCGGAGAAATCTGCGAAGCCGGTGAAGTCTGAGAAGGAGTTGCTCCGCCCTTCTTTTGCTCATTCGGCTGCTGACGAATCTCGGTGCGGCTTGGCCCGTGAGTAGTCAATTGGCTGTTTTGATTGATGATCATGACTGTATCAGGGCTGGTCGCCACATGCATGTTTAATCCCTCCTGCACACGTGGCGTTCCTCTCAATTCAACATCGCCAGTTGCCGCCGTGTAAGTGGCTTTGTCCGCCCGTCCAACGGCGCGCGTTGGCGGTCCGCCATTGGGATCGGGTCGGTCGCGCACCAGCCCGACGTTTCCTTCGGCAACGGCTTTCTCCAAGCCCTGGTTTTGTCCTTTGGTAATAAGCACTGTCAATTTGTCAGATTGAAGATTGAAACGCGGATCGGTCACCTTCACTCGGCCGCTAAAGATGCCCATGTTCTTGGTTGAATCAAAGAACGCCTCATCCGCGTAGATTTGCGTTAGGGTCGGGACGTTCGATTGCAAGCCGGTAGCAGGCTGGCCAAATAATTTCGTGGCAGCCGAGGTATTTTCTTTTTTAGTCGCCGCTTTCTTCGCTTTCTTCTCTGACGCAACGCGGGAAGCTTCCGGCGACTCCGCGGCAATCTGCTCCTGCAAGCGCGCACTCGTCGCACAGGCGATCAACAGGATCAACACCGTCAGTTTTTTCATTCGCTGCTGTTCGGTTTGGCAGTCAGATGCGATTGATCAGTGATCACCATTTTCACATTTCCGATCAATCGCCCGGTCCTCGTGTTCGTATCGAAATACATTGAATCGCCAGCAATGTTGAAATCCGCCCGTTGGATCGTTGTACGTTCCTGCGAACTGAGGACGCGGGTTTTCAAATCAAGCACCGACGTGTGCATGTCGATTTGCAGATCGGCCTGATTCTCCGGGGTGTAGGTCGTAATTTTGAGGTGTTGAAATCCGATGTGTTCCTGATCGATGCGGTGCGCCGTCCCCGCTTCAAATCTCCCCCGCAGATGGCCTTCGCCATCGAAATCCGGCAACACCAGGCCTTTCGCTTCATGGCCGATCGGCAGGGGAATGTTCGTTAAGCTTTGTTCAGCCGGAGACGCACTTGCCGTCCCTGTCGCCTGCGCTTTCTTCTTGCGGCCTTTTGACTGACCGGGCACCTGAGGCGTCGATATCAAAACGGATAACGCGACTGATAACAACCACACGAGCCAGCCCCGATATGCAGAGCGGCCGCTACGAAACGGCAGCATGAATAGCCTTTAACATGCGCAGGTGCTTCGGCAAATCCTTTAGCGGAATCTGATTCGGCGCATCCGACAACGCGCGCGCGGGACTCTCATGCACCTCCATAAAGATTCCGTCGCAACCTGTGGCCATCGCGGCCCTGGCCAGCGCCGGAGCCAACACCCCATCGCCCGCCGTCGAGTCCCCTGCCCCGCCTGGCCGCTGCACCGAATGCGTAGCGTCAAAGATGACGCGATATCCCGCTTCGCGCATCCAATAGAGCGAGCGCATGTCGGCTACGAGATTGTTGTAGCCAAACGTCGTGCCGCGCTCGGTAAAACAGAATTGCGAGTTGCCAAAGGCGATCAGTTTTTCGGCGATGTTTCGCACGTCCCACGGCGCCAGGAACTGACCCTTTTTCACATTGATCGCGCGACCTGTTTCTGCGGCAGCGCGCAGCAGATCCGTTTGCCGGCAGAGAAACGCCGGGATTTGCAACATATCGATGCTTTCGCCGGCGATCTCCGCTTCCTTCGGGGAATGAACGTCAGTTGTCACTGGCATTTTCAAGTCGCGTCCGATCGCCGAAAGAATCTCGCAGCCTTCGCGTACGCCGATTCCGCGAAATGACCGCACCGAACTTCGATTCGCCTTGTCGTACGAGGCCTTGAAAATGAAATCAACGTCTCCGGCCGCGCAGATTTCAGCGATCTTCTTCGCCATCCGCCGGACAAACTTCTCGGACTCAATCACGCACGGTCCAAGAATGAAAGCGGGGTGCGTGCCGCCGATTCTAACTTTGCCAATCCGCAATGGCTTTGTTTTCTCGCTCATGATTTGCTCAGCATGTCATCCCGAGCCGCGCAGACGGCGAGGGGCCTCACACCTGCGCGAAACATTACGCAAATTAGCCAGTGTGACCAATCACCGACTGTGGGGTTCCTCGCTCCGCTCGGAATGACCGCGTGTTTATTCAGTGGTCAATCGCTCTCGCCTGACAAGGTCGGCAGCCGCAAACGGCGCATACAATCCGAGAAAAAAGAGTAGTGCGACTCCGTGCATTTGCAGAAGATACAGCGGTCGCGAATCGGAAAGAAGACTTAAAATGGAAAATGCCTCGGGCTTGTGCAGAAGAAATCCATAGTTGAAGCCAGTCAGCTGATCGACGACGAACGTGATCACAAAATAAAACTCCGACCACAGCCACACGCGCACGATCGACAGGGGATACGGCCGGTATCGACGAGTCAACATCAGGAAAACCACGCCGACGATAATGCCGCAATGTGATGTGAAAAAACTGATGAAACGCCAATCCGGAAAGCCGAAGCGCAGATTGGGCGTGAGCACGGCCTGCAACGTGCCGCCAATCCCCCAGAAGTACGCCACTTCGAACCAGCGCCGATTTCCGGTCCACATCGCCACGATCACAACCACCATGCCCCAATCGCACATTTGCATTGGCAACATCTGCCGCCAATCCACAACGCCGTGGCTGCGGATAAAAACTAAATAAACGATGTAGTTCAAGATCAGCACGGCTGACAGCGCACCGATAATCACTTTTTCGATACGCTGAGATTTCGTGCGTCGCACGATCGATGCGAGCCCAAACGGCAGCACGATCGTGAGAAAAATGACCGTGAGATGCGGCCAACCGTACGGTTGGAATTGCGGAGGCTCGTTCATGAACGGACAGAAATTCCAAAATCCAAGCTCCAACATCCAGAGAAATCCCAAGCTTTAATCTTCAACGACTGCGCCAAGGTATTGGAGCTTTATGATCGGAGTTTCTCTGGAGGGTGGATATTGGAACTTGGAGCTTCCCCTTAGCGGATCACCCAGAGATTGCACGGAATAACGTCGGTAATCCAGGCGATGTTGCTGGGAAGCGGCACGTTGGTTTCGCTCTTTTTCTGCAGCGGCACCACGAGCAAATCCGCGTTCACCGATTGAACAAAATCCGAGGCAATTAACCCAGTATTCCCGCGGATGCAGCGGGCTTCGATCGGGACTTCGGTCGCGCCAGCTGATAAAACAAATTTTTCCAGCACCTCTTCTTCATCATCGTCCAGTCTGGGCTTTTCATGTCTTCTTGCATCGGCGCGAATCGACGCGCGGGCTTCATCAAAGGTGGTAATGATGCGGATAACATAAAGCGTTTCGCATGATTCCGCTGCGGCCAGCGGCAGCGTCCTTATCAGGGCCTGTAGTCCGTGGTCGCCGTAATCTGCAATGAAAACGATCCGGCTCAACGGTCTGGGGTTCACCAACGGTTTGGTGAAAAGCATCACCGAGCAGGGCGCTTCTCGCACAACGCGGCGCGCGACATTACCCAGAAACGGATGCAACACCACTTCCTTCTCCAGCGCCCCAGCAACCACCATGTCGATCTTCTCACGAGCGAGCGTGTGCAAAATAGCATCAGCCGGATCTCCTTCTTCATAATGAATCGCTGTATCGGTCGGTAGCTCGATCTGGGCGAGCGCATCGTGAAACTTCTTTGCGATTTCTTGAGTTTGCTTGCCCGCAAAGATCAGATGAAGATCGGCGGAAAAGCGTTCTCGCATTCGTTTCGCTTCGGCAAGAACGTGCTTGAAGCGCGGCGAAAACGTCGTCGCCACGGCAATGGTTTTGTATGGCGATGTATCGGCCATGAGAGCGGTTGCACTGTCGCGCTCTGGCGAATTTCGGCAAGGCGGACATGGGCGCTCTGCGGGGGACCGTAGCAATCCGCTTTTCATTTTTGAATCCTCTGCGAATTTTTGCAAATGCGATGCGCAATCTATCCGGGCAGTTTTGATCCGGTGACCAACGGTCACCTGGATGTGATTGAGCGTGCTCGAAAACTATTCGACGAAGTCGTCGTGGCAGTGGCGGGCAATGACGAGAAGCAGCCGCTTTTCTCCCTAAAAGAACGCCTCGATTTGCTGCGAGAAACCGCCGGGAGCATTGACAACGTGCGAGTCGCACAGTTCAAGGGATTACTCGTCGACTTCGCCAAGGCGGAAGACGCTGGTGCGCTGATCCGCGGTTTGCGCGCAGTCTCCGATTTTGAATTCGAATTTCAAATGGCGCTGATGAATCGGAAACTGGATGCCGCCGTAGAAACGATTTTCTTAATGCCGAAGGAGGAATACACGTATCTTAGCTCGCGCATTGTAAAAGAGATCGCGCGTCTCGGCGGCGATGTGTCGAGTTTTGTGCCGGCTTGCGTGGCCAAAGCGCTGGCGAAGAAATTTGCAAAATGAACTCTCGAAGACTCACTGCATTTGTCATTCCGAGCGGAGCACAGCGGAGTCGAGGAATCTCTTACTCTTAAACCCGCTTAATTACCGACGAGAGATGTCTCGACTTCGCTCGACATGACAAGGAGGCAATGGAGGTGTCCCAATGAAAGTGCATCTGAAACAAATTCCAGCGCAGGGCTTGCATCTGGAAGGAGAGGAGGATTGCCCGATCCAGGAACTGGAATCGGAGGGAATTCGTTGCGTTGGTCGTTTGCATTACGATCTCGATCTTGGCGTTTCAGGAGCCGCCCTGTGGGCGAATGGCTCACTTTCACAGCCAGTGGAGCTGCGTTGCGTGTCGTGTCTGGAAAACTTCGTGCACGAGATCCGAGTGCCGGCATTCGCCGTGCACATGGAGCTCCACGGGCCGGAGACTGTCGATCTTACCCCCGCTATGCGCGAAGAAATTTTACTGAACCTGCCGGCGCATCCGCATTGCGACCGGGACGGCAATCGGGTTTGCAAGGCGAAACGGGTTAAAACTCAAGAGCAGGAGATGAAGCGGAAGTCGAATTGGAGCGCGTTAGATCAATTGAAGCTAAAACGTTGAAGCGTTGAAGCGAGAGACTAAAACGCGCTACCCTTTAACGCTTCAACGTTGTTTTCTTGTTCAAATGTGCTTCCGTGAACGCTTGCCATGGGAGTCCCAAAACGCAAAACATCCAAGATGCGGTTACGCACGCGCAAAGCAGCGAACCGGTGGCATGCTGCGCAGCTGAACAAGTGTCCGCAGTGCGGAAGCGCCCTTCCGTCGCACATCGCCTGCCCATCATGCGGCTATTACCGCGGGCGACAGGTGTTGACGCTCGAAGGCAAATAACTGTAGTCGCCGTCCTGCCTGCGCGCCGTAGCGCAGCGGAGGCGGGTGGGCGACGCATTTTCGCTTTGCATTCCGCGACTAAAGTTCGCAAAGTTTCGCACTAATGAAGATCGCCCTCGACGCGATGGGCGGTGACTTTGGCCCGCCTAACCTTGTTGCCGGCGCTGTGATGGCGCTGCGCAATTACCAACAGATCAAAAAGCTCTATCTGGTGGGAGACTCCACGAAGATAGAAAATGAGTTGCGCAAACATCAGTGCAACGATTCACGCATCGACATTGTGCATTCCACTCAAGTGGTAGATATGAGCGACCGCGCCTGGACAGCGGTTCGTCGAAAAAAAGATTCTTCCGTGAGCCGCGCTGTCGATCTCGTGAAACGCGGTGACGCGGACGCGGTAGTGAGCGCCGGGCACACGGGCGCAGCCGTCGCTGCGAGCATGATTAAATTGCGCACCCTGGAAGGCATCGATCGGCCTGGAATCGCGGCGCTTTTGCCAACCCAGTTCAATGTTTTTGTTTTAATCGACGCCGGCGCGAACATCGATGCGCGCCCGGAGCATCTTTTGCAATACGCCATCATGGGCTCGGTTTATTCCAGGCATGTTCTCCGGTATAAGAACCCGCGCGTCGGCTTGATCTCCCTAGGCGAAGAAGATGTCAAAGGCAACGAGCTGACAAAGGATGCTTTCAAAATGTTGAAGGCGAGCTCGCTGAATTTTCGTGGCAATATCGAAGGGCGGCATTTGTTCGAAGACCCGGTCGAAGTCGTGGTGTGCGACGGTTTTGTCGGCAACGTGATTTTGAAAACGTCCGAATCAATTGCCGTGGCGATTTTCAAATGGCTTAGACAGGAATTGACGCGCTCCAAAATTCACATGGTCGGCGCTTATCTGACACGAAAGGCATTTCGCGTAATCAAAGACAAAACAAATTACGAGGAAGCCGGCGGGATGCCGCTGTTGGGAGTGAACGGCATCTGCATCATCGCGCATGGCGCCAGCACGGCATTGGCGATCAAAAATGCGTTACGGGTGGCGGCCGAGTCCATTGAACAGCAGGTGAACCCGCATATCGTCGAAGAGATTCGCCGTTACCATGAAACGACAGCCCCGCTCGAGCCCGCGCTCCAATAAAGCGCTGCGCACGGTCTCAATCATCGGCACGGGCAGCTACGTGCCCGAGAAAATTCTCACTAACGCGGATTTGTCGCGGATGGTCGATACCACAGATGACTGGATCACTACCCGCACCGGCATCAAGGAGCGCCGGGTCGCCGCAAAGGAAGAAAACACCAGCGACATGGCGACCAAGGCGACGCTCAAGGCGATGGAGCAGGCGAAGATTTCGCCGAAAGAGATCGATCTCATTCTCGTGGCAACGGCCACTCCCGACATGCTTTTCCCGGCCACGGCGTGCTTCGTTCAGAAGAAGATCGGAGCGACCAACGCCGCTTGTCTCGATATTTCTGCAGCCTGCGCCGGTTTTCTCTTTGGCTTGGAGATCGCACAGCAATTTATTACCTCGCATACGCACGACACCGTCCTTGTGATCGGGGCCGAGAAATTGACGTCGATCACGAACTGGACCGATCGCAACAGTTGCGTCCTTTTTGGAGACGGCGCAGGCGCGGCGATCTTGCGCCACCGGGGCAGTGCTCATGGCGTAATCAGCACCCATATCGGCAGCGACGGCCGGTACACAGACATCTTGTTCATGCCGGGCGGCGGTTCGCGATGCCCCATCACGCGAGAAAATGTGGACATGCATTTAACAACGATCCACATGACCGGCAAGGAAGTGTACAAACAGGCCGTTATCGCCATGCTTAACGCAGCGAAAAAAGCCCTCGATCAAGCCGGACTTTCCATCGAAGACATCGCCTGTGTCATTCCACACCAGGCGAATCTGCGTATCATAGAGGCCATCGCTGATCGGCTCGGCATTTCACGCGACAAGATGTTTGTGAATTTGGATCGCTACGGCAATACGTCCGCAGCGGCCGTAGCCATTGCACTCGACGAAGCCAATCGCAGTGGTCGCATCAAGCGCGGCGATTATGTTCTAATGGTTGTTTTCGGGGGCGGGCTTACCTGGGCGAGCACGATATTGGAATGGTAGCTCTCGTCATTCCGAGCGAAGTCGAGGAATCCCGTGATGAAACCTGTCCGTATTGTCGCAGGGTCCTTCGACTTCGCTTCGCTTCGCTCAGGATGACAAAGGTGAAAAGATGCTGATCGAAACTCACGCACATCTCGATTACCCTGATTTCGCCAATGATCTCGATGAGGTGGTTCGCCGCGCAGCCGAAGCGGGAGTGACACGCATCATTACCATCGGCACCTCAATCGAGAGCAGCCGGCGCGCGATCAATCTTGCGGAAAAATATCCGGCCGTTTACGCGGCAATTGGCGTTCATCCCACTTACGTCGACGAAGCAGAGGAAGATGTTCTTACACCGTTGCGCGAGCTGGCAAAGCACCCGCGTGTGGTAGCCATCGGCGAGACGGGGCTCGATTATCACCAGCTGCCGAGCGAGAAAGTAGCGAAGGAAAAGCAGGTCCAGGTCATGACTGCGCTGCGCACTGAGACCGATGAAGAAATCGAAGCGCAAATTCGCGACGGCGCTTACAAATCGAAACAAGCGAGTCTATTTCAACAACAACTCGACCTCGCTGTTGAGCTTGGGCTCAACGCAGTGATCCATCAACGCGACGCCTGGGAGGACACGTTGAAAATCATGCAACCGTACACGGGCAAGTTGCGCGGCGTTTTTCATTGTTTCGGAGGCACGCTGGATCAGGCGAATGAAGTTCTCGATCTTGACCACCTCGTTTCGTTCACTGGAATTGTCACTTTCAAAAACGGCGCGGCCGTGCGAGAAGTCGCGGCACAAATCCCGCCTTGGAAATTCATGGTCGAAACTGATTGTCCCTATCTGGCGCCTGTTCCTTTCCGTGGAAAGCGCTGCGAACCTGCCCATACCCGCATCGTAGCGGAAGCGATCGCCGCCGCGCGGAAAGTTCCGCTGGAAGAAATTGCTGAAGCAACAACCGAAACCGCGGAGAAGTTTTTCAGGTTCAATCGCAAATGAGAATTCGCGATGCGTCGCTACGTGGTAGGGACATCGCGCTGCGATGTCCGGACGGCGCAGCGCGCCGTCCCTACCCCATTTTTCTCTTACTCGCGCTTTTTATCTCCTCGTGCGCAGCACCCGACACGCGGCATCAAATTGTGATCAGCACACGCGAGCAAAAGTTAGCCCTCCTCGACCGCGGCAATCTGATGGCTATTTATCCGGTCTCCACCTCCAAGTTCGGTCTCGGCGATTGGCGAGGCAGCAGGTACACACCATTGGGCCAATTGGAGATCGCGGAAAAAATTGGCGATAATGCGC
>QHPG01000030.1 GCA_003219005.1 Verrucomicrobiota bacterium
GGATCAGTCGGGCCAAGCACGTCGCGAATCTTGCGCACCGCATCCACACCCTGGTAAACAATGGCAATTGATTTTTCCGTCCCAGTGGTGTCGCGCTCCTCGGGTGGACATTCACTTGGTTTTCGGCCGGCCATGAATTCGATGATGCTTTCCCAGTTCTCGCGGCCGCTTTCTGGGCCGAGTTTTTTCTCAAGGACCGGCAGCACAGGCCCGTAGAACTCCTCCGCTTGCGCGACGCTCATGCAATGGACCTTGAATCCGATGATGGTGAGGCCCGATCGCGAAAACACTTCGATGACCCCGCCTGGCCGGAGATTCGGGAACTTAAAATTATCGGGCTTGATCAGGACGAGCGTTTTTTCGATTTGCGCGTTCGCGCGAAAATGAACGGTGCGATCCAGGATTCCGCCGTCGGAATCAGAAAATTCCGCCCAGAGTTTCAAATCGCGCTCGACTGCTTTTGGATCGAAAACCGCAAGCACGCCAGGCTCGAAGTAAGTCACCTTGCCAGGATCATCTGTGATGTAATCGCCGTAGGTGTCGCGAATTGTTTCACCACTCGTGCGCTCGTGCACGATGTGGCCTACGGTGCGATGAATCTTTTCCACCGCGTCCGGTCCGCGAAAGATGAGGAACAACACACGCGCGTGCTCGCCGTTCTTTTCACCGGTGAAATTTTTCAGGACGTACTCGCGAATCAACTGCTGCGTCGCGCGATGACGCGGATCGGTTTCCGTCACGACCGTTTCGGCGTAGCGCTTGGTTAACTCTGCACCCGGCGCAAACATTCGTCCGCCGACCAGGTCGAGGCCCGTGCGGGAAATCAACCGGCCAACAATACCGCCGGTGCGCGATTTCCGCATCGAGTACGGCGTGACGATGACGTAGGCAAGCTCTTCAGTTTGCATTCATGTTTACTTTAGCGGCGGTCGATGAGCGCCGCAAAATTCTTCTCCCAATGCAACGCTGCGGGTCAATAGACAGAACGTGCACTTGGCGGCGTCTTGAATATAAAGACTGCTTGTCGTGAAGCGATTTTATATCTGCGCGCTTTTTCTGGTATTTTGTTCTGCACAAGCCGGGTTACCGCCCCTTATCCCGAGGGAAATCTTGTTCAGCAACCCGGCGCGGATGGATCCCAAAATTTCGCCCGATGGTTCGCAGCTGAGCTGGCTGGCACCGGACAAAAACAACACACTAAACGTTTGGACGAGCGCGCTCGACGGCGGAAACGCCCGTTGCGTGACGAACGAAACAGGAGATCCGATTGAATGGTACACGTGGGCTGCAGATGGGAAACACGTCCTCTATCTCCACGACAACGCTGGTGACGAGATTCCGCACCTTTTCTCAGCTGACCTAGCGAGCGGCAACGTGCGTGATCTCACACCGTTCCGCGGTGTGCGCGCGCAAAACGTGCTCACCCAGTCGCGACATCCGGATTCTGCCTTGGTCGCGCTCAATTTGCGCGATCGAAACGTCTTCGACATGTACCGGGTGAATTTAGAAACGGGCGCGATCACCCTCGAAGCCACCAATCCTGGCGACGTTCTCACATGGAGGGCCGATAACAATTTCGTCATTCGCGCCGCAACGGCCTTCGACGGGAAAAGCGGTCGCACAATTATCCGCGTGCGCAATGCAGCTGACAAACCGTGGCGTGACCTTGTGGTTATGCCGTTTGAGCGGGCACTCTTTGCCGGACAGGTGGTGAACGGCTCGCTCATCGTCGGTTTTGATCCCGACGGCAAAAGCTTGTTGATCGATTCGGCACTGCATTCGGACAAAGGCCGATTAGTGCGCGTGGATTTGCAAGATGGACACGAGATTGGAGTCGTTGCCGAAGATCCGCTGTGCGATGTTGCCTTTGTTGATGTTGGCCGCCTCGGATTAGAGCCGGGCGTGGTTTTGCATCCCGTCACTGACACGCTGCAGGCGGTCGAGTTTAACTACACAACGCCGCACTGGTTTTTCGTCGATCCAAAATTGAAAACGGATTTCGAGAACATCAGTTGGCAAGTGCCAGGTTTTATCGATCTTGTCAGCCGCGATAACGCCGATCGAAAATGGATTGTAGCCATCCGGCGGAGCGATGCACCGGACATGTATTACACGTTCGAGCGAGACACAAAAAAACTGGCCCCTCTCTTCGCTGAGAATCCCGCTTTAGCCAAATTCCAGCTCGCGGCAAAAAAACCAGTCGTGATTAAGGCGCGCGACGGGCTGGAGATGGTCAGCTATCTTACGACTCCTCCAGGAGTCGAGCCGAAGAAGCTACCTTTAGTTGTTCTGATTCATGGCGGACCTTGGGACCGGGATTCTGACAACTACGATCCCGAAGCGCAGTTTCTCGCTAATCGCGGGTATGCCGTTCTGCAAGTGAACTATCGCGGCTCGACCGGTTTCGGCATCAAGTTCTTTAATGCTGGGAATCTTCAGGTTGGTCTTGGGATGGTGGAAGACGTTTTCGATGGAGCGCGTTGGGCCGTGGATCAAGGGATCGCTAATCCAAAACGGATCGCGGCGATGGGTGGGTCAGGCGGAGGTTTCGCTACCTTGCGCGCTCTGGAAATGCGACCTGATCTCTTTGCATGCGGCGTTGACGAATTTGGGCCCGCAGACGAGGCGATGGGCTTGCGTTCGTTTCCCAAATACTGGTCAAACATCATAGCGCGTTGGCGTCGGCGTGAGGGGGATGTCGATCACGACGAGAACTGGAACCGAAAAATCTCGCCGCTTTACCATGTCGATGCGATTCGCGCTCCGCTTCTCATCGGCCAGGGCAAAAACGATCCGCGAGTCACGCTCGCCGACGCCGATGCGATGGTCGCCGCGTTGCGCAAAGCGAAACGTGAAGTTACCTATGTCGTCTATCCGGACGAAGGACATGGTTTCGCTCGGCCGGAAAACCAGTTCGATTTCTATGGCCGGGTTGAAGAATTCCTCTCAAAGCATCTCGGCGGCCGCGCAGAACCGTGGAAGAAGATCACCGGGACGACCGCGGAACTAAAGTAGGGCGTCCGGCAGCTGCCGGACCGGGCGCGCCGCAACGGACTCGCCGCAAACTTTCGGGTACCCAGGAAGCGTGGGAGCCCGCTTGGTCTTTTCGCGAGATTACTCTTGCTTTTTCCCGGGCGCTTTTTCGCCCTTCATCTGCTCCATCTTCTGCGCCAAGCCCGCGGCGAATTTTTCGTATTGCACATTGTCGACGGTGAACGTGCCCAGCATGTAATTCGAGTTCGACCACGACCAATTCTGGTCCGCATCGTTGTAAGTCATCTTGGTGGTGCGCCCCTGCGCGTACTCGCGATGGAGCGGATCAGCGCCAGGCGGGTTCGTAATTTTCGGAGAACCGCCCATGCCGCCCTCGATCAAGTGACCGTGGAAAGTGCCGTATTGTCCGATTGTGATTTGATGCTCTTTGCCATCGATTCTTCGAGTGATCGGCACATAACGCGTCTCGGTTTTCTTTGAAACACCCGGCGTTAACATTGCGCCGGCGATAGTTTCGAGCGCCTTGCGCTGCTCAGGATTGGCTTTTTCGTCGATGTAATAATAGGCAAAATTCCAGTTGCCGTACGATTCCATCATTGTCTGGCCTTCTGGACTTTGGCCCATCGTGGCGACGGCAAGGCCGTCGAGCTTAACTTTTCCGTAATTGCCTTTCTCGATGAAGAGCACCTGGCCACCGCCGCAGGTCATTTTTGTCGGTTTGGAATTAAACCAGCATGGACACGCGGCGTCACACGAACACGCTTCTTCGAGCTGGCCGGTAAGCTTCCACGGCGTTTTATCTTTCGGTTCGTTCGCGCCTCGGACCGGCGTGTTGAGGATGAGCAGGCAAGCGGCGAGCGTACAGGCAAAAGGAAATCTTGTTTTCATAGCACAAAAATTTATGACGACGCCGTCTCCAAGCAACCCAATTTCATGAGCTGGCCTGCCAGCCGTAGCTTGGAGCACGCGGGCGGTCCGCCTTCGCTAAAGCTACGGCGCACTCGCTCCAC
>QHPG01000031.1 GCA_003219005.1 Verrucomicrobiota bacterium
TATACGTCCACGTGGACTGAGCGCACTCGCGAATGCTCAGTTGGAGCCAGGTTTGTGCTGCCGCCGCCGTAGAGTAAGGGCCACGATATGTCGGCATAGTCTGCTGTTCAGTTCGTTTAGTCTCCCGCATACTTATCTCTACGGAAACTGCAGGGCGAAGTTTCCAAATATTTTACCGGATGAGAAAATTTATCGGCAGTCGAGAGGCGACCCGCGGGTCTGGCTGAGATTGTCAGCGATTATTTCCCAGTACCGTTTCACGGCGAGCCGATCTTGCTTTTTTCGCTCTCCACACAGCAATGACTAAATGATATGATGCGACTTTCGTGAGATCAACGACTCGATAGGTTTACGAAGTCCGCCCGCGCAAAGACAAACGCGGTGTCGATGTAATTTCCGATGCGCTGGCATTCGGCCGGAGCGCTTCACAGGATCGCCCTAGAATGCGAATTGATTGCCGCATGACCCTCAGCACCGCCCATGTCATCGACGATTTCTGCACACGTTTACGAAGTCCGCCTGCGTCAAGATAAACGCGGCGTCGATCTAATTTCCGATGCGCTGCCGTTCCGCGCAGGCTGTGGTACTCCGAGCCAAACGCCGTCGTGAATGCAATCGGTTACGCAAAATTTTACAGCCGATTCGCACGGAGCGCTGATTCGCGTTTACGAAGAACATTGGCGTCGAGGACATCCAGATGCTGAAGCGGATGCGATATTCTGTGCAACTTCGGAGGCAAATGACAACACTCTTGTTAACCGGTCCGGGTCGCCTTCCGGACAGCTTCAAGATTCCCGTTGATCGTAAGATTCGCGAACAACGCCAAGACGAGCGGCGACTTGCCGAGCATCGAACGATAAAGCATCAGCTCCAGGCGAGAAAAGGGTGTGTTGCCGATGCACGAAGTTATCGCGTCGCTCGACGACTGCTCCTGCTCGCTAGGGCACAATTTTGAATAGAAAATTAACGAGAATTTTTGACGCTAAATTTGTTGCC
Source organism: Verrucomicrobiota bacterium (assembly GCA_003219005.1). Classification (GTDB taxonomy): domain Bacteria; phylum Verrucomicrobiota; class Verrucomicrobiia; order Chthoniobacterales; family UBA10450; genus Udaeobacter. The sequence continues at coordinate 997 of QHPG01000031.1, forward strand.
ATGACTGGAACGCGTTAGTAGACTCGAAGTTTGTTCTGGGGGGAACAGCCGCCCCTCGCACCCATCGGGTCGGGGGGCGGTACTTTTGACTACCAAATCGGATGACACCGAAAGAACCATTGGCAGTCTTTAGCCCACTTCTGATGTTATCAGCTTCCGTGCCAAATCCCCAAGGGCACGGCTCAAAGCAGAGATGGTCGCCAGGTTCATCGCTGAATTAGAGGCGTTTACGCAGCGGCTTATTTTTTACTCTTAAAAGCGGCTGTCCGCCCCTCAAGCGAATATCTAGCTTCATTATTAGGCCGTCCCGCCTCAATTTTAGACCAACAATGCTTTATTTTGGGCACTGTCTCAAAGATAGCGTCGAACGCAACGGGCTCTGGTCATTTGTCAAAATGGCCGCAAAGTGCGAACCGCCAATTCGAGCCGTTCGTCCCTCGAGAACCTAGACCAATCGAGCAGATCCCCGCTTCACTGCGACCGCGTTCGTGGTTAATCCGTCGCAAGAAGCGGGCGGCGTACCGAATTGTCGGCGGTTGAGTTAAATGAGTCGAATTGAAGCTTCCAGTTCAAGAAACGGAGTCAGCTTTTCATCCGTACGCACAACGAAACGCTTTTCGTCATCGCGGTGTGCATCGACAATCCAGATTGTTTGCCCGTCGGGATTCAGGGCTGAAAACCCAGCCCAAACTCCAACCGCGTTTCTTGAGATTGTCAGCGATTATTTCCCAGTATATGTCGCGACGCTAGAGTACGGTTGACAAGTAGGAAGTGGCCGGACGAAAAGACCGCCTCCACCTCTCGTAATATCCAACGGCATAAAAGCGTAGCATTGGTCAGGATAAGCATTGTAAGTCGCGAGCGACTGACAGCCGGATAGCTGGCATGTCAGAACTAAAGCACAAGCCAAACTGAGGCTAAGAAAGAAAGTTTTCATGAGCCGAGGTTATGACGGAAAAACGTCCCCACTACAAGCTTCAGTTTCGGATCGCCTCAATTTTCATCACGGGATGATGAGGTTTGACAACGTTGGCGACAGTTTCGTTTATACGACCTTTGTCCTAGGTCTCAAGCGACATCGAAACCATTTATGAGAGCCCACATTCACAAAATCCGCCCGCGCAAGTACAAACGCGGTGTCGATCTAATTTGAGAGGTGCGGACCTAATGAAGCAAGAACGCCCAGTTGAAACCGTTGAGGAATTCAAGCTGCGGATTGCAGCGATCATCTACTGCGGACGGCGTTATGTCGGGATTAAATTTCCTCGCGCGACCACGAGGGCATTCGAGGAAAAAAAGAAAGCGATCAGTCAAAAGCGATTTGCGCTAATCGTTCAGATCCTTAGCGCCCCGGAAGCGGCAATTGGGACCACCAACCTCCATTACCAACTGCGGTTGCAGCATTCTTCCTGGCTGACGACGCGCTTAACCTTACAATTCTGCGTGAAGCCGAGCATCTTCACCGCTTCGTCAAAGCTGTTGGCGCACCACCAACCGTACCGGTTCGCGCTAGCGGGGTAGCCAGAATCAGCGTCGCAGTTCCCACATACTTGCATGATCTGAATGCCGTCCGAGCAGGGACTCAAGGGGCCAGCCGGCGATCCACCTAGGCACGGAATCGGGGAGCCACCCTGGGATCCACCCCGAATTACACTCGGGGTTGGCGACTGCACCGTAGTCGCTGGTACAGCCGGGGTTGGTTTCCGGAAATCGCACCCGATCAGCGTAAGACACGCGGGCAGCCAGAGCACTATTGTTAACTTTCTTATCATACTGCCCTCCACGATTCGTAACCTCCTGCGCCGATAGAAGACTCCAATTTTGTTCGACGTTCCTGAAATCAGTCGATTCATCTTTCTTCCTCTCCTTTTCCCCGCTGCCTTTGATTTCTTGGATCGCGCGTCTGGATAGGGTCGAAGAGCCCAGCGGGGAAGGTCCTTCCATTGATTCAGATGCGCTTAGCCATGAGGAGTCTCGCGAAAATTCTGCGCAGTAGTCAAGCCGATTCGCGACCCACGCCGAATCACCGATTCCAATTCCGTAAACGCCGTCAGAATTTCATTAGCATGCACGACAAAACGCTTTCGATCGTCGCGGTGTGCATTCACAATCCAGATCGTTCGCCGCTCGCGTTTCAGTTCAGCCCTTTCGCGTCAGCGTCGAGCAGTTCCATGAGGCGCGCCTCGTAAGAATCACATGTTGGGGACTCGCCATTTGGCTGGACCCATTCGGGATGTTGGATCCGCAGGTCATCGTGAATTTGTTGCAGCAACGCGGCCACCAATCCGCTTTGCTGAAGGGTGCCGGCGGGGCGGCGCGCGCCGTTCGTTGCAGCCTGTCGAAGGTTCACAGTGAAGGACTCGCTGCTCACCAATCGCTTTCCGGACTATCCTTAATCCAGATTAGAGCTGAGTTCGATTCGCCGAGTGCATATGCCAGGCCAGGCTCCAGCTTTACCACAATGCTGTAGGCTTGATGGTTGGATGATCCTCTGGGGTTAGGCAACGTTTTGAACGAGATCACTCCGTAGCCGGATTGTCCGATGTAGGCTTGGGAGAGAGACGCAGCGGACGCAACGTAATCAACTCCTGCGACAGCGGTGCCGCCGACCGAGAAGTTTACGTACATTCCACCGAACAAGACTGCAGGCTTCATCTCCAGGACGAAGGAGGCGGTCTTTCCCCGGAGGACATTTCCGGCGCTATGGATACTGACGACCGGGAGTTCTACATTCTCAGGGCCTGGCAGGTGGGTAGCACCAACAGATGCTGGGGAAGGGATTCCGCCAGGGTTCGGTGCTGCGTTGGTGACTGGCACAAGCGCAAACGCAAGCGCCAACGCTATGGCTATGAATACGATGATCGCTAG
>QHPG01000032.1 GCA_003219005.1 Verrucomicrobiota bacterium
TGGCTGTCGGCGTCGGTGTGCGAGTAGCTGTTGGAGTTGCGGTAGGCGTGAATGTTGCTGTGGCTGTGCCTGTAGCCGTTGGTGTGGGGGTGAACGTAGCTGTCGCCGTAGGCGTGGCGGTAGGTGTCCGAGTGGCTGTCGGTGTAGGCGTAGCCGTTGAAGTGGCTGTCGCTGTCGCGGTTGGAGCGAACGTAGGTGTGGGAGTAAATGTAGCCGTAGCCGTTGCAGTAGGTGTAGATGTTGGCGTGCGCGTAGCTGTCGGTGTTGCCGTAGGCGTGAAGGTGGCCGTAGCCATAGGTGTAGATGTTGCCGTCGCCGTAGCTGTTGGAGTCGCAGTAGGCGTCGCCCCGGTACAGGTGTAAGTGACTTTCAAGCCGTTAGTGAGCACGCCAGCGCCACAGGAGAAGGTCGTGGCCGGGCCAGCGGCGCTTGCTTGGACCCCGCTTGTTTCCCCGCTGCCATTATCAGCAGTCATCCCATAGAAGATGTCAAAGAAGCTGCTTACGCCCTCATAGAAGCGCACTTCAAAGTTGGCTGTGCCGCTTGTGCCAGAATAAGCTGCCCGCCATTCAATGTTAAACTGCCGGTTGGGCGCCGTGCCCGTGACCGAGGTAAACACGCCGCAGCCACTGGCAAAATTCGTGCAATCCGCCGATGTCTGATCGGTGAGCAGATCGCCCTGAAACAGAAAAATAGTCCTGTCCCAACGCGGATCCGGCAAGGTTAAACAGCCATCGGTCGGATCAGATGTAGTGCCTGTAAGATCCAAAGCGCCATTGTCGGTGACGTTCGCAGTGGTAAAGGTAAACCCGTAAACGGTGACCGGGAATGGGAACGTGATGGGGGTGGCGCAATCATCGCAATGGTTGCCTGTGTCGGTGGTCCCGGGGACGATGGGGCCTGTCGAGGTCGTCGTGGTATAGTCGCTGCACGGAGGAAGTGTCGGCGTAGGTGTAGGCGAAGCCGTTGCCGTTGGAGTCGGCGTAGGCGATGGGCACCCGGCGCCGAGGATGAAGTTGAGTTGCAAACCGTCCATCAGCCCGCCCGTGTCGCCGCACTCAAACTGCGTGAAGTGCGAGCCGGTGTCGCGCTGCGCGCCTACGGTAGCGCCCGAGCCATTGTTTTCATTCAGGTTGCCATATGTGATTTCGAAGTTCGGTGAGTTCTCGTGCAGACGGATTTCAAAGTTGAGCGGGATTCCAGTCGCACAACAGAAATTAGCGCGCCACTCAATGTTGAAGATGCGATTGGGTGCCGTTCCTGTTACAGAGGTGAATACACCCTGACCAGTAGCTATGTCTCCTGTGAAGAGGTCGTCCCAGTATGGGGCGATCAGATCGTTCATGTTGGAGCTAGGCAGGCAAACGGGACTGAAATCCTGATCGTTAGCACCCGTAAATTGCAGATTGCCGTTTGATGAGATACCAGCCGAAAAGAACGTCTGGTCGTAGAAGATGACCGGGAAGGGCAAAGCGATGGGCGTAATGCAATCGTCGCAATGATTGCCGGTGTCGGTGATGCCGGGCACGATGGTGCCGGTGCTGGTGGTAATCGCATAATCGTTCGGCGCGCACGCAGCACAGCTATAAGTGACTTTCGACCCATTCATAAGGATTGGCGCCAGACACGAGTAGGTCGTGGCCGCGCTGCTGCTTGCGCTTTGCTGCACGCCGCTTTCTTCCCCGCTGCCATTGTCGGCAGTCGCCCCATAGAAGACGTCGAAGAAGCTTGAGCCCTCGTAGAAGCGAACTTCAAAGTTGGCCGTGCCGCTTCTGCCAACATAAGCCGCGCGCCATTCAATGTTAAACTGCCTGTTGGGCGCGGTACCCGTGGTCGAGGTGAAAACGCCACAGCCACCGGCAAAATTCGCGCAATCCGCCGATGTCTGATCGGTGAGCAGATCGTCCTGATACGGGAAGACAGCCTCGCCCACATTGACATCCGGCAAGGGACAGGATGTGCCAAAATAACTGGTATCGCCGGTAAACTGCAAATTGCCATTGGAACTGACGAGCGCACTGTTAAAGCTCGACCCATAAAGGAAGACCGGGAACGGAAACGCAACAGGGGTGGTGCAATCATCGCAGTGGTTGCCTGTGTCCGTGGTCCCAGGAACGATCGGACCTGCCCCAGTCGTTGTGATATAGTTGCCGCATGGAGGAGGCGCCGTTGCCGTGGGCGTGGGCGACGCCGTAGGTGTTGGCGTAGCTGTAGGAGTCGGTGTGGGCGTACCGCAGGCAAAGAAGTTGGCCGTCAATTGCTGACCGGAGCTGACTGGCGGGAATTGCCCACCTGTGGTATCGCACCCGTACTGCGTGAAGGTGACGTTATCCAGCTTCACCCCCACCACCAACGAGCTATCGTTGGCAGTCGATTTGGGGTTGATGGTGTTGTAGATGTAGCGGAAGGGCGGCGAACCGTTCTCATTCAGGGCGATCTCGAAATTGACTGCCTGGCCCGTCGGAAAAGCAAAGTAGGTGGCCCTGAACTCGACGTAGAAGACGCGGTTGGGCGCCGTGCCAGTTGTGGTAGTGAACACACCGCTATTCGTCGTGTTAGTGACCAAGTCGCACCAATAAGGTGCCATTATGTAAGTGCCCTGGGTGCTCGGCCAGCAGGTGACGTCAAACATGGTATAGGGAGTGCCGAACTGCAATGAGCCGTTGGAGTTGACCGCGGCGCTGCTGTAGCTGTTGCCATACAGCGTTACTGGGAACGGAAGTGAAATGGTAGTGTTGCAATCGTTGCAATGATTGCCGATGTCGGTTACTCCCATCACGAACGTACCCGCGCCCGAGGTGAACGTGTAAGAACCGGGGCACGTCGGGGTCGGCGTTGGAGTATCAAGAGGAATGGCCCCAGTGTCACTTGGCGGCAGTTTGTGCCCCAGAATGGAGACAGTTCCCCCGGCAGGCACGAAGCCGGGCGCGGCGATAAGGCCGCGCAGGTTTGTGACGTTCGGATGCAGGAGGACAGTACCTCGTGCCACCCGTCCACTTGTCCCACCCGTGAGAACACACTGCGAGATTCCCGCGCCCGGGGCGTAGGCGAGAAAGGCGTTAAAAGCGCCATCGGCGGTGGCCGGGAGGCTTCCAGCGGCACAACTGGAGATGGTAACGGTTTCACCAGCTTGAAAACCCTCGCCGACGAGCGATACGGTTCCACCGACTGCTGAATCAAGCGTCGCGCGGTCAAAGAACACGCGGGCGGCGTTTTGGTCTCCCACCGGTGGCGTACCGGCATCGGCGCGCTCCTCGAGGCTGACTCCGGCCATACTCCCAGTTGTCCCGGTGTCGGCGCTGTAAACCGCGGACGTGTCCCCGTTATTCGCCGCAGTGAAAGTCGCAAAGAACCTTCCGCTGGCGTTTGTGGCGACGAATCCTTGAAAGATACCGTTCCGGTAAAGTGTTACGGTAGTGCTGGTG
>QHPG01000091.1 GCA_003219005.1 Verrucomicrobiota bacterium
TGATTGCGAGGCCTTGGGCCGGGGAATTGTCACTCTTTTGAATGATCGAAAACTCGCAGCCGAGTTGGGCGCCCACGCGCGAGCCACGGTCCTGGCTAACTTCGACTGGCGGCATATTTGCGCGAAGATTGAGCGCATTTACGACAGGCTTTTGGAGGCGCCAGAGTCCACCCGCATGCAAACTGAGATCGCCGCACCCGCCGCGCAGAAACGCTGACAGACTTCGTCACGTGGCTTCGCCAATAGCGCACACTTTTGCCGGGTTCTGGACCTTCCTCATCCTGGCAGCGCAGTTGAAGACTCGGCTCGCTGCACAGTGGCGCCAATGGCTTCCGCAACTCGGCGTGCTGATATTGCTCGCCAATTTGCCTGATCTCGATTTTCTCCCGGGTTGCCTCGACGGAAACGCGAATCATCTGCATCGCGGTTTCACTCACAGCTTGACATTCGCTATCTTGGTACCGCTGGCTTTGAGCTGCGCGTGGCGGATCGTGCCCGGTTTCTGGCGAAGTACCCTTCTTTACTTCACGGCGTACAGTTCGCATCTGTTGATCGATTTTTTTACTGGGACCAAGATCGGGTGGACTCATACTGGATTTGGTATGCCGCTCTTTTGGCCTTGGTCGAAAGAGTTCAGTTCGCCGTTGATATTAACGTTTGGTGTCCGTCACAAAACTTTTGCCGCGTTATTTAGCCTCGACAACGTTTGGTCGTGCGCTTTTGAGTTACTAACCTGCAGTGCGATCACGGCAATCGTTCTTGTACTATGGAAAGCAAGACTGAACTCGCGAATAGATTCACCCTCGGTGAAGCATCGCTTGGCTATGTTCAGATGACATTGAGTTGCGTAGGTTGTCATAAATTCATTCGTGAAAGCTCCGACAGCGTGAGCCACTGATTACAGTCAGCTTCCGCAGATTCTACCTCCAGACGCGTAGTTAGCTTTTCATCCGCGCGAATGGGCCAGAGATAGCGCAGTTGGCGGACCGCGTGTTGCTAGAGACGTGGTTTGGTTGTTCCCTTTACGGCCCGAAACTCACAGTCACAGTGTTAGAGCACGTCTCGGTTCCAGCTTCACACACCTTGTACATGAAGCTAGCCTGGCCACTGGTGCCGGTGGAGTCGTCATACGATCCATCATTCGGCGTTGTCGCGATCACAACTCCATCGCGGTTGACGTCGATGTTGGCCGAGGTCGCTCCTCTCCATTTGAGCCGCGATATATTTATTCCCCCCACCCTTTTCCCATGACCTGTGAGCTGAATCGGTCCAGGTGTCGCCGTTGCGGTCGCAGTCGCTGTTGCAGTCGGAGTCGCCGTTGCAGTCGGTGTCGGCGTCGGGGTTGGCGTCGGCGTCGGGGTTGGCGTAACACCGGAATTGAACAGTTCCGCAGTCGCGATAAAACCAGGAAAGGCCCACCCTCCCACTGCAAGCACCCTGCCATCGGAGAGCAACGTCGCTTTGTGGAGGCCCCGAGCATCATTGAGGTCGCCGGTGACCGTCCAAGTTCCCGTGGCAGGGTCGTAAATTTCCGCGTCAGCTAAAGCGCTGCCGGCGCTCTGGCCACCTGCGACCAGCACCCTGCCATCGGAGAGCACCGTTGCGGTATGGTCCCAACGGCGAACATTGAGGCTGCCGGTCGGTGTCCAATTTCCGGTGCCCGGGTCGTAGAGTTCCGCGCTTGCCAGTGCTCCAATCGCTTGATTCTCCCCTCCAGCTACCAGCACCTTGCCGTTGGCCAGCAACGTCGCCGTGTGGTCCGACCGACCAGTATGGAGGCTGCTGGTCGCGCTCCAAGTTCCCGTGGCCGGATCGTACAGTTCCACGCTCGCGACGTCCGCCCTCCCGCCTGCGACCAGCACCCTCCCATCGGAGAGCAACGTCGCCGTGTGGTAACCGTAACGGGGAGTAGTGAGGCTGCCGGTGACGGTCCAAGTTCCCGTGGCCGGATCGTACAGTTCCACGCTCGTGAAGGAGTGCGTCCCGCCTGCGACCAGCACCCTGCCATCGAAGAGCAACGTTGCCGTATGGGCGGCGTGTCTAATATTGAGGTCGCCTGTGAAGGTCCAAGTTCCCGTGGCCGGATCGTACAGTTCCGCGCTCCCGGTCGAGACAGCCTCGGGCCAACCTCCCGCGACTAGCACCTTGCCGTTAGGTAGCAACGTCGCCGTGTGGAGGGACCGAACATAATGGAGGCTGCCTGTGAAGGTCCAAGTTCCCGTGGCCGGATCGTACAGTTCCGCGGTGTTTGTGTACGGGTATGCATAAGTCTCTGCTGTCCCACCGCATGCGACCAGCACCCTGCCATCGGCGAGCAACGTCGCCGTGTGATATTCCCGACCCATATTGAGGCTGCCGGTAAACTCCCATTGAAAGGGGGTAGCGGCACACGGTTGCACCAACAACGCCGCGCATGAGAAAAACAAGAGCAGCGCGAGGGGTCCGCCGAGCATTCTCGCCAGCGGGCAAAGAGCATCCCGTAACGAGCCTCGCCCGCGCCAAAGTATGATTGTTTGAATCCTGCTCGTTACTGGAGTGAAAGTTTTCATGACGTGTTTGTTCTGCCGACCGGTCCCCAAAGTGATTTCGTAATCGATTTCACGGGTCTTTTTTTATTTTCCGGAATTGATCTTCACAGGAATGATTCTCAGTTAGCGTGAGACGGATACTAGATTGATCTGCATAACGCAAGTCCATTCATGCAAATGGCATTCGGATAGCGAACGCCTGTGGCATCCGCCGCGTAACCGATGCCCTTAGGCATAACAATGTAAGACGCGATTTGGCCTGCCGCAATGCCGAACGTCTTTGAAATCAGCAAATTTGTTGTGACTCAACCTCTTCTTTCAGTCGATTTGGCCATTTTACCTATGAAACGAGGCGGGGTGGAAATCGAACTGGCGCATTCGCGGTAGACGGTTGCGCGTCCTTCTGAGTGTCAGCCTCAACCAATGCGTGCAAGTTCACAATTTGGCGTCACATACGGATGTCATCGATCGTCCCGGGCGTAGCTCACGGATTTCGTACCTCGACTCCATCTTCGGGTCGCCCCCTAAGATGATCATATCGGTTGCGACGCGGCACTCCGGAGCGTGAGCGATGACGGCAAGAGAACAAGTAGTGCTGAGAAGGACGAAGGGGATTCTCGCTTCTGCACGTGAAAATCTCGTCTTCTAGATACGACTTAGACGAACTGTTTCTAGGCATTTCTCGAGCGCTTTTGGGCGTAGGTCTTGAAATGAGAACCAGGTAAACAAAACGGACCTGGAATTTTCCCGATTAATTGATCGGATAAAAAGATAAGGGTCTATGGTGACGCGAGGCACTGCCCCGTCAACGTCATTGATACGGCGACCAATCTAGTCATCACCACTCTCCTTATCCCCTGGGATTCGGCCAAAGACATCTTGGTCACGCCGGATGGACGCTTCGCATATATCGCGAACGCTTCCTTTCCCGAAGTGGACGCGAGTGATACCACCACCTACCAACTAACGACAATCCCCACCGGGGGTCGCTCCCGTCGTATTTGCATCTCTCCCGCGGGTGACCGTGTCTATGCCACTAACTACCACGACGATGCCGTATTCGCCATCGACACGGCGACGCAACAACTGATCGCGACCATTCCTATTGGACAAGGTGCGAGGCCTATGGGAATTGCCATGACCCCCGACGGCGAGGAGGTTTACGTGACCAACCAGCATTCTGGGACAGTCTCTGTCATAACGCTCCCCACCGGACACCAGCCTTGGACTATACTGGCCACCCCGGACGATATGACACTGTACGTGTGCAACGGCACCGACACGACTCTAACGGTTATCGATATTCCGTCGCTGACCGTCTCTGCCACAATTGCTAATGTAGGGTCGCACCCCTTTGACCTGGCATTTGGTCTGTAGCCGCCGGCCGAATGTGAATCGCCGCTATCACGAGCGGAAAATCAATACTGAGCTAAAAAGTTACGCTTGACATAGCGTTCGCGGTGGATTGCCTAACACTTGTCTTAATCCAGTATCCTAAAATATGAAAAAATATCATCTGTCTTTGCTATTGATCGCCTTCGCCTTTGCTTCCTCGGCTTTGGCCCAATCGCTTTTTGTCCCAACGAGAGGCTCTGCTGCGGTTGCCGTGATCGACCCCTTGACCGACCAGGTTCTCACCCAAATCCCTGTGGGCAATTACCCGATTCGTCTTGCCATGACACCAAATCGGCTCAAGGCCTTTGTTTCCAATGGGAACGACGGAACCATCTCGGTTCTTGACACGGTGGCACGCACGAACACTGCCACCATCCCGGTGGGCAGTAGCCCTGGAGAGAGCGCCATCACCCCGGACGGCGCACGCCTTTTCGTCGTGCATCAACGTGGCGACAATCGTACCTGCCCCGTCGACGTTATTGATACGGCAACCAATCAGGTTATCACTACTGTCTTTATCCCCGGGCATTGGGACAAAGACATCTTGTTCACGCCGGATGGACGCTCCGCATATATCGCGAACTTTTCAGCCGGAGAAGTGGACGTGATGGATACCACCACCTACCAGGTAACGACTATTCCCACCGGCGCTGGCTCCCGTCGTCTTTGTATCTCCCCCGCGGGTGACCGCGTTTACGTCGCTAACAACAAGGCCCGCTCCGTATCCGCCATCGATACGGCGACTCAACAGTTGATCGCGACCATTCCTGTTGGACAAGGACCGGAGGGACTTGGCGTTGCCCCCAACGACGAGGAGCTTTGGGTGACCAACCAGGGTGATCAGACAGTCTCTGTCATCGATACCACCACATTGACTGTGATCGCGACCATCCATACCGGAGACCATCCCCAGAGAGTGGTATTTACGCCTAATGGAGCGCAGGCCTTCGTAGAAAATGGATATGCCGACACTGTTTCGGTCATTGACACCGCCTCGCGCACGGTCATCGCAACGCTACCCACCGGACACAATCCTTTCGAGATGCTGATCACCCCAAACGGTAGGAAATTGTATGTGGCCAACGCCAGCGACACGACTTTAACGGTTATCGATATTCCGTCGCTGACCGTCTCTGACACAATTGCGAATGTAGGGGTGCACCCCTTTGAGGTGGTAGTTGGCCCGTAGCCGTCGGCCCGAATGCGAATAACCGGTATAAGAGAGTAAACGCCGATGTTCGGCTAACTGGTTTCTCAAAGAGCATCGCGAGGCGGAAGAGCAACAGCACAAGCTCGCCGCGAAGAATGCTCGGCTGTCCAATCACGAGCGGAAACCCACACCGAGCTAAAAAGATTACGCTTGATATAGCTTCGCGATGGATTATTTAATCCAATATCATAAAATATGAAAAAATATCATCTGTCTTTGCTATTGATTGGTTTTGCCTTCGCATCCTCGGCTTTGGCCCAAACCCTTTTTGTCCCCGCGAGATACTCCGATGAGGTTGCTGTGATCGACACCTCGACCAACCAGGTCGTCACCCAAATCCCCGTAGGCACTTTCCCGATTCGCATTGCCATGACACCGAATCGGCTCAAGGCCTTTGTTTCTAACGGGACGTCCGCAAGCATCTCGGTTCTAGACACGGTGGCGCGCACGAACACTGCTACCATCCCGGTGAATAGGGTACCAGGAGAGAGCGCTATCACGCCGGATGGCAACCGTCTTTTCGTCCTGCATCAACATGGTACTGGCATCCCTAATCAGTGTCCCGTCGAGGTCATTGATACGGCAACCAATCAAATCATCACTACTGTCATTATTCCCGGGCATTGGGCCAAAGAGATCTTGTTCACGCCTGATGGACGCTTCGCATATATCGCGAACTTTTCCAATGACACAGTGGACGTGATTGATACCACCACCTACGGAGTAACAAGTATCCCCGTTGGCGATGGCCCACGTCGTCTTTGCATGTCCGCCACGGGCGACCGAGTCTACGTCACAAACTACAACGGCGGCTCCGTATCCGTTATCAACACGGCGACGCAACAACTGATCGCGACCATTCCTGTTGGACTAAGCCCGGAGGGAATTGGCATCACGCCTAACGGCCAGGAGGTTTACGCGGGCAACCTCCGGACTGACAATGTTTCTGTCATCAATACCGCAACATTGACTGTGGTGGCAACCATCCCTACCGGAGACCGACCGCAGAGAGTTGTATTTTCGAATGATGGATCGGAGGCCTTCGTAACCAATGCTGGAACTTCCAACAATGTTTCGGTCATTAACACCGCCACACATGCAGTCATCAACACGATCCCAGTCGGGGATAATCCTTTCGTTATGCTGGTTAACCCAAACGGTACGAAAGTGTACGTGACCAACTCCGCCGACACGACTATAAGCGTTATTGACATTCCGTCGCTGACCGTCTCTGCCACAATTCCTGATGTAGGCTCGGCGCCCTTTGACCTGGCATTTGGTCCCAGTGGTGCACCAACACCGACGGCAAGTCCTACCCCAAGTCCTACGCCAACTCCTACGGCAACACCAACAGCAACGCCTGGACCGATTCAGCTCACCGGCCGCGCGATAAGGATCCAGGGAATGAATATATCGCGCCTCGGATGGAGGGGGGCGACCTCGGCGAACGTCGACGTCTATCGCGATGGAAATGTGATCGCGACAACCCCAAACGATGGCGCATATGACGACTCCACCGGCACCAGTGGCCAGGTTAGCTTCATGTATCAGGTGTGTGAAGCTGGAACCGAGACCTGTTCTAACACTGTGACTCTGGATTTCGGGCCGTAAGGGAACAACCAACCCACTTCTCTGTCAACTTTGGGAGGGCCGCTAACGGCGCTATGTTTGGCCCATAGCATTTTGACCGCTTCTGGGCCCGGCATCACCTCAACAGTTGTGACGGCGCGGGCGACGATCAGAATTTGAACAACAGGTGCAATACTTCGTCTCATAAGAAGCATTGACCGAAGCACGAGCGTTCGCGCCGTGAAGCTATGATAACAGAAGGTCATTTGCCTCTGCGTAAGGATGGTTATCCTTAACCTCAGCAAAAGAACAAAACATTCGTTTCATATGAAAATCAAAATCAGTCTATCGTCTTCATTAATTCTGCTCGGATGTTCTATCGTTATCCCCATGCACCTTTTGGCCGGGGAAAAAGCCGAAATCACCCAAAAATGTCCGCCCACGGGGATCTGGTGTTTGCTCCCCTCTTACAGCTATAAACATCCTAATCAAATGGACAGACTGAATGGCACACCATGCTGGACCAATCCTAATGTGGACGGCATTGTATTACGCGCCGACTGGGATAAAATTGAGCCAACCGAGGGTAACATTGATTTCCGTTATTTTGATCGGGGACTTGAGCTGGCTAAAAAGTATAATAAACGAATTGAGATACTAGTTCCTGCTGGGAAACATTCGCCCCAGTGGGTCTACGCCGCTGGCGCCGAAAAATTTTACTTCCATCACCACAACGGCAAACCAACTGATTACATGCCGATACCATGGCATCCCGTGCTTCAGGAAAAATTTGGTAATTTGATCAAAAAACTCGGCGAACGCTACGATTCCTCTCTTTATTTAAGCTATGTTATCATGACGGGATTTGGGCATTCAACTGAGGCTTGGTTCGCGGGCCCGGCTGACATGGATGAATATAATGCCATCGGAGGCAATGCAAAATGGCTTGAAGGTGTGAAATGGTTTGCTGCTCTCTATAACAAAGCTTTTCCTACGACACCTTTCCTTGTCGCAATGTGCCCACCTTCTCGAGATGATGAAGGCCGAGCTACTTTGAAAAAGTTCGTTGAAGACGGTGTTAAAGATTATCCCCACCGTTTTGGTCTTAAGGCAGCCAGCCTTGAGCCAAACGATAGGCCAGATAGCCGTAAATTATCGTATCGATCGGTGAACCGGTTTTCGGACCAAACGGTGGTAGGCTTTGAGATGCTGCGGGCAACTTACAAATTAAACGGCACTCTCAAAGCGGCGTTGGATACTGCGATTGCCGTTAAAGCGCAGTTTGTGGAGGTTTACGAGCCCGATCTCGTCGATCCTAAACAGCAGGAAGTATTGGCCGAAGCCAGTGACAAATTGAAAAAGAATTTGACCTGGAATAACAGAAATCTCTGAAAGCCTTACGCGACGTTGCACCTGCCCCAGGCAAGCTGAGAGCTGCCCGAGAAAGCAACCGCGTTATTTGTCAGCTCGCGTTTGATGTGCTTGCCAATTCCCGCAAGCCCGTGAATCAGCCCGACACCAGCATCCTGTCCGATCAGTTCCTCGCAGAATTGCGCGGACTCAAATACAAGAATGTCGCCGCCAAGCTACGGGCGAAGCAGGAGCCCCATTACAGTATCCAACATGAACTGCGTTTCATCGCCCTCTTCCTCGTCGCTGCCGTCCGGGCCGGCCACAATAAAGGCCTTGTTACCACCGCCCCGAAAGTTTCCAAATGATAGAGTCGCGTAGCCATATTGATTCGCCAAGATTGCGAAAACGTTGATGGGCGGCGTGAACCCGCCAAGCTGGGTGATGCTAAAGGTGCGCTTGTCGAGCTCAACCGCCTGCGGGCTCTGGTCTGTTCCGAGGAAAAGGAATTGCGTATTGGCTGCCATGAAGGGTAGTGCGCCCGACGAAAGGGGGTCACCAACCAGAGGCAGACTGATTGTTTGGGATAGAGTAACAGTAACCGTATCGGAATCGGTGGTAATCGTGTCGACCTTTGTATAAACATAGAGCACGACCTCGTTCTGATTGGGGCCACTAGCGGGATCCAAGACATAAATGGCGCGAGTGACGGTATTCGCATGGCGGTCTGTCTTTGGTTCGCCTTCCAACATTGCGCCAACCTTTCCGAATGGGCCCAGGCTCCCGGAGCCATAGCAGCCGGTTGAGCCCGGCAGAGAACCGCACACATTCCAGCCAATGTTGGTGTGATCCGGGTCGACGTTGTACCTGGTATACAACGTCCCGTCGATTGGCGCAGCAGCGGGCGCAGCCAGGACGCGCTCTTCCTGGTCGTGCGGAGAGCGGAACGGGCGAACCCGAGGAAGATCAGGAATTCCCCCATGCGCAGGTCTCTGAATCCCCGCGTGCGCAGCTGTAACTTTGATTGCCTGATCAGTATTCAACACGAACTGCGATCCATCGCCATCTTCCACAGTGCTGCCGTCCGGGCCGACCACAATAAAGGCAGTGTCAGAAGTGTTAAAGCTTCCAAATGATAGGGTCGCGTAGCCATAATCATTGGCCGTAATTGAAGAAATGTTGATGGGCGGCGAGCCCGCGCTAAACTGGGTGACGCTAAAGGTACGCTTGTTGACCTCAACCGCTACCGGGCTCTGGCTTGTTCCAATGAAAAGGAATTGCTTATTGGCTGCCATCGATGTCTGGTTCGGTCCGTTCGAAATGCCCCCAACCAGAGGCAGACTGATTGTTTGGGATAGAGTAATGGTAACCGTATCGGTATCGGTGGTAATCGTGTCGACCTTTGTATAAACGTAGAGCACGACCTCGTTCTGATTGGGGCCACTAGCGATTTCCAAGACATAAATGGCGCGAGTGACAGTATTCGCTCTGCGGTCTGTCTTTGGCTCGCCTTCCATCAGTGCGCCAACCTTACCGAACGGGCCCAGGGTCCCAGAGCCATAGCAGCCGCTTGAGCCCGGCAGAGAACCGCACACATTCCAGTCAACGATGGTCTGAGCCGGGTCTGTGTGGTACCTGGTATACAACGTCGTGTCGATTGGCGTCGCCGCGGGCAGTCCTGGCGAAAACGCAAACCAGGCGAACGCAAAGAGCGCGAATTTCGGATAGATAGTATTCATTAGTGTTTTCATTGTTTTTAATTCCTTTGTCTTTCTTCTCCAGAATTCCCCCTGCGGAAGTCTGTACAATCGCATCATGCAGGTTTGCGCGATAGAACTTGTGCCAAAAAATAGAAGTGATCGGCGAACCCGTCAAGCAGTTAGGGCGCAATCCACTTCCACTGGCCACCGGTGGCTTCTTGATAAAGCGCGTAACGATGGAGAAGCTCGTAGTGCGCCTGCTCAAGCTCCTCCTTCTTCTCAAGGAGTTTTAGTTTGGCCGAATTTAGTTCGCCCAAGAGCGCCTGGTCCATCCTGGCCTGTTCTTCGACACGGGTAGCCACCCGCTGCTCTTCGGCAACTTCGCCGCGCGCTTTTCCGACATTTCCGGCAGCCTTATTGATTTCGACGAGGGCATCCACTAATTCCTTCTGCAAATCTTGCTCCACGGCCGCACGGCGTTCGATCTCGGCTTGCAGTTTTATGCGGGCTGACTTGGTCGCCAAGTAAGCTTCTCCAAAATCAAAAACTGGAACGTGTACCGACAAGAACGATGTCCACTGATTCTCTGCGTCCCCATGAAAGTCCCCGTACTGAAAGTCGTAGCTCTCGGCCGTCACGCTTGGTAACATCCGGCTTCGCTGGAACTCTACATTAGCTTGCGCCCCTCGGATGGTAGCCTCTTGCAAGAGCACTTTTGGATGTTGTACGGAGCTAATTCCTGCAATTCTTTCGAAGTCTGGTAAGGGAGCCGCTTCAGGATAGCTATCCTGGATCCGGACCGTGCTGACGTCGCGTCCAAGGAGCGCGGCAACGGCTAAAAAGGAATAAATCGCCTCCCCTTGCGCCGCTTCAAAGGAGGCACGGCTGCTTTCCAGCCGAAGCCTCGCCACTCCGAGTTCTTCTGCGGTCGCCAGGCTACTCGCCGCTCTGTTCTCGACTCGCGCGTCTTCTTCTTGCGCCAGAGCGAAGTGTCGCGTGCGAAGCTCCAGCAAGTGTGTGGCCTTGATCGCCTGGAGGTAAGCGTCGGTCGCCTTAAGGATGACACTTTGCTCTGTCAGTGATCCTTTGAACTTAATAACCTGCCTCTCAGCGCGCTTATGCGCCACTTCCGGGGGAACGTTGATGCCGAGGAAACTGCCATCTTTGTAAACTGGGATGGTCAGCCCTGGGCCCTCTTCTGTGAACCAGCGGTTACCGGTTGTTGATGACGGCAGATTGCCGAAAGGATTGATCAATCCGTTTAGGCTCCTGCCGTAAATGTAGGCGACTCCCGCATGGCCGACAAGGTGTGGCAGATAGGCGGCGTACCTGGAGCGGGCTTCGTAGTCAGCAGCGGCCTCGTCCAGGCGCGAGGCTATGATCTTTGGACTTTCGGCGCTAATTGTCGCGAGGTATTGCCGCAAGTTCAGGAAAACAACTGGCTTGACCTTAACGCTTGGACCGCGTTCACGACTCCGAACGGCGGCGGTTTGCCCGGCGCAGAGCTGGCGAGGAATAGGCAGCAATACGAAACAAGCGACCAGTGCAAGTCGCACAGGCGACCAGATCGCTCTAAATCTGGGGCTACTGAGATGCCTTTTCATCCGACTCGGGCTTCTCGGGCTCGCGGGGGAGTTCAAGTGGCTGCACTTTTAGCTTCGCATTTACGCGTGCCGGATCTCGTTCTGAAACTTTCTGATGGGTCCATTCGGGGTAGAGATTCGATCTGGTGACCCGCGGATATGACAATGGCTTTCCATTTTGTGCCCAATTGAGTTCTTCCACCACGCGATCCTCCGGCGTCGGTTTCTCAGGCGGCATACCTGGTTGAGGCGGCAATGCGGGATTAGCAATTGTGTGTTGCTCAGGAAAGGCGGTGCCGTCCCAAAGGTAAACCTTCGCGTGGTAAGTGCTGTAAACTATCTTCGCGCGCTCAGTGATAAAATCGGTTGCATTCTTTAACTCGCTTGGTCCCTCAATTACCGGCCCGCCGCCGAGATACCAGATTCGGCGGGCGTGATCGAAAACACTCTGCATGTCGCGCAGATTGCGCACGTTCGGGATGCCAACGAACTTATGACGATAAGACTGGTAATCGTCCAAGTAAATCATGCGCGCAGCCAACAGTGTGTTTAGTGCGTAATCCGGCATGCGTCTGCCATACAAGTAGAAGGCTTGCGTAAGATTTGCCAGCACAATATCGCCTGGCCGTAATCGCGAGGCGACAAACTCCGCTGGGCTCCGGGTGTCCTGTCTGACAGCGCCGTAGCGCAGGCTCGGATCGATGCGCGTGCTTCCTTGGAGTGTCTGCTCCGAAAGCCGAAAGACTTTGAAACCTGTCTCCGTCGCTGTTCCCAAAACCAGCAGAAAAGCCGCTATCCCGCTTCCCCATGCGAGCAAACGGGCCACCTTCCATTCCAATGTCAGCTCCCGCGCTCGGTCCCAGAGAAGAAAAAAGGCTCCGCATGCTGTGAGGATCAAAAGCGTCTGGTAAAAATAAAAGTAACGAATGGAGTAAACCGGCAAGAAAAGAGAAAAGCAAAGTAAAAGCCCGACGAACACGAGAAGGCAATAACGCATCGCCAAATTATGCCATACAAACAAGGCACCGGCGATGCACAGAATGGTAAGAAGCACATGCGGCTCTGTTAGGAGAACCGAGGAAACGTAGTAGAAAGGGTCCGATTCCGGGTTGAGGAAATACAGTGAGGGAGTCAGCAGGTTCAATCCATAGCCTAGGAAGATGTAACCGGGCGCCACCATCTTTCGCAACGAAAGTTGGATTAGAACAATCGAAGCTACAACGATCAGCCCGATCCATAGACGCGGTTCCCGAAGCCAACTCCAGCGTCCGGGGTACATCAACATCAGTGTCACGGCCAGCACTGGAAGTAAAAAACCCTGGCCTTCCCACGAGAGGTAGGTCAGGCAGAAACACACGCAAACGGCAGAGAAATATTTTCGGTCCAGTTTGCCCGGCTGACGAATTGCCAGGTAGAAGAACCAGATTGTTAGTATCGCAAAAAAACCATCCTGCGATGGATGAAACAAGTGTTGCGCCCAGAAAACGTTTAATGGATCAAAGGCGTGAATCAGCGCCGCCAACAAGCCCGTCCGCCAGTCGAATAAGTTGCGACCCATCACTCCCAGCAGCAATGTGGTGAGCGCTCCAAATACTGCTGACGGCAAGAGGAAGGCCCAGTCGCTCCAGCCAAAGATCAAGCACGAAAGGGCAATTGGATAAGGCACTAACTCATACGTCGTAAGTGCCATTGCGCGGTTGTAAAAGTTGAGTGATGGATAGCCTCGATCGAAAATTCCCATGGTATAGTTGCGGATCAAAATATCGTCCTGATCAAGGGGGAAAGTGGTTAGACCATGCAACCGCATTGCTAACGCGGCGAGAACGATGACGCCGAGCGCAAGCCAAAACCCGTTTTGGCTGGCCCATCCACGCCATCTCTCCCAGGCCGAAAATAGAAATGGGGCTGGCTCCTTTCGACTCGCCCACGCTAGCAGACGCGGGAGAATAAGCACTCCGACGAGCCCGAGGAAAAACTCAACTTTCACCGGCGAGTCCGGCCGAAGCCGGATATCGTAGCGTAGCAACAGTAGTGTCGCGGTGGCGACGAGCGCGGGCAAATGCAATGTGGCATCTATGCCTAGAGCTCGCGCCATCTCCCACTTGTGCCTTTTGGCCAGCAGGCTACCGGACCAGATCCAGCCTAGGAAAACCGCCGCGGCAACTATCAGCATGAGAGGAACGCCGGCGATCGTCCGGCGCGTTGCCTCAACGCTCGGTAACCCTGCCGGTGAGGCCATTTTCGGCGGAAGCCCCCAGTGTTCGCCTGCGTAATTGTAGGAACCAATTGTCGTCGCGAGGCGCGAACTCGGCAACACCCAGTCATGATCTGAAACGATCGAACCCGCTTCGGCACCACCGGACAAAAAAGATACCTCCGCGATCAGAGTTGGTAGAGCATCCAGCCCTTGCACCTGGATAGATAGGTCATTTCCCCAGGCTTTCATCCATCGCTTGAGATACAGGAAGTGAATCGTCGGAGACGAATCGGTAAAGTCTCCGAGAAAGTGCCCGTTAAAAATTACCGAGAAATTGCCATTAGCTGCGATTTGAAGCCACGCTTCAGTATTTCCGTTTGGCGCGTCGAAATGTCTTTGGAATGTCGTATTGCGGGCAGGTCCCGGGCGTTCGTCTATTATCCACTTTCCTTTCACTGGTTGTTGGAGAAGAACTGGCGGCAAAGTCACAGGCTGAGTGAGCCCGGCCCGTTCTGACGGTGCCACTTCGGCGTGAGCCCAGCGCGCAGCATCCATTTCCCGATCGGTCCATGGGATCAGGGTGGGAATCGTTCCAGGCGTCAAAGCGACTCTCCAACTCTTATCAGAGGAGAACTCACTCAACTTCCCAGATTGGTCGATTACGCCTCCCCGACACACCAGCTTGGCTCTACCCGGAAAACTGCCTCGAGTGACATTCACCGCAATGGTGTTCGTCCCCTGGAGAAGATGATGGGTGATATCGCAAATCACCGATTCGTTTCCGCCTGAGGTTAAGCTAAGAACTTCGCTCTCTAGCCCGGGTTGAGCGGCTTGCCCGAGAGTTGCCTGCTTGCCATTGACCGAGACTCTGAACCCATCAATCCCGGCCATTTGTAACCAAGCGTATTTCGGCGTTTCACTCAGATAAAGGTTCTTACGAAAGCAAACATTGTTACTCGGCTCTGACGCCTGAATCCATGGGGCAGCGCCAAAATCGAGGTAATAGGTTGGCGGCGGTGGCGCCACCAACGCGAGCCAGCCGTAATAACCAACTAACGTACCGGTAGTTAAGACAAACAGCAGGGCGGTCCCGCCCGGACGTGACTGACACCATTGGAGAAATCGAAAAGACGGCCTCATCTATAATAGCTCTCGGTGAGGGTCTTGAGCGCCCGGAAATCTGCTCGATCGTGCAGTTTGCGGGAGGCCATGTAATACTTCCGGGCCACATCCGGATGACCCAATCTGTACCAACAATCGCCGAGATCATTCTCTATGTCAGCAAGGAGACACGGCTGCGAGGTCTTATGAAAGACAGGCTCAAGATACTTGATCGCTGCCGAATAGTCGGCCATATCGTGGAAGGCGCGCCCGGCTCCGAAAAATCCGTTGATCTTGTCCGGAGCAGCTTCAATGCTGAGCAGCCAGTAGCGACACGCCTCACCTATCCCCCCTTCTTTATAAAGAGTTCCTGCGTAGCGAGACGCCAGCCGGGCCTTCTCCACAAGCGCCACGCGACGCACTTGTGGATCGCCTCCGTCCGCGGCTTGACCATAATAAAAGAGGGCCTCTTGGGTCAAACCACGCGACTGCAATACCACGGCGCGGGAAAAGAGGATTTCCGGGCGATCTGGCGAGTGCATTTTCTGATACAGGGTGCCAAGGTGGACGAAACAGGCTGGCTGCAAGCGCTGCCATTCATCAATCGCCATCGCGCGATGCACATCCTTCGCAGCATCCGTGAACGCTCCGCGTGTTTCCTTGATTTCGGCGGACGCTAGAAGGCGCTCCGCAGCTATCGGGCGCCAAAGTTGCAATGCTCCCAACACCGCGACAAGGACGACGAACGCAGGTAGCACAAGTTTCAGCCGCGTCCAATCGTTCATTTGGTACAGCCCAGCAGCGCAGATCCAGATGGCACCGGCGCAGAAGCAGATCCACCCCGAACCGAGCGATGCGATGCCAGCCGAAAAGCGCTCGGTTAGCGCTTCGACAGGCTCGATGAGTCCGCGTGCCGGCGAACGGACGACGGCGTTTGGAATGCTATAAGCGACTTCCAAGTGATAGCAGTGCTGAAAATCTTCTCCACCTTCCAGAGCCATTTTCAGCCATGTCGGTTCCCAGGATGTAATTTGCAGAAAAAAGGTCATGCCACCCAGTAACAGCAGCATTCCTGCACAGAAGACCGCCAGGCTTTTTTTCATCCACCAGGCGGCAAAGCCCAGCCCAGCCACTATGATCGCCGCGGTCCCGTAGGAAAAGAAAACAAAATGCCGTGGCCAGAAGTAGGCGGAGTGCGCGAAGGGGAAATTCAGGCCGTTAAAGCGCGGCGTCGTCACTGGGTCAAACCAGGGGAACAGAAGACTGAGCGCGACCAACGCAAAACCGAAAGGCCAGTAGCTTCTTCTCAACCTTGCTTCTCCAGTTGATGCGGCGATCTACGGAAGTAAAAGCCAACAAAACCGAGACCATCACGCATAAGATGCAACTCCTCGCTCGAAAAAGTCCCTAGCAAAAAGAGAGCACCGAGATACACGATGCCAGCCACCGCGGCCACCGGCAGCGCCGGTAACAGCGTAAGCTGCCGCGCGGGAAGAAGGATCGCGGCCATCAAGAGGCCAGCCAAAATCGGTTTGACCAGGAAATCGGTCATCTGGAGCGCATAACCTTTTCGCTTGAGAAAGTAGGTAAGAATCGCAAAGGCGCCAATCTCACTGAAGACAGCGACCACACAAGCGCCGATGTAACCCAGACTCGGAATTACCGCCAAGTCTGCGCCGACACGCACCACCAAAGCCAGTGCCATCGCCAGGCAGAACACGCCTGGCAACTTCAGCGCTGTAAAGATGAACGCGAAAAGTGACGATACGAACATCGGCATGAATGCTATTCCAAACCATTGCATAACCGATCCAGCGCTGATGAATTTTTCACCGAGAAGCACGTCGATCAGTAGCCGCGGCCAGACTATAAACAGGACCGCCCCTGGCACGCTCAGGCAGCAAAACCATTTCATCGCTCGATTATAGAACTCGCCAAACTTCTCCTCTGTGCCATGGGCTGAGCGAATCATTGCCGGGTACAGCGGGAGCGCAAATGCCATGGAAATCGTTCGCATGCCGAGCAAGATCCGATACGGCCCGCTGAACAGCCCCAACGCGCTTGCATCGACAAGCCATGCCAAGATTAGGACGTCTGCCTGCCAGGCGAACTGCCGGAGCACCAGCCCGCTGCCCAGCGGAACCGCCTCTGATAGCATCGACTTCCAAAGGGGTAAATCTATCCTGGGCGAAACACGGGCAATGCGCCGACTAACAATCTGCCAGTTGAAAA
>QHPG01000142.1 GCA_003219005.1 Verrucomicrobiota bacterium
CTACGGCCGAACGTGGCAACCAATCTTTGACGATCAACCGACGGCGTCGGTCGGCGCGATTGCGGTTGCGCCTGCAAATCCGAATGTCGTTTACGCCGGCAGCGGTGAAGGATTGCATCGGCCGGACCTTTCGGTCGGCGATGGAATTTACAAATCGGTCGATGCTGGCAAGACGTGGACCCATCTGGGGTTGCGCGACGGTCAGCAGATCGCGCAACTGGCTGTGGATCCAAAGAATGCCGACCGACTTTTCGTGGCCGTGGCCGGGCATCCGTACGGGCCTAACGAGGAGCGCGGTGTGTTCCGATCGGTCGATGGCGGCAAAACATTCGAAAAGGTGCTTTACCGCAATGAAAACGTTGGCGCCAGCGACGTGCAGATCGATCCGAGCGATCCTGCGATTGTTTATGCCGCACTGTGGGATTCGCGCGAAGGTCCGTGGGAAAATGGCATCTTCAATGGAGACAAAGGCGGCATTTTCAAATCGATCGATGGCGGGAAAACGTGGCGGCAGTTAACGAAAGGACTGCCGGGCAATATCGTGCAGGCGAACATCGCGATCGCGCCGAGCTCGCCGAAATCACTGTTCGCCGCCGTACGAACAAAAACGATTGCGAAACTTTATCGCTCCGACGACGGTGGCGAAACGTGGAGCGGGACCACCGACGATCCGCGCCCGGGTCTCGGTATCGGCGGTGGCGATCTGCCGGTGGTGCGGTTCGATCCAAAAAATCCGCAGATCGTTTACTCGGCGAGCGTGGTCTGTTGGAAATCGACTGATGGCGGCAAAACTTGGGATGGCTGGCGCGGCGCGCCCGGCGGCGACGATTATCAAAACATTTGGATCAATCCGAATAATCCAGACGTCATTCTCCTCGGCTCAGACCAGGGCGCGATTGTCACGGTGAACGGCGGAGCGACCTGGAGCTCGTGGTATAATCAGTCGACGGCGCAGTTGTATCATGTCAGCGCGGACAACGCATTTCCGTACCGGCTTTATAGCGGTCAACAGGAAAGCGGTTCGGTCGGAATCACCAGTCGCGGCAACGATGGCGAGATCACGTTTCGCGACTGGCAGCCGGTCGCGGCCGAGGAATACGGCTACGTAGTCGCCGATCCGCTCGATCCGGACATCATCATAGGCGGTAAACTGACGCGGTTCGATCGACGAACCGGTCAGGCCCAGGCAATTTTGCCGGTGCCAGTACTAACAGAGGCTTTCCGGATGTTGCGGACCGAGCCGGTTGTCTTTTCGCCAATCGATCCGCACCTGCTTTTCTTCGCTGGAAACACAGTCTGGAAAACGCGCGATCAAGGTGATCATTGGGAAAAGATCAGCGAGGATTTATCGCGGCCACGGTACGACTTGCCGACCAGCATCGGAAAATACAAAACGGATGCGACGAAGCAGGCGCATCGTCGCGGCGTGATTTACACGGTCGCACCATCGCCGCTTGACGTGAACCGCATCTGGTGCGGGACCGATGATGGTCTGATTCATCTGACCACCGACGGCGGGAAAACTTGGAAGAACGTAACGCCGGCGAGTATCTCGGCTTGGCAGAAAATTTCGCTGATTGAAGCGGGACATTTCGATGCGAACACCGCTTACGTTGCGGTGAACACGTTGCGACTCGACGATTTGCGGCCGCACATTTTCCGAACGCAAGACAGCGGCAAAACGTGGGCTGAAGTTGTGAACGGAATCGCGGCCGGCCAAACAGTGAACGCGATCCGCGAAGATCCCGAGCGCAAAGGCCTGTTGTTCGCTGGAACGGAAAAAGGCGTTTATGTCTCGTTCGATGACGGCGCGACTTGGGACTCGTTGCGCTTAAATTTGCCGGCGACCTCGGTACGCGACCTCATCATCAAGAATGACGATCTCGTGGTCGCGACGCACGGACGCGGATTTTGGATTCTCGACAACATCACTCCGCTGCGCCAGTTCAACGCAAACCAACGCGAGAATCTGCTTTTCAAACCGCAGACAGCTTTGCGCGTCCGTGGGAATGTAAACACCGATACGCCTCTGCCACCGGATGAACCCGCTGGCGAGAATCCGCCTGACGGCGCAATGATTGATTACTTTTTGTCAAACGACGCCACTGGTCCGGTGACGATTGAGATCAAAAATAACAAAGGCGCGTCGGTCAGGAAATATTCGAGCACGGATGTGCCAGTGAAGCCCGCCCCGAAGCGGTTAAAAATTCCAGCTTACTGGATTCGGCCGCCGCGATTGCTTTCCACTAAAGCTGGCATGCACCGCTTCCTGTGGGACATCCATTACCCGCCGTTGCCGGATGTGCAGCCGGAGTTCCCGATGTCGGCGACGTACCGCAATACTGCACCCACGCCCACTTCGCCGTGGGTCGCGCCCGCCAGTTACACGGTCGTGTTAACGGTTGACGGCAAAAGTTTCACTCATCCTCTGACGGTCCAAATGGACCCGCGCGTAAAAACGTCCGCGGCCGATCTTCAGGAGCAGTTCGATCTATCATGGCAGTTGTATCAATTGCGGCTGACGCTTGCGCCCATTGGAAAGAAATTCGACGAGATCAACGAGCAGCTAACGAAACTCAAAGCACGAGCAGCAGAACGACCTGATGTGACGGAAAAACTGGAGACGTTTGTGCAAACGCTGACTCAATTCGGGCCGCCGCATCCTCATCCAGGCGCGCCGTCGTCGCTGTTTGTGCTCGAAACCACCGTGAGGTTGTTCAACGAAATCCAGGGTGCGGATGCCGCGCCGACCGCAGCGGTCAAAGCGGCTGTCGAGGATGTTCAGAAAAAAGTTGGGCCGTTAATGCAAGCGTGGCGCAAATTGCTCGACTCCGATCTCCCAGCTTTAAATCAACAACTCAAACAAGCTGGATTTTCCGAGATCAAGCCAGAGTTACCGAAGTAGAATCTGGGTAGCGCGCGCGTCCCGCGTGCTGGTCGCGGAGTCTCGCCGGGACGAACTTTAATTTGTATTTTGAGCCCGCGAAACACGCGAATGGACGCGAAAAGAGTTCGCACAAACAGAAAGTCTTCAGAATGTTTTGTGTGATTCGTGGGTGGAATTTCAGCGAAGGAGGCATGAGAACATGAGCATGACGATGTCGCCATTAGTCACGACGTATCTCGAAATGCGATCGCCCGAGCAGCTGAGGCCGAAACGTGCGGATGCGCGGTTTCGGGTTCGCGAACAGAAAGAACCCAACTGGGTTTTCAATCGTGATCTCTACTTCGCGGTTGGCGAGCAGTGGCAGTGGATCGACAAACGACCGTGGACGGATGAGCAATGGAAAGAATACGCGGCCGCACCGGAGCTGCGGACATTCGCCGCGTACTACAACAACGCACTCGCAGGTTATTACGAACTTCGAAATGACACGGAAGGCGGAGTCGAGATCGCTTACTTCGGCTTGTTACCTGAATTCACCGGCCGCGGTTTAGGCGGCGCGTTGCTAACCAGTGCCATCGAAGAAGCCTGGTCCCGCCGTCGCGGGATCGCGCCCAAGCGTGTGTGGGTACACACGTGCAATCGTGATCATCCGCAGGCGCTCGCGAATTATCAGGCGCGCGGCATGGTTGTTTACAAAGTCGAAGAAGGGAAAAATATATGAATAAATGGAGAAGCTTCTATTTCGGGTTCGCGATTCTGTTCATTAGTTTGGTCGCGATGGCGCAAGAACAGGGTGTGATAAAGCCGCAGTCACTCTTGAGCGAGGTCATCCAGGGAATGCCCACCGGCGAGAAGCAGGAGGTGCGGGTTCTCACAGCGAGCTTCAAACCGCGCGATAAGACCATGTTCCACACGCACCGCTTCCCGGTCACTGTTTATGTGTTGGAAGGTGCGTTCACATTGGAAATGGAGGGACACGAGCCAGTCACGGT
>QHPG01000143.1 GCA_003219005.1 Verrucomicrobiota bacterium
GATGAGGAGATTTTTTCGCGATTCGCTCGAAGGATGACTTCGTTACAACGAGAATGGAACTGTCCCGGACCGCGTGAACGGTCGCGGCACGTCTGTCTCCGGTAATCAGTGCTAATTCGCCGATCACTTCGCCGCTTAACACATCATCAACCTTCGATTCGCGCTCGACAGGGTCATCCAAATAGACCCTGAATCGGCCTGACACGACGATGTAAAGGTGTTCACCTATATCTCCGCGTTCAAAGAGAACCTCGCCCGCCTTGATCTCGCGCTGAGTAACTTCCTTCGCCAATTCAGTCGCTTCCTCTAGTGAAAGCGCGCGGAAAATATCCGAGCTTAGTAGTAGGCGGGCTTTATCAACTAGGGTAAGGACGCTCATCGATGCTATACGGCGTCGGTGCTAATGATGTGATCTTAGACCGGACGGCTGCGTACCGACAAGAACAAACGCGAAAATTAATGCTTGCTGCATAAAAAAGCTTGACGCGGTGTGGGCTAGGCCTCAAATAGCTCGCCGAGATTATGGCGATCAGCTGAACATGCGCATCAACCGACAGCTTCTTGCGCTCGTTGCCATCACGGCGGGCTTTATGAGCCGGTTCCCAAACGCAGCGAATGCGGCTTCAGCCAGCCAAGCGCGCATTACCCGGGTAAACAATCACGTGCAATTGGTGCGTCCGATGATGGCGGCGCGCCCCGCCTCGGTTAACGCCATCGTTGACGAAGACACGATCGTACGAACCGGCATCTCCTCGGGCGCTGAGCTGACTTTTCCAGATGCAACGGTTGTGCGGCTCGCGGCCAAGACCGCTTTCAGTTTCAAAAATGGAACGCGCGATTTGAATCTGATAGAGGGCGCGATGCTGATTCAGTCCCCGAAGGGGTCGAACGATGCGACAATTCATGCGGCCACGGGGTCGGCAGCCATCACGGGAACGACCGCCATGCTGGAATATCATCCCGGCGTTTACAAATTTCTGGTGTTGGAAGGCACAGGGCGATTGTATCGGCCCGGCCACCTCGGTGATTCGGTTCTGGTTGGCCCAGGCCAACTGGTCATGGGCAACCCGAACGCAGCGGTGAGCGATCCCGTGGACTTTGACATTGCGCGTTTTGTGAAGACCAGCCGATTCATGGTCGATCTTCCGCCGCTGCGCAGTGAGAAATTGATCGCGGCGGAAAGCCAGAAGCAGCAGCAAGAGAAATCGAAGAAGACTTTGATCGACACCAACCTTGTTATTTTCGGCGGCGGAACGCGCGTGTCGGTTCTGGGCCAACCCCAGACCAATATAGCGGGGCGGATCACTGCCGGATCAGCGAAGCCACATTCAATGCCGGAAGCAACCGGTGCAGCACAACAGTAGGAGATAAATATGAAAGAGTTTTGGACGAAAACTTTTAACAGCAAACCGATAACGCTCTGCGGGGTCCTCTTCATTTTGGTTGTCCCAACGCGATTAGCGAACGCTGCCGCATTGCAAGAAGCACGCGTGTCGCAGGTAATTCAGGACGTGCGCTTGTTGGAAGCGCATGCCGCGCCTCATGCGGCGGCGGTGAACGATAAAGTCACCCACGGCTCGGCGGTGCGCACCGGAACAGAGTCGCGAGCGGAATTGACCTTTAACGATCTCACTATCACGCGGCTCGGCGCGAACACGATTTTCAGTTTTACCGCGGGAGCGCGTCAGGCAGAGTTGACCCAGGGCGCGATTCTCCTCCAGGTTCCCCCCAACGCACCCCCGGTTAGGGCCAATACGACAGCTGTCACCGTTGCCGTTATGGGTGGGACGGCGCTTCTTTCAACAGGCCCGCCTGCAAAATTTATGGTTCTCGAAGGAACCGGCACGATTTATCCCCTCGGCCACCCTGAAAAAGCTGTGACTGTTCGTGGCGGCGAAATGGTTATCGCCGAAGGCGGGCACGTTAGTAAGCCGGAAAAATTCGATGTGAAACTGGTGCTGGCGACGTCGCCGCTGGTCGCGGATTTTCCGTCGCTGGCGAATTTGCCGCTCATCCTGGCGGTGGCGGATCAGCAAGCCGCGCAGCAGCAAGTCGTGGTATCGAATCGGCCACCTTACCAGAGCATGCTCGACACGATCGACGTGACCGATCAGAGCGCCACCTCAAATCCGGCTGTTGTGGATGTTCGAGTTGAAACGCCGACTCCGAGCCCGCCGCCGCCACCACCACCACCACCAACTCCGAGCAAGTTTGGGACACTATCAACGATCACTTCGCCGAACCCGTACGTCATTACCAGCGGCACAGTCATTACCACCGATCCCTCGGTCACCACGAATGGCGCGACTGACCTCGGCAAAATTTATCGCGGCGCGACGGATGATGGCGCTTTCACTCTGTGGGCATTTGGTTCCACCTCAGCTTTCGACACTGCGCTGAATATCGATACCGAATTTTTTGCCGACCCAAACAATCTGCCGATCGCCGTCTTTAAATTCCAGAGTCTGTCGCTCACCGGCAATCCGACGATTGACACGAGCAACGGCGGCGTAACCAAGCTTGGTTTAATCGGTGTGGATGGAATTACGTCCGGCCCGCCCGGCGGCACATTGACCTTCACCGGTCTTGACCTACTCGTTCTGGCGACGGTTAACGGCTCGATCGATCTCACGTCGGATGTCTCATTCCAAAATCTCGGCACGCTTGCCATCTACGCGCGCGGGAGCGGCTCCGACCTCACGATTAACTCGTCAATTTCAAACATCGGGATTCTCGATCTGGCCGCAGAAGGATCGGTTCAGCTTACCAACCCCGGCACAATGAGCGTCGGTGCATTGGACGCGACCGCCGGAGACAATCTGACAATGCAAATTGGCGGGTCCCTGTTGCTCAATGGTAAGAATCATTTAAACACGCTGGTTTTGCCCGGGACCACAGTTGCCAACGGAGCCAATCTCACACTCGATGTTACAGGCGATTACGCGAACAACTCAGCTACCGAACTTTCTCGTTTGCGCGTAACCAACGAGGGCGCGCATATCGGAACAGGCGGCAATATTAATGCGAACATCGGCGGCAATCTGACCACGATGAGCGATTTTGAGGCGGTTGTTCAAAATACGAACGGGCAAATCGACAACGGCGGCAACATATCGGTTATGACGGGCGGGAGCCTCTCGACCGGGGGAGAGTTTAATCTTCTCGTGGAGAACTACAATGAAACGGCCAACCCCGCCGGCCATATCGGCACAGGCGGAAACATTTCTCTATCAACAGGAGAAAACTTCACCGCTGACTTTGCCAGTATCGCTATCAACAATCGCGGCGGCGGTGTAATCGATTCCGGCGTCAATCTTACGATAGACATAGCCGGCGCCTTAACCACTGTGGAGAATGGGCCGGATTTTCTTGGAAACACGGCCAGTCTCTCGATCGCAATCTCCACTCGCTATGACGACACGGCCGGTAACACCACCAAATCATTCATCGGCGGCGACGCCGCCCTCAATTTTCACGCCGATAGCGCGTCCATCGGCGGAAATCTAAGCGTCTTTCTTAGCGACAGAGGAGGCACCATCGACGGTAACACTCTACTCAACTTTAATGTTACGCACGACGTGACAGTCACGGGAACCGACATTCCGAATATCTCCACTGCTGCGGATATTGAGCTGCTCAATGACTCTGGCGTCGGGGCCATGAGTGCCGGGAGTCCCTTTGGTGGAACAATTCACGGCGACGCAACCCTCGAAGTCAGCGCGGTTAATCTCACTTTAACCGCAACCGCGGGTTCGTTGTTTGTCGCGATCAATAACAGAAACGGTGGCCTGATTGATTCCAACGCCACGCTCAGTTTCAATCTCGCCGGCAATCTCACCACTCAGGGCAGCGCGGAGTTTGATATTGTTAATGATCAAAACCAGTCTAGTAACGGTATGCCCGGTGGCTCGATCGGA
>QHPG01000144.1 GCA_003219005.1 Verrucomicrobiota bacterium
ACAAATATTGTCCTCCACACCATCGCAGTCGTCTTGTTGTTTCTCGTATTACAACGAATGACAGGCGCGATTTGGCAGAGCGCATTCGTCGCCGCACTTTTTGCAATTCACCCTCTTCATGTTGAATCGGTGACCTGGATTTCCGAGCGCAAAGATGTGTTGAGCGCCGTTTTCTTCATGCTCACCCTGGGCGCTTACGCCCGCTACGTCAGGTCTCCCTCGATTGGCCGCTATCTGACGATGTCGATCTTGTTCGCGCTTGGTCTCATGTCCAAGCCCATGCTGGTGACTGTGCCCTTGGTTCTATTGCTGCTTGATTATTGGCCCCTCCAGCGTTTTGGCGGGCGGTCATCAATCAAGCGATTAGCCCTTGAAAAGATTCCGCTATTAGCGCTCTCGGTTGCCTCGGGACTGGTCACGCTTTGGATGCAGCAATCGAGCGTGGCACGCACCGAGGAATTGCCTCTCATTTGGCGGGTCGCCAACGGACTTGTCACGTACGCGATTTACCTCAGGCAATTGATTTGGCCGGTGGGGCTGGCGGTTTTTTATCCTCACCCCGGAGATCAACTGCAGGTTTGGGAAATTGGCCTGGCTATTGTGCTGCTCGCCTTGGTGAGCGCAGGGGTGATCGCGCTGCGGCACAAACGGCCCTATCTCGTCACAGGTTGGTTTTGGTACCTCGTGATGCTCCTGCCGGTAATTGGATTGATTCAGGTGGGCTCACAGGCGCACGCCGATCGATACACTTATTTGCCCCAGATCGGTCTTTACTTGTTACTAGCATGGGCAATTACGGATGCCTTAAGTTCCCGGTTCGCCACAGAACGAATCCGCCGTGGTGGACTTCAGCGCAGAATTGTGGCAGTGACGGCCTCCCTCGCCATTATCGCATTAGCCTGGTGCGCTCGCGTCCAGGCTTCCTACTGGCGCAACGGTGAGTCGCTCTGGGGGCATGCTCTCGCCGTGACCTCGGGGAATTTTTTGGCGCATGATGGGCTTGGGGAATGCCTGGCTAAGCGCGGTCGCCTGGATGAGGCGATCGATCAATTTCAGCAGGCGCTTAAAATAGCTCCCCGTTATCCCGAAATAGAGACCAATCTCGTTATTGCTCTGACAAAGAAAGGACGCACGGACGAGGCGATCCCCCATTTACAAGCGCTTCTTAAGGAAAATCCCAATGACGCCCAAGCCCACTACAACTTGGGAAACGCGCTGCGAAAAAAAGGCGATTCGCAGGGCGCCATCGCAGCGTACGAAAAAGCATTATCGATCCTGGCTCGTTACCCCGCTGCACACTACAACCTGGGAATCGCGCTTGATCAGAATGGCCAAATTGACGAAGCCATCGCCCACTATCGAGAAGCCGTACGAGAGCAGCCTAACTACCCAGAGGCATATTACCTGTTGGGGAATGACTTGCTGCGAAAAAGTCTGGTTGACGACGCCATCGCGGCCTACGAGCAAGCCCTAAAAAGCCAGCCTGCATTTCCAGCGGCAGAAAACAACATCGGTCTTGCACTTTTCCAGAAAGGTCGCCCAAGCGAGGGAATTGCACATTGGCAAAACGCGCTCGCCGCCGAGCCAGATTCGGTTGATTCTTTGAATAATCTTGCCTGGGTCCTGGCAACTTTTCCCGAGACTTGGATTCGAAATGGTGGCCAGTCATTGGCATTGGCTAAACGCGCGAATCAATTGTCCGGCGACAAGAACCCAGCGATCCTGCGAACTTTGGGCGCTGCCTACGCCGAGAACGGTCGATTTACCGAGGCAAGACTGGTCGCCGAACAAGGACTTCAGTTAGCTAACGCCCAGCAGAACTCGGCGTTGGCCAATATTCTTGAAGGCGATATCGCTCGTTATTGGGCCAACACGCCCCTTCGCACCGCCACGAAACCAGGTGGTGCTGGGTTCTCTCGTTGAGCGCCAAAAGCGCTGTGTCAGTTACGCTAAAGCTTCTGGCAATGATCTCGTTCGAGAGCGCTTCACATCGTGCTGTCCTTCGCGTTTACGATGAAGATGGCAACGTGATTGAGACGTACCAAATTCTGTTTATCAAATTTAAGGGTGATTTCCTGAAGAGACCGAGAGATAATGGAGATCATTCATGGTGCGTGCCAAGGGCAAAATCTTGCGTCCGCCCCCGGACTCTAGACGCGCCGGAATCTTCGTCGCGGCCGCGGTACTTACTGCCGCTGCACTAGTGGCATGGGCCAATAGTTTTCGCGGGCCGTTTATTTTCGATGATCTCCCCGCAATCGTGGAAAACGCGACGATTCGCACGCTTGCGCTCCCTACCGCACTCGCGCCGCCCCGCAGCGGTCAGCCTGCAGGCGGCCGGCCGCTCGTCAATTTTTCCTTCGCCCTCAATTGGGCCGTCGGAGGCCCTGACGTCCGCGGCTACCATGTGCTCAACCTTGCGATTCACGTGCTGGCTGCGTTGGCGCTGTTCGGCGTCGTGCGCCGGACGTTGCGGTCCCGGCCGCTCGCTGCGAGATTCGCGGCCCACGCGACGCCGCTCGCGTTCGCCGCGGCCGCGCTCTGGGTACTACACCCGCTGCAGACCGAATCGGTAACTTACGTTGCACAACGCGCTGAGTCGCTTGCCGGATTGTGCCTGTTATTGACGCTATACGCGTCGATTCGAGGGGCGGACTCGCCTACACCCATGCGTTGGCACGCGCTCGCTGTTGTCACGTGCCTGCTCGGCATGGCAACGAAAGAGGTGATGTATGCCGCGCCGTTGCTCGTGCTGTTGCACGACCGCACTTTTTCCGCCGGTACGTTTCGCGAAGCGCTGCGCCGGCGGCCATGGTTCTATGTAGGGCTTGCGGCGACATGGCTGTTACTCGGTTGGCTCGTGAAGCAAGCGGGCAATCGCGGTGCGACGGCTGGGTTCGGGCTCGGGATCACGCCGTGGCACTATCTGCTCACCCAATGCGGCGCAGTCATACATTATGTGCGACTCGCATTCTGGCCCGCTCCGCTGGTGCTCGATTACGGCATAGCAACGACCAACTCGCTCGCTCAAGTTTGGCCGCAAGCCGCGCTGCTACTGGCGCTCTTCGGCGCCACGCTCCTAGCGTTGGCGCGGCAGCCGCCGTGGGGTTTTCTGGGTGCGTGGTTTTTTCTGCTGCTCGCGCCGACTTCGAGCGCATTGCCACTTGCGACACAAACCGTCGCGGAACACCGCATGTATTTGCCGCTGGCCGCGATCATCGCCGCCATCGTTGTTGCCGTGTGGCATGTCCTGGGCCATCGCAGCGTGGTCGTATTCGTTGCAATCGCGATTGCCTTCGGCGCGCTGACCGCGCGGCGCAACATCGACTACCGCTCTGCCATTTCGATTTGGCAGGACAACATCGCAAAGCGGCCCGACAGCCTTCGCCCGTACGGAGAGCTGGCCAGCGCGCTCTCTGATGCCGGGCGCGTCCCCGAAGCGCTCGCTGCCTACGAGACCGCGGTGCGTTTGCTGCCGAACTATCCCAAGGTGCGCCACAACTACGGCGTTGCGCTTGCCGCTGCGGGACGGCTCGACGAAGCCGTTGCGCAATTCGAACTTGCGCTAGCACAACTTCCCACACTCGCCGACGCGCGTTATGAACTCGGCAATGTGCGTCATGAGCAAGGCCGCAATGCGGAGGCGCTCGCGTGCTACGAAGAGGCGATCCGCCTGCGTCCCGATTTCGCCCTCGCCCATAATAACGCCGCCAACATCCTCACCAATTTCGGCCGCACCGACGAGGCGCTAGCGCATTATGCGGCGGCAGTGCACGCGGACCCGAATCTTCCTGACGCCCAATACAACTGGGCCAACACTCTCGCCCACATCGGTCGTTTTGCTGACGCTGTGCCGCACTACGAAGCCGCGCTGCGCCTCGCACCCGCGCTTGTTTCCGCGCATGAAAATCTCGGCATCATGCTGTTCAAT
>QHPG01000072.1 GCA_003219005.1 Verrucomicrobiota bacterium
GTCGATGCGGCCTTTTGCAATATCGCGAGCTTTGCGGGGCTGAGTCGAATACGGAAGCATCGAATATTCGGCGGTAAGCCAGCCGCCGGTCACTCCCTGCTCTTTCATCCAGCGCGGCACTGCTTCTTCCATGGTGACGGCGCAGATCACGCGCGTGTTACCCATTGAGACGAGTACTGAGCCGCTCGCATGCGGCGCCACGTTCAACTCAAAATTAAGCGGACGGCTCTCATCGGGCCCACGGCCGTCATTTCGTTGCATCGTTGAGAAACTTAGATGGAGCTGGGATTTGTGCGACGAAGATTTCACATTGTGCGGAAGAGGCGCGGGAGAAGCACGAGATCACCGATGGACTGTAGTGACTAATCGGCTTGACGCACTGGGCGGCTCATCGTTGTTTAAGCGTTTCGAGTGAAAAATAGCGCTCACACCCGGACGGCGGTTTGCATCGCCGGCGCGCATCGCTCAGGGACGTCGATGCTAACCAGGCTGTTGCACGCCTGCGGGCTTTACCTTGGTTCGGAAAGCGCATTAATGCCTCCGCAGGCCGATAACCCCGAGGGGTTCTGGGAACATCTCGGGTTCGTGGCGGTAAACGATGAATTGTTGAATGAACTTGGCGGCGCGTGGGACCTGCCGCCGAAGGCCGACGAGAATTTCGGCGACCCACGGCTCGATCCACTGCGCATGAAGGCGCGACTGCTGATCGAAGGATTTGATTCGAGGGATGTCTGGGGTTGGAAAGATCCGCGCAACAGTTTGACGCTGCCATTTTGGCAGAATCTTTTGCCCGGACTGAAAACGCTCATCATGGTGCGCAATCCGCTGGAAGTCGCTTACTCAATGCGGGAACGAAATGGGACTTCGTATTCGTTTGGTTTGCGCCTCTGGGAAATTTACAACCGGCGTCTGATCGAGGCAGCAACCGCGCAACAGCAGCTGGTAACTCACTACGATTTGTTTTTCGAAGACGCGGAAAGCGAGTTGCGGCGAATTGCACATTTCATTGGGTTGCCCGACGCGGAAGTAGCCAATGCCGCAGCACTTGTAAGAAGACAAAAACGGCACGCTCGCTTCAGTATTGACAACCTCATTGACGCTCGCGTCTCCGGCGAAGTAATCCAATTCTATCGCGCTCTGATTAGCGAAGCCAAAGGGAAGACACGAAGCACCTCACGAGGTGCGAAGCAGGGAGAACCCGATTTGCCTGCCGGAGCGATCACTCGACTAAATGCCGCCGTTCCGGAAACGATTGCACAGATCCAACATTTGGAGCGCGAGCTCCTCGCTCAGGCAGAAGCTCGGCACAAGAGAGAAGTCGAAGAGCTTAGCGCCCACCTTCAAGAAGTCAGCGGCCACCTTGAGCAGACGAATGAGCTACTTCGCGATAGGAGTATTAGTCTGGCGGAGAGCGAAGCGCAGAGAGACGAGCTACGAAATCGTCTGCGGAAGCAATTGCAAGCTACCAAGAAGCTTGCCCGGTTGTTGGACGAGTCTGAAGACGCAGCAGCCCGACTTCGCTCTTCGGCACGCTGGCAAATTGCAAATCCGGTTGCCGCCCTCAAGGCAAAACTTTCTCCCTCGCAGTCGCGGAGGTTGTTAGGCTACGGGCATCTGGAAAAGGTCGTCTCAGCATACCAAAAATGGCGAACGGTCCATCCCGAGGTTGCTACAATTGATGATGAAATCCAATCGTTGATTTCAGGCGCACTGCCAGCCCGTGGACAAAGATTGGCGCCTGTTGAACCTCCCGCGCCAACGCGTCCGATTGAGTTTCCGGTTCATGAACAGGTCGAAATTTCAATCGTCATTCCGGTGTTCAATCAGTTTCGCTTCACCCAGGCCTGCTTGGCTTCACTTCAGGAACGTCAGGGAACGGAGCGCTTTGAAGTGATTGTCGTGAATGATTCCTCAACGGATATCACCGGAGAGGCTATCCCCCAGATACCAGGGATTGTTTATCTACGTAATGGGACTAATTCCGGTTTCATTGTTTCCTGCAACCGCGGTGCCGAAAAGGCGCGCGGCAAATATCTCGTCTTCCTTAACAACGACACGCTTGTCAGAGACGGCTGGTTGAGCGCGCTACTGCGCACCTTTGCTGAAGAGCCGCAGGCGGGCATCGTCGGCTCGAAACTCATTTATCCAGATGGCCGTTTGCAGGAAGCAGGCGGAATCATCTGGCGAGATGCTTCAGGGTGGAATTATGGCAAGTCCGATGATCCAGGAAAACCTGAATACAATTATCTGCGCGAAGTAGATTATTGTTCGGCAGCGGCTTTGATGATTCCTAAGGCGCTGTTTCAAAGCGTCGGCGGATTCGATCCGAGCTACGCACCGGCCTACTATGAGGACACCGATCTGGCGTTCAAGGTTCGCCGGGCCGGGTACAACGTACTGTATCAGCCGCTGAGCGAAGTCATCCACTACGAGGGAGCGACGGGGGGAACCGACCTTTCAACGGGTACAAAAAAGCATCAGACTATTAATCGCTCGACATTTGCCGAAAGATGGGCCGCTGAACTGATAACCAAACCAGCCAACGGCGATGTCGCATTCCTGTCTCAAGCGCCCCCCGGGCGCAAAAACATTCTTGTGATCGACCACCATATTCCTGTTCCCGACAAGGATTCAGGATCGTTGCGGATGTTTCAAATCCTAAAGCTCCTTCACCAGCTTGGCCATCGCATCACTTTCATTCCAGACAATCTGACTGATGTCCCACATTACGGAGATGAATTACGTAGGCGCGGAATCAAGATCGCCCGCCATCCGTATGTTAAAAAGGTCCGCGACTATCTGATTTCGCACGGTTCCGAGTTTGACATTGTCATCCTCAGCCGGTGTGATTTTGCCCGCAAACACATCGCGGATGCCCGGCTGCATGCGCCGCAAAGCCGAATTATTTTTGATACCGTTGATTTACACTCTCTTCGTGCGCACAGGGAGGCTCAAATCACCATCGATCCGGAGGCGCAAGAAAAAGCGCGGCAGAAAGAAGAACTGGAACATGCTCTCATCAGCCAAGCTGATGAGACCTGGGTGACAAGCAGCGTTGAACAGACGCTTCTCCAGGACAAGTGGCCTGAAAAGTCCATTCAGCTCGTTTCGAACGTTGTGGACATTCCGGGCTCGAGCACTCCATTTGAGCTGCGACGGGATTTTCTCTTCATCGGCGGCTTCCAGCACACGCCGAATACTGATGCTGTTCTTTTTTTCCTGAAGAAGATTTATCCCATCGTGAAGGAACGCCTGCGCGAGGCTAAGTTCTACATTATCGGCGATAAAACGCCGCCGGAAGTGATTGCGTTGGCCGGCGAACGCATTGTGATCACGGGACTGCAAAGGGATGTCCGTCCCTTTTTTGAGAGCGTCAGGTTATCGGTCGCGCCATTACGATTTGGTGCGGGTGTAAAGGGCAAAATCAACCAGAGTATGGCGTGGGGTGTGCCAGTCGTCGCAACCTCCGTGGCCGTGGAAGGCATGGAGCTTACTTTCGGCGAAGATGTTCTCGTCGCGGATGAACCGGAAGAATTTGCCCGGGCTTTAGTGACGCTCTACGAGTCCGCTGAACTTTGGAACCGGCTATCACAAAATGGGATCGAAAAAACTCGCTTACTATACTCTGCTGAGGTCGCCCGCGAGAGGTTGGAGCGCTTGTTGAATAATCAACACGTCCAGCCTGCCGAAGTGCAGTCTGATAGCTCGAAACAACGCGACCCTGCTGTTGGGACAAGTGCGTGAGACGCGCGAGGTTTTGGGTTTTCAAACGAGTGAATAAGGCTCAACCAAAGACAATCACGGGCAAGATCGCGGCCACGCCGAACCCC
>QHPG01000092.1 GCA_003219005.1 Verrucomicrobiota bacterium
TTCTCCTCGCAGCTGCTCGATTCGCTTCGCGGCTTCCTTTTCGTCCATGACTGTCCTGCACGATACGAGCGCGCGAAATCTCGGCAACGGCTGCGCATTTGTAGGGCAAGCGCATCGCTTGCTCCCTTTCCATCGCCAACCATAAAGAAAACTCGCGGCAGGCGGTGCGCCTGCCCTACAATAACAATCGTGAAGCCCGGCGAGCGTATCCTCGGGGTGGAAGGCGGTGGCACGAAAACCGCCTGGGTGTTGGTCCAGGGTATGGAAACGAGCGGCGAGGCCAGCGCGGAATTTCGCATTCTCGATCAGGGGAAACTGCCGCCATCCAATTTGCGTCTGACAACACCGGAACGGCTGCGCGAAATCTTCGCTGAGCTGCCGAAGCAGATCGATCGCGCGGGAGTTTTTCTTGCCGGTTGCGCTACGGAGGAAGATCGCCGCTCGCTCAAGCAAATCTGTCTTGAAGTTTGGCCAAACGCCAAAATCGTCACGGGGAGCGACCGCGATTCTGGCTTGGCAGCGAGTCTCGATCATGGAGACGGCATCGTGGTCAACGCCGGAAGCGGTTCCTCTGTGACTGGGCGCCGTGGTGACCGAATCGAGAGAGCGGGCGGATGGGGACACATCTTGGGCGATGCTGGCGGCGGTTATTTTCTTTCCATCCAAGCGCTCCGCCTTGTCTTGCGCGAACACGATTTGCATCACAGCGAGATGCAGTTCACTGCCAAAATCCTGCAGGCGCTTTCGTTGAACAATTTTGATGAACTGGTTCGTTGGGTGCAAACAGCGGACAAAATGGAGATCGCGATGCTGGCGCCCGTGGTCTTTGAAGCCGCAACGGGGGGTGATGCTCGCATGATGGAGATCATCGAAGAAGGTGCGCGCGTGCTCTGTGAATACACCGAGGCCGTCGCGTCGCGTCTCCATCTGCTTGCGCCCAAAGTCGCGCTGATCGGCGGCCTTTTCTATCGGGACTCGATTTATAGGCACGCGTACCGGCGCAAACTGAAAAAGAATCTTCCTGATGCGCGCGTGACAATCGCGGAGCGAGCTCCCGAACTTGGTGCCGCGTGGCTGGCGACAGAAGCGGGTGATCACGCCGCATTTCACCCAAGGCCATCCCAAAACGAAATCGAAAGTTTGGCGGCTGCGCTTACCGAGCAGCGCAATCCGCGCTCGGAGAATCTCGAAAAAATGAGCGCACAGCAGCTCGTCGAAGTGTTTGTCGAGGAAGAAAAGTTCGTTCAGGAGGCGTTGCGCGTCGCGATCGGCGAGTTGACCAAAGCGATTGAGATTGTGGCTGAATCGCTGCGAAACGGTGGTCGCTTGTTTTATGTCGGTGCTGGGAGCAGCGGGCGCATCGGTGTGCTCGATGCGAGCGAAATCCCGCCCACTTTTGGTGCGCCGCGTGATCTGGTGCAGGGCGTGATCGCTGGTGGCGTGACGGCGCTTTATCGCAGTGCTGAGGGCGCTGAAGATCAGAAAAGTGCCGGCGCATTGGCTTTGGATGAGCGTAAAATAAAAGGCCCCGATGTTGTGATTGGAATTACGGCCAGCGGCCGGACGCCTTTTGTGCTCGGAGCGCTTGCCCGGGCAAAGTCGTTAGGTGCAAAAACGATTTTGCTCACCTGCAATCCGACTGTAGCCGGCGTCGCTGACGCCGGCCGGCCGGGATCACCCGCCTTCGCCGAGGCTACGGCGGGCAAGCCGATCGCGGCTACAGACGTCCATCTAGTAGTCACACTCGAGGTCGGACCCGAGATATTGACTGGATCGACGAGACTGAAAGCCGGGACCGCGACGAAGGTTGCCCTCAATATCATCAGCACCGGTGCCATGGTCGCGCTGGGCAAAGTGCGCGGCAATCTGATGATCGATTTGCACGCTAGCAGCACGAAATTGCGTGATCGCGCAGTGCGGGTTCTCGCCGAACTGGCGCAATGTGATTACGAGTCAGCCCGCAATTTTCTGGAGGCGGACGATTGGAATTTGCGCGCGGCGTTGGAGAAACTGTAGGAATTTCCATTTCCTATAAGCGCAACGGAAGTGGCTCATGCGAAGCTAGGTGTGACTTAACCGAAAGGAACAACCCTATGCTCTGGACAATATTCGTAATCTTGCTCGTGCTCTGGCTGCTTGGCTTCATCGGCCATTTTGGTGGCGCGCTGATCCATTTGTTGCTCGTGATCGCTGTGATCGTGCTCATCATTAATCTTGTCAGCGGGCGGCGGCCACTGTAGTCGAAAGCAGGTATGACTTAACCGAAAGGAACAACCCTATGCTCTGGACAATATTTGTTATTCTGCTGGTCCTGTGGTTGCTTGGATTGGTCAGTTCGTACACGCTCGGCGGGTTTATTCACATCCTGCTCGTCATTGCGATTGTGGTGCTGATCATTCAGTTGATCTCAGGCCGGCGGCCATTGTAAGCTCGAACCAATGAAACCAGCCGTGATCATCGGCATCGTGCTGATCATCGTCGGTGTGATCGGCTTTGCCTGGGGTGGACTAGGTTGGACGACACAAAAGAAAGACGCCCAGCTAGGCCCGCTTGAAATTACGCACAAGGAAAGTCACGGGATCGCGTTTCCGCCGATCGCGAGCGGCATTTGCCTGGCCGGCGGAATCGTCCTTGTAATCATCGGCAGCCGAAAAAGCTAGCCGCCGGCTTTTAGCGCTGCGAAAGTCTTGGTGCCTTTGCGGTCGAGGTACAGAAGGATGCCGCGCTTCGGATCGGCTTTGTTGAGGGCCTCACGGAATGATTGCAGGTTCGTGACTGGTTTGCCGTCCACTTCCGTAATGACATCTTCGCGCTGAATGTCCTGGGCCGCGGCGATGCTGTTGTCCTCCACGTTCGTTACCACCACACCTTGCTCAACCGGGACGTGCAGGCGTTCCGCAACCTCTTTCGTCAATTCCTGCACCTGCAATCCAAATTTGCCGATCCCGCCGTCGCGGGACTGGCTTGGCTGAATTGGCCGGGCCGGTTCATTTGATGTTCGCGCGATCTCGTTAGGCAATTCACCGGTCTTGAGCGGGACTTTAATAGTTTTGCCTTTGCGCCAGACAGTGAGCTGGACATTTTGGTCGATCTTCTTTTTCAAAATCTCATGCTGAAGCTGTGAGTCGGTTTCGATGGGTGTTCCATCGATCTGCGTGATTAGATCGAACGGCCGCAAATCGCTTTTGGAAGCGGGCGCATCAGCTTCAATTGTGCGCACCACGACGCCTTTATCAGCGCCTTTGAACAAATCGCGGATTGCTGGGTCGTCGCCTAGAGTTTCGATCCGAATGCCTAGCCACGGACGCGTAATCTTGTGGCCTGCGACCAGCTCGGCCCCGATTTCTTTTGCCATGTTGATTGGAATGGCGAAGCCCAGTCCGCGGTTCATCCCGTTGATCAGCGTGTTCATCCCGATCACTTTGCCGTCGATATCGCAGAGTGGGCCGCCGCTGTTACCGGGATTAATCGAGGCATCAGTCTGCAAGTAGTCCGAGATGGAATAGCCGCCTGACTGAAACAATTTGCTTCGGCCTTTGCCGCTGATCACACCGTAGGTAAATGTGTAATCGAGCCTGAATGGCGCACCGATCGCAAAGGCAAACTGCCCAACTCGCACAGCGTCGCTGTCGCCGAGTTGGACGACCGGCAGATCTTTGGCATCGATCTTGATCACGGCGATATCGGTTTTTTCATCGGTGCCCACCATCCGCGCCGGAAAATTCCGTCCGTCTCTCAGCTTCACATCGATCTTGTCTGCGCCTTCGACCACGTGAAAGTTCGTGAAGATGTAGCCATCGGGCCGCATGATAAAACCGGAGCCTTCGCTTTGGACCGAACGCGGCGCTCCCGGATTGCGCCGCGGATTGTTTTCATCGGGCGGCCCCTGAAAGAACAGGTCGTCAAGCGGCGAGCTCTCACTGATTTCGTTCTTCTTGGAAATCTCAATAATGACAACGCTGGGCGCTACGGTCTCGAAGACTTTCGCGAAAGCATTGTTCAATTGATGAACCACGTCCTTCCCTGCCTCCGCCGCAGCAGCAGGAACACTGGAAGTTGGGACGGCCTCTGGTATCGCCGCAAACGATGTACTGAGTGCAACGCACAGGGTCAAAATGGATAAACGCATCGGTTGGAATTTGGACAGCAATGAAGATGCAACGTTCAACTGGCTACGTCCAATGCCAGCTTACTCAAAGGCGCGCTCGCAGTTCAGTCGCAGAAGTACTACATTCCTTGACGAAGCTCGTATACTTTCCAGCTCAACCCTTTTTATGAGCGCGTTTAAGAGGCGAATCGTCTTTTGGGCAAGCGTCGTGCTTTTGATATTATTTTGGGCAATAGCGGTTGGTCCCGAGCCGCCTGCGCGTATATCTATGTCGCCGGAAGAACTGGTTCGAGCTGTCACCATTCAGCGCGATTCGCTCATCGACTTGTGCCTGATGGAGCACGTCGATCCGAATGGGCGCGACGCGCAAGGGCGCACCCCGCTGCTGATTGCAATGTCGCAAAAGGATGAGAAAACGGCGCGCCGGCTCGTTGACGCCGGTGCACAGGTCGATCTTGCCGATAAGAGCGGTTTTACACCGTTCATGGCAGCAGCGATGCACGGCAATCTTGCAATGTTCCAGTTGCTCCTGGCGCGTTCAACTAATCTTCGTGCCGAAGCTCAGACGAAGGACGGGCAGGATCTCCTGGGATTGGCGCTCGATGGCGGTAATCCGCAGATCATTAAGACCGTGATCGAGCGCTTACCGCCGATGCCGCAGTGGAAAACCAGTACGCAGCGCGCTCTGAATGCGGCGCTGCAAGTGGCGAACAAGGACCAAATCCGATTACTGCTTGGCAAGCATTCAACGCCTCCCACGCCTGAGGGCAGAAACGTGCCGTTCCTTGCTTATTCCATCGCGGGAAACAACTCCTCGCTTTTCAGCACGCTTCTGGCTTGCGGAGCGGATCCTAACACCGTTCTGCCGTCGCGTTGCGATAAGGATTTTCTCGCGCTGC
The DNA here is from genome assembly GCA_003219005.1 of Verrucomicrobiota bacterium. Lineage (GTDB taxonomy): Bacteria > Verrucomicrobiota > Verrucomicrobiia > Chthoniobacterales > UBA10450 > Udaeobacter. Next base: position 5,008 of record QHPG01000092.1, read on the forward strand.
TCTCATCGAAGGCGCTTCGCAGCTACGTGGAAGAAGACAGGAACCTTACTGTCGTCATGCTCGCCGCGGGACTTGGACAGGATGACTATCTGCGCGCTCTGATCAATGCAGGCGCCAACCGGAACCGGCTGACGATCCGGGACAAGATGTCTGCGTTGGATATTGCCGCAGAAACGGGTCACTGGCGGGCCGCACAAATTCTTCTCGGCGGCGGGCCATCGCCCGATCGGTTGCGCCTCGAAATTTCTCTCGCCTTGCAACGGGTCGCCCTCGTTAAGGATGGCGTGCCGGTGTATCGCACGCAGTGTTCGACTGGCCGACCGGGTTATTCGACAAAGAGGGGCGAATTTGTGATCACCAACAAGGAGCGCAACCATCGTTCCACCATCTACCACGTGGAGATGCCGTACTTCATGCGCCTGAGCTGCCTTGATTTTGGAATGCACGCGGGATACGTGCCGGATCACCCGGCGTCACACGGCTGCATCCGGTTGCCCGAAGACGCTGCTCGCAAATTTTTCTCCGAACTTCCCGTCGGCACGCTTGTGACTGTGCAATAAGGCGACAGCCGATTGCCGGCCGGAAATCCGACGTCGCGGGCCGCATCTCTGATTTCCTTGAATCCAAACTGACTCATGTGGCATCTCAATGGAATCCTATGGAAACAAACAATATTCGAGCGGCATCCCTTGTAATGACAAACGAGCGTGGGGTCGCGAACAAGGTTTCGCCCGCCACCTGGATCGGACTCTTCCTCTCATTGTTCGCGATGCTCGTGATTCGATATGCGTTCGTGTTCTTCGTACCCGAAATGACATTCGCCTGGGTAATTCTAAAGGAAACGTTGATCTGGGTGAGTGCAGCCGCTCTCCTGGTTATCATCCTGCGCGCCGAATATTTGCCCCTCCGCTCTATCGGCCTCGGCACCGCGCGCTGGTGGATGTCGATCTTGTGGGGGCTCGTAATCGCCGTTGTATCGGCAGCAGTCGTCGGCGGGCTGGCTTATCTTACTGGTTACGGCCACGGTCCCGGATCTGCCGCTTTCGAGAAACTGCCGCTTTGGTTAATTACGCTCATCGTTTTCCGCGCCGGAGTGGTAGAAGAACTATTTTATCGTGGTTACGCTATCGAGCGTTTGCGCATGATTGGTCTCGGACGCTTCTGGTCGGTCACAATTCCGCTGGTCATTTTTTCGCTTGGCCATTGGTCCGGCGGCGCTGCAAATATTCTGATCGCTCTTGCGGCGGGTATAATCTTAACGGGATTCTATTTGTGGCGTCGTGATTTGGTCGCCAACATGATCGGCCACGGCCTGGTGGACTTTGTTGCCAATGTGCTGCCCAAATTGTTTTCCTAGCAATCTAACCTTCCCTCTGCGGATTTTTGAAACAGCCGCTGACTAGGGGCGTAGGCTTTCGTAGCTTACGAGATGGATTGAATGACACCATTGCTTTTGTTTGCTCCAGGCGCAGGAGCGCCTTCGTCGCATCCCTGGATGCAAGATTGGAAAAAGCGTTTGTCAGGAATCGGCGTTGTCGAGACTTTCGATTACGACTACCTGCGCGAAGGCCGAAGGCGACCCGATCGCTTGCCGCAGCTTATCGCCGCGCATCGAAAAGCATTAAAGCGGGTGCGAGAGCGACATCGCGCTGAATCAATCATCCTCGTCGGCAAGAGCATGGGCGGCCGCGTTGGATGTCACTTATCGCTGGAGGAAAAAGTGGATGGATTAGTTTGTCTCGGATACCCGCTCTGCGGTATGGGCGATCGGACGAAACTCCGCGATGAAGTTTTGCGCGCCCTGACTACACCAATCCTGTTTGTGCAAGGCACGCGCGACTCGCTTTGCCCGTTGGACCTTCTGGAGCGGGTTCGAGCCGAGATGAAGGCGCCAAATTTCTTGCACAGCGTTGAAGGCGGCGACCATTCCCTGCGCGTGCCTAAGAGCCAACTGCAAGGAACAAGTAAAACGCAGCAAGATATCAATCAGCAGATCCTCAAGGCCATCGGTAAGTTTGTTGACCAATTGGTACCGGTCGCGGATTAGATGAACATGAGGCGAAAGCCCAGTCAGGTTTCTATTCGCGCTGGTCAGGTCGAGTTCGTCAAAGTGGGGACGGACGCCTGGAGATGGCGCGACTTCTATCGCTGGCTGCTCAGTTTGAGGTGGCCGCGATTCGCCACCTTTGTCGCCAGTCTTTATGTCGGCCTGAATCTTCTTTTCGCCGCGCTTTACAGTCTCCAGCAAAACAGTATCGCCGGCACCACCGGCGGGCATTGGTTTTTTGATTGCTTCTTCTTCAGCGTGCAAACGCTGGCCACAGTGGGTTATGGGCACATGTATCCGCAAACGCTGTACGCCCACATCATCTCGACGATTGAAATTATGACCGGGATTTTTTTGCTCGCTGCGATGACCGGCCTCATCTTCGTGCGCTTTTCGCGCCCGACCGCGCGTGTCGTGTTCAGCAAATCGTTGGTCATTTCGCCGTTGAATGGGAAGCCGACGCTGATGGTGCGAATCGGCAACGAAAATCAGCACAGCATGGTGGAGGCGGAGTTCCGAATCATGTTCTCGCGCGATGAACCGTTGCTCGAAGGCGGAGATTTCCGCTACTTTTATGTTCTCAAACTTCATTTCGATCGGCTGACGGTTTTTCCCGCGGCGCTGACGTTGCGGCACACGATCGATGAGAAGAGTCCGCTTTTCAGCGCCACTGTTGAATCTCTCAGCGCAAGCCGTGCGCTGTTCATCGTATCTGTCGTTGGAATCGATCCGGTGATCGCAGCGTCCGTTCAAACACAAAAGGATTACAGTTGGCGCGACATTCAATTCGGCCATCGCTTTGTCGAAATCTATACCGAGCACGGCGGCGGCCGGCTCACCGTGGATTACGGCCGTCTTCACGATACCGAACCGGTGTTGTAACCTTCGCCGTTACGCCAGATTCGAATTCCGCCCGGTCACGGCTCTATTCGGGCGGCAGGAGAATCATGCGCGCAAACTGGAACATCGCGGTGACAAGTTGAAAGATAATCGAAGTGAAGAATGGCCAGAATGCGCCGAGGAAGACAGCGTTGTACAATTGCAAGAGGATTGCTGCTGTCCCGAAGGTTCCGAACAGATAAGAAACGAACCGAGTAGCGCGCTTACGTTGTATCTGTCGCAGATCCAAACGACTAAAGAGTTTCGTCATCGTAATGGCGAACAGCAAAGAAACCACGAATGCGAATCCGCTGCACCATCTCCAGATTCCTGGCGGCATCGGTTTGATCGTGAGCAACAGCAATCCAAGCATGCAAAGGCCCAGTGGCAGGATTGAATTGGTGAGCAAAAACCGCAGCCGAAGTTTGTCGGCCGGCGACCATTCGTGAATCGATTCGCGCCGAAAAACGACTACCACGCCGGCAAAACCAGCCAGCGCGACCGCGATCTGCGCGGCAATGCCAAGAGCGTCGCCAGGTTCCATCGTTTAGGTGAGTTCAGCGCGTGACCGCCAATTGTGGAAGCATTTTTTGTTGCCCGCCGATTGAGTCTCCTGTCTTTGCGCCCACGCAGATCTGCAATAATCTTTCAGAAACTACGAAAGGAATAACAATCATGGCTACTTATGTCAGTCTAATTCAGTTTACAGACCAAGGTATTCGCAACATCAAGGACACAGCTAAGCGCGGCGAAGCAGCGATAGCCGAGGCGGAGAAAATGGGTATGAAAATCGTAGAGGAATTCTGGACGATGGGCGCTTATGACGTTGTCGTTCTGTTCGAGGCGCCGGATGATGAAACGATGAGCGCGTTCACGCTTCAAATCGGCGCACTCGGTAACGTCAAGAGTCAGACTTTGCGCGCCTTTCGCCGGAACGAGATGGAAGCGATTCTCGCGAAGATCAAATAGCTTTTTGCGCGATTCTTTGCCACAAACATCCGTCCACAGTCCGCAGACCGCGCGAACGGAAGAGTGACGCTGTAGCCAGTAAAACCGATTGCAGTTGGCTTCGACCAAACTGCATGTATTTTCTCACATGAAAACCGCCGCTCGATGTTTGATTGCGGTCGTGATGCTGGCTGCCGCGAGTTTTGCGTTTGCCCATCCGTTCAAGAGCAGGATTATCACGACTTCACCTTTGATGATCACAGTTGCTGATGATCAGAGTCTTAACATCAAAAATTTCTCCCAGGAAGGAGGAACTGATCGCGCCGTGGTTTCGGTCACTTTCACCGGAGAAAATGGTGGAACGGCCAATGTTCTCGTCGCGACACGGACCGACTTAAGTACCGGAGCCAATTCGCAAAGTTTTCCGGAGATTGGCAACAAAGTGATAATCGCGGGCCCGGCTGAAGTAACGGTCGCGCCGGTAACTGGTGCAACGCTCTTCATCACCTTCAGAAAAGAGTCCAATGAAGGCGGCAACAGCGGTGGGGTTATCGTGTTCGCCACTCCTACGCCCGCCGCAACCATTACACCGTTTCCGTTTCTCAGTCCGACACCCACGGCCACGCCCACGCCAGGGGGCTAAAAGGCCGCGAGCGTAGAAATCTTCTCCAATCCCAAGATCCGAGGTCTGTGCGCGGCGGAGCTTTGAGAATTAGGCGCGGCTTAGCCTGCCAAAGCGTCGATCGCTCTCCATTCTTCGGGAGTTAGCTTGAGCTTGGCAGCGGCGACATTTTCTTCCAAGTGCGCCAAAGACGATGTCCCTGGGATGGGCAACATCACCGGCGATCGAGCCAGGAGCCAGGCCAGCGCGACTTGATACACGCTCACACCGTGCGCCTTGGCTGCCGTATTCAGCGGGTTCTCAGGGTTTAAACCGCCGCCTCCTCCGATAGGAAACCACGGTAGAAAGCCGAGATTCTCTTTCTCGCAATAGACCAGCACGCTTTCCGATTTGCGATCCTCGATGTTGTAACGGTTCTGCACGCTTACGATCGGTACGATCTTGCGCGCCCGCGCAATTTCTTCCGGATCCACGTTGGATAATCCGATGTGCCGGATCTTGCCGGGATCTTGCATTTGTTTGAGCGCGCCGACTGAGTCTTCGATGGGAACTTTAGAATCGACAGTGTGCAATTGATACAAATCGATCCGCGCCAAGCGCAGCCGTTTCAGGCTTCCTTCAACAGCTTGTTTAAGATGTTCGGGTCGGCAATTTGGCACCCACTCGCCGGGTCCCGGCCGAGTGAGACCACCCTTTGTCGCGATAACGAGTCCTTTCGGATAAGGATGGAGCGCTTCTGCGATCAGCAATTCGCTCGTGTCCGGCCCGTATGCATCGGCTGTATCGATCAAATCGACGCCCAGTTCGGTCGCACGTCTGAGAAGCTTCAGTGCGTTCGTTCGATCGGGCGGCCAACCCCAAATGCCTTCCCCAGTGATACGCATCGCGCCAAAACCGAGCCGATTGACTGTCAGGTCGCCATCCAATTTAAAAGTCATGTTCATAGCCATTTTTGGTGTCGTTGATGAGTCAGCTCCGAAGATTAGATCGGATTTCCCCGCCAAAAGCGCGGCTCCACTTGCGAGGCTCGTCCCAAGAAACATTCGCCGGGTAACCGATCGTCCTCTGTGCGGTTCGGGAAATTCATTCGTCAACATGCAGGAGGGCGTTTATGGAAAGCGTTGTTAACGGAAGGAGACGATTCCTTTCGCTCATGCATTAGAACAGCGAATGCCTCTTCGAGATCTCTGCCGAACGTGACGATACCTCCTTCGTGACCGGCCATGACGAAAATCTTTCTGCTTTGCACATCGCTGACCTTGAACAGACGCGTTACTTCGTACGCCATTTCTGGCGTGCCATAGCCAACGGCGTTCGAGCTCGTCGGAGCTTGATTTAGAATGGCCGTCCACAAGGTTGAGTCGTGACAATGAATCACCGCACCGGCCATTGCATTGGATCTGTAAATCGCAGCATGCGTCAATGATTCTGATGAAGGAACCGCGCTCCCTTGGTATTTCACCCAGTTCCTTTCGAAATTGTAAGCCACGACTTTCGTGCAATCTGCACGTGTCAGTTCGAGCAACGCGCCGGTCGCTGAACCAGTGATATAAAAATTCTTGGTCGCGCCGTCTCTTACGCTCAGGTTACCGAAGCTGGTACCATTTGGGTCTGCGCCGATCAAGAGCAGTTCAAGAAGTTTCTGCCTGCATGCGTTCAATTCGGCAAACTTGTTGAATGAAGTGATCTCAGCACGCGCGCGCTCATGCCTGAACTTTACGTATTTGCTCACGTCGCGTGCTCGGGAAAAAGGGCGCGGATGCTTTTTTCGTTTGCTTCACACACCCCGCGCTCTGTGATCAGGCCGGTCACCAAGTGTCTGGGCGTCACGTCAAACCCGTAATTTGCGGCGGGGCTTCCCTCCGGCACAATGCGCACTTCGACCTGTTGTTCATCAAACCATCCATCCACATGTGTAATTTCTTCCGCGCCGCGTTCCTCGATTGGGATCTCTTTCAACCCGTCCCGCATCTCCCAATCAATCGAAGCCGAAGGCAGCGCGACATAGAACGGAACATTGTTGGCCTTGGCCGCCAGGGCCTTCAAATATGTGCCGATCTTGTTTGCAACATCTCCCGTGTACGTGGTGCGATCTGTTCCAACAATGACGAGATCGACTTCGCCACGTTGCATCAAATGGCCCGCCGCGCTGTCCGCGATCACTCTGTGCGGCACGCCGTGCTGACTCAGTTCCCAGGCCGTAAGTTTTGAACCTTGGTTCCTGGGTCTCGTTTCAGCCACCCATACATGGAGCGGTAACCCGCTATCGTGCGCGGCATAAATCGGGGCTGTGGCTGAACCGTAATCAACAAATGCGAGCCATCCGGCGTTGCAGTGCGTTAGCACATTGACCGGCTTGCTTGTTTTTCTCCGCGCAATTTCCTGAATGAGGGCTAACCCTTGTTGCCCGATCATCCGGCAGTGCTCCACGTCTTCTTCGGCAATCGAATTGGCTGTGCGCAGAGCAAGAGCCACCTTTTCTTCCGCAGTTTTTCCAGTGGCGATACTCCTCAGCTGGCGCTCGGTGGCCCAGGAAAGATTCACAGCCGTCGGCCGTGTCTCCCTGAGTTGCTCTGCTGCGCGCTCTACGTGCTCATCGAATCCCGCGGCTGCGGGACGTGCCGCGGCCTCAATTGCCGCAAGATACATCCCATAACCCGCGCTCACGCCGATCAATCCCGCTCCACGAACATGCATTTCCCGAATGGCCGCCGCCATTTGTTCAACGCTGCGGACTTCTTCGATCATGAACCGATGCGGTAAAAATCGTTGATCGATCAGCTGCACGACACCTTCATCTGGCGTAATCCAAATCGTTTGAAAATGTCTGCCGCCCACCTTCATGAATTGCGATTGTGATCTCAGCTCCTAAACATCAATTCCCATCGGAAAAGCGCCCGGAATTTCCTCCCAGCCGTAACGCTTCCAGAATTCTGCGCCGCGCCGGTTATCGCCTGCCACCAGGATAATAACGCGTTGCACTCCAGCTCTGCGCAAGCCATCGAGGCATTCATCCAGCAGACATTTACCAAGTCCTCGTCCCTGATAAGCGGGATCAACTGCCAAATGGTAAATGTGTCCACGACGTCCATCGTCGCCGCATAATGCGACTCCGACAATTGCCGGTCCGTCGATCGCCACTCTGCTCAGGCCTGGATTCCGCGCGAGAAATGCAGCGATGCCTTTCCTGTCATCACCCTCCGCGATCTCGACACCTTCGACGCGCTGCCAGACCTGAACCGCCGCATCGTAATCGGTGATGGAAAATTCGCGCGTGTC
>QHPG01000093.1 GCA_003219005.1 Verrucomicrobiota bacterium
ATGGTTTTGGCCTTCGTGGTTGGGGAAAATCACCGAAGCAATCCGCTGCGTGTACAGAGGGACGCACATGATGAGGAGCGTCGTTGTGCGCGAAACGGCCGCTGCGCGTCAAGACTTTTCCTCGAAAAATGGTGAAATTTCTTTCTGGAAACGTGAAGCGCGACTGCTTCGCCGTGAGAATCTGAAGCAATAAGTAAGATTCCCTCAGAAAATCTCTGGTTTCTTCCGAGGAATGGCGCCTTTCAGACGCTGAATGGTACAATGGTAAAAGTTTTTGGTACGAAAATCGCCCGGCGACAAAGAATTTCCTTTCGGATGATAGCCGGACTTTTTCTGGCGGCGACGCAGCCGCGCCGGCTGCAACACGATGCAGGCGGCACGCCCGCCGCTACAGCGTGGACGCACAGTGCAAGTAACCCGCCAGCTATGGGCGCGGCCTCGGAGTAGGCTGAGGCCTCGGTGTCGGTGAACATCTTCCCGTACATGGGGTTGATGTGGCCGTCGCCGTGGGCGTTGCGGTCGCTGTTACTGTTGTTGTTGGCGTTGGAGTCGGTGTACGTGTCGCTGTCGGCGTAACTGTGGGCGTTACTGCGACTGTCGGCGTTGGCGTCGGTGTATGTGTCGCTGTCGGCGTAGCAGTGGGCGTTATTGCGACTGTCGGTGTGGCAGTTGCTGTTGCCGTAGCAGTAGGAGTTGGTGAGGCCCCGGCAGCGCAGAAGATTTCCATGTCGGCCGCCGGCGCGCTGGGCTCGTAGCCGCCAGCAAGCCAAATCCTAGTCGTGCCGTCGGTGTCAGTGGGGAAGTTGCGCCGCGCGTTCATGAACGGCATGCCTGTTGACCAGGTGTTAGTCCCCGGGTTGTAGATGTCCACCTCATTCGAAGGGTTGGGCGCAACTCTGCCACCGCCCATCACATACATCTGGCCGTTGAAGGTAAGACCGCGCGTCTCACCCGTAGCCCGCGGTATCGGTGCGATGGCGCCGGTGGTGTTAGCCGTAGGATTGAAGCTGAACGAGTTGGTGGTATCGATCACCAGGCCACCCTGGAAGTCCGTCGCTCCCCCCACGTAGATAATGCCATTTATGGCGCACGTGGGGGCATACATGATCCCCTCCGGCGTGTTCACTCGCTGTAGCCACTTGGAGCCTACCGCTGCAGTGGGATCAAACTGCCAAATCTGATTAGTGGAGGCTACGTTGATGTTGAACCCGCCCAGGATATACATTTTGTTGCCGGTTTCGGCGAACCCACCAGGCAGAATTGTGCCTGCGCTGTCCCCGGGCCAGTTGTCTCCAGCGGTGAGGGTGGTCGCGGTATCAGTGACCGGATTGTAGAAGAACACGCGGGCAGTAGCTGTGGTCTGCCCAGCAGCGGAACCGCCCACACAGTAGATGGAAGGAGTGCCTCCGACGGCAAGCACGCCACAAGCCATGTTGTTCATCTGGTTGTCGGGCAATGTCACACCCATCTGCGTCCAGGTGTTGGAAGTGGGTGAATAGCGAAGCACGTGCTGGAAGTCAGAGCCTGCCACATCTGCGGTACGGCCACCCATCGTGTAGAAGTTGCCGTCAGCCTGGAAGTAAACGCCAACCGCTCTGACCAATACTGTCGGCAGGTTCGGACCAGCTGACCAACCCGACGGCGCGCAACCACCCGAAACGTTGACCACGCCAGTCATACCAAGAGAGCAGTGCGCGGCACAATGATAAGAATAAGTGCCAGGCACCGTAAAGGTATGCGTATAAACCGTGCCTGAATTGGAAAGAGTTCCTGTGGCGCAGTTCATATCATTAGGAGAACAATATTGTGAATCGGCCTGGCAAGGAGGACCGCTGGTGACACTGTGGAAACTAGTGGCCCAGGTCCACTGCACGGTATCACCCACAGAGATGTTGACCGTGTCCGGGACAAACTGGAAACCATTTCCACCCCCTACCGTCACATTGACAGTCGTGCTGATAGCCGACGGCACGCCGTTCACGGCTGGCTGTCCGTCTTGATCGACAATTTGAATAGGGGCGCGCGGCGCACTCATTGTTTGGGGCGTCCTTGTGCGCTTGTCGCCAGATTCAGCTCGCACTAAAAATGCGATGGCAAACATGGTTGCCAGCCAAAAAATCGACCGGAATGCATTTGATCTTTTCATTCTTGATACTCCTTTTCTGCGCGTCAGCGTTCTGGGTTTCTTTTACACGTAGATCGAACCGCCGCTGACGCTCCGCGGTTCAACGCGAGCGATATTGCGCAGGAGGTTCCAAGAAAGGCAAGCACTATCTTTTGCGTGGAAGGCCACGGAACCTGCTATTTCCACCAGAAAAGGCGACAGAATTGTTACCAGCGCAGTGCGCGGCGCAAGCGGCACGCATGCACTACCTTCCATCTCAGGCTGGGAACTCGCGAGGGGTCTCTCGCAAGTTCCCGCCTTTAAGGGTTCCACTTAGCGCCCTACCGGCGGACGACTCGTCGGCTGCGGCCTGGGCGTCGGCGTCTGTCTGGGCGTGACCGTTGGGGTTGGCGACGCAGGAGGCTGAGTTGCTGTCGCCGTGGCTGTGGCTGTGGCTGTGACTGTCGCCGTGGCTGTGGCTGTGGCTGTGGCTGTTGCTGTAGCCGTGGCCGTCGCTGTAGCTGTTGCTGTTGCTGTAGCCGTGGCCGTAGCTGTCGGCGTTGGCGTTGGTGTATGTGTCGCCGTCGGCGTTGCCGTCGGCGTCGGCGTGCCGCACGACACTCCGACGATACTCATCTCAACCACGTTTGTATCACTGCCGATGCCGTCAAAGCCACCTATAACAAGGAGGCGATTACCGACCGCTGTGCCATTCGTCCAGGAATGTGACACGTTCGTATTCCGCCCAGCGCTCCAAGTGTTACTGGCTATGTCATAGATGTAAGTGGACGTGTACGCATCGGGCGCGCTCGGGCGCTTGAACAGCGACCATGGCAAGGACGGCTTGCGCGACGGATATGCGCGCGTCGGATCCTGAGCCGGCCCGAAGGATGGGGTGCCGCCACCGATCAGGTAATTCTGGCCGTCTACGTTGGCTGGCGCAGCCATCCGGTTGGGAACCGGCAGAGGAGCCATGGCCGTCCAGGTATTGCCCACGATTATTCCCAGGTCTGGCTCTGTTCTGTGAAGCTGGGATCAAGCCCACCGATGACGTAAATCTTGCCGTTGCCGGCGTAGTAGGCCGCTTCGGGCCAAATCCGGAAGTCAGGCATCGGAGCGCCGGTGGTCCATGTGTTGCTCGCAATATCGTAGATGTAAGTCGTGTTCACGACCGATCCGTTGTAGCCGCCGAAGACATAAACCTTGTTGACGTTAGCTGCGTAAGCTGCGCGCGCGTCGTAAATGGCATCTGGCATGTTCGCTAACTGCGTCCAGGTGTTTGCGACAGGGTCATAGCGGTAAACCAGGTTGGACGGTGCGATGTTCACAAAGCCCCCCGCGGAATAGGCATAGGTGCCGTCCGTGGAAACGGCCGCGCTTTCAAGGACCCCTCCCGGATAGGGGGCCACGATTGTCCATGGCCCGGGGGTGCCGCCTGGCGGGCAGGTGGCCGTTGCTGTAGGCGTGGGACTGCCGCCGCCGCACAATCCTGTTATGGTCAGAGTGTACCCCGTACACCCTGCGTTGGGAGTGACTTCGTTTACTGTGACAACAAAGGTCTGTCCAGCGGGCACGGTGCCCGAGTATGACTTGGGTACGTCCGGACTGTTGCCGATGTCTGCCAGGTAGTTTGTGCATACGTTGGCGGGATCAAAGCTCCCCAGATACATCACCGACTGGAGGGAGTGAGCCCCTGTGCAAGTCGTTGGATCGAGCGTCACTGTCACGCACTGGCTCGAGCCAGTCGTATTAGTGAACGTGTAGGATTCGTAATGACGAAGGGTAGTATCGAAGACCGCGCACGTTTGCGGCGCCGCGCAGGTACTCGGTGGGTCATCGCTGACGATGCGACCGGTCTGTAGGGGACCCTTGGTCGGGATTCTTCCGTGAATCACGATCGGTGTGCAGGAGGGCGTGCCCGTGGCCGTAGGTGTGGCTGTAGCTGGGACTGTTGGTGTAGGCGTGGGACCGCAGGCACCAACTGACTCCACAGCAGTCTCGACATTCCCGCCACTGTCCTCGCCGCCAGCTATGAAACCAGCTGCGTTATACACACTGACGGCCGAGCCGGCTGCCTGTGAGACGTTGAGCGGCGGACCCGCGCGCCAGCTATTGGTGCCCGAATTGTAGATCTTGCTCGTGCCATCCTGGGGCCAGCAGCCGACCAACCAGAGCTCACCACCCAGGGCGAACGCTCCGCCTCCCTGGCAGTCGGTAGGCGAAGGTGGAGTAATGCTGCGCCACGTGTCGGTTGCCGGGTTGTAGGCATAGGCCGCGGTGTCGGGTGAGGCCCCACCGACCACAAAGATCTCATTGCCCAGCAGGGCGCCTGGCACGTTACCAGAACCTGTCGGCATCGGTGTCTTGGTAGCATAAGTGTTGGCAATTGGATCGTACTCCCATACCTGGTTCTGGGGGGTAAAGAAGGCGTCGTAACCGCCGATGATGTACACCTTGCCATTGAAAGCTGCCGTCGCCGAACCGGCGCGGCTGTCGGGCAAGCTCGCGCCACTGCTCCAGATGTTGGTAATGGCGTCATAGATCTGCATATTATTGATCTGCCCGAAGTTGTATCCGCCCGGTACATAGACCCTATCACCTATAGCCGCTGCTTTACTTTGGGAGTGCGGTACTGGGATAGGTGCTGCCTTGGCCCAAACGGTACCGTTGAAGTAGTCCGTAGCACTTACATATGGGGTGACGCCGTCGTAACCGCTGAACACGTACAAGGCGTTGTTGGCCACTGCTGCCGACGCAAATTCTCGAGCCGTCAATAGAGGCGGTTCATTTTGCCATGAAGGATTACAGGTCGGACTTCCCGTGGGCGTCACTGTCGGTGTGGGCGATACCCCACCGCATATTGTCGACGGGGTTATTGTCACTGTGTAAGCAGGGCACCCCGCATTGGGAGTGACTTCGTTCACTACCACAACAAAGGTCTGCCCGTTATCAACGTTAAACGAGAACGCTTGCTCCGGATTCGGGCTGAAGCCACTGTCTCCAATCCAGTTAGTGCAGATGCTGCTCGGAACGAAGCTCCCCATATAAGCAGCCGTGAAGATGAAGTTGGAGCCGGTGCATGCTGTATTGGTATCCACCGTCACGCACTGAGTCGAGCCAGTGGTGTTAGTGAACGTGTACGAATCGTAATGGCGCGCGGTAGGATCACCAAAGATCGCACATGTCGTAGTCGGTGGACACGTTTGCGGAATACCGCTGCGGAACAGCCGATCGGTCTGTGTGGGATCGCTCGTGTCGATGCTTCCAATAATCACACACCCGCTCGGTGTCCCCGCTGGCGTAGGCGTAGGGCTTGACGTCGCTGTAGGCGTCGGCGTGCCTACCCCTACCGTCCCGACGAGCCGGTAAACCTGATCAGGCGCAGCTACGTCGTCGGCGCAAGTGGTTCTGATACCCCATGTGGGGCAGACTCCGAACCCGCCGCCGGGGTTCTGCCATGCCGCAGGACTGTTGCTCGTCACCGTCCGGTCTTGCCAGTACCATTGGCCGCCTGTGCCAAAATCTAATCTCGCCTGCACCGACACCCAATAAGTGCCCGGGGCGAGGACAGCCGGGACGCCCAGGTTGATCACAAAATCTGTCGGTCCGCCTGTGTACGGCTGGTTCATCGCGGCGTAAACCTGCGTGCCGGGTAGGCCGCCGCTATTTTGATAGATGAACACGTGGAACGAAGCGGCTGGCCCGCAAACGGTGCAGTTGAAATACAAGCCTTGCACGTCAACTTCGGAGATGTTCCAAGTTTGACCCGCGGTCACAACGAAATCGTCCGCAGTAAAGTCGTCAAAGGGATCGAAGGCTGCTTCGAAGTCCTGGGACGACGTGGCGGCCGTTCCAGGATTGTTATACTGGTCGTACAGGACTACCTGCGGTGCCTTGGGATATGGCAGAATCGGCAGCCTGTGACCGCCGGTCCCGACGCTCGAATTTTTCGGAGGTCCAAACACCGACCTGGCCTGAGCGGGCTGCGTCTGAACCACTCCGGATGCAGCTGGTGGCCCAGCTATTTTCCTGGGACCGTCATAAGGAAGAAGCTGCGACGCGTCACGCGAGATGTTGATGCCTGAAGGCGCGCTTGACGTGAGCGCCGGCTTGGCCGCGCGTTGTTTGATAGCGTTTCGCTCCGCCAGTGCGAATGGAATCGCGCATACGGCGAGAAGCAGAAGCAGGTAAAACGCGCTTCGAAGAATTTGGGCTTTGATGGTGGGATTAATTTGTTTTTTCATGGGGTTGTCCTTGATGAGCTCCAGATTTTTCCGTGAGATGGAAAACTACATTTTGCACGGGACACCCGTTTTAGTTTGGAACGCGAGGAAATGTCAATACTTTTTTCTTAACTTTTTTAAAATTTTCTTAGGTTGCCGCGGATCATGCGGACCGTGGCAGGATGATGCTGAGAAACAGTCGCCGAAGGCGCAAGAGCTGGGGCAGCAAAGCGGCAGCTTGGGCAACGCGTTGAGGACAACGCGTTCCACCCTTGTGCTGAACTTGACGTGGATCGGCTTCTCCGAAGACGATGGCAAAGTCAATCGCCGAAGGCGCACGAAATTGACTCGAACGTAGCGGGCGGCTGATTAGACTCGCAGGCATGAAAATTTACCGCGGGTTCGCGGAGCGATTGCATCACAAGGTGCCGCACTGGGTTGAGCCCGGAGCGCTATTTCACATACGCATCAGGTTGGAGCGCAAAAGGCATTAACGGATTCACCGTTGGCGTAAGCAATTTTGGATTCGGCAAAGTTCTATCAAGCCAGGATGCGATGGCATATCACGGTCTTTCTCTTGATGCCTGATCACTTGCATGCGGTGCTATCTTTCGCGCGCGACAAATCGATGAGCGAACTCATCCGAGGCTGGAAACGTTTTAATACGCGAGCGAATCGTGTCATGTGGCAGGAAGGATATTTCGATCATCGTGCCAAGATGGATCGTCTTGTCCTCAAGACGAGGGCAGTTGAGTCGTCGAAGACGCAAGATATCAGGCGGCGAAGCCGCAGCTTGGGCAACGCGTTGAGGACAACGCGTTCCACCCTGAAGTTGGATCGGCTTCTCCTAAAGTCGATGGAAGCGCTTGTTTGGGCGGCCTGGCTATCTCTCGTCGCGCCTCCTCGAAGGCCTTTCGACATCGATCCGCCTCAGGCGGGGAACTCGCGAGGGTTTCTCGCGAGTTCCCACCTTAAGGGTTCCAATTAGCGCACCGGCGGACGCGGCGGCGGCGGCGGCCTGGGCGTCGGCGTCTGTCTGGGCGTGATCGTTGGCGTTGGCGACGCAGGAGGCTGAGTTGCTGTCGGCGTCGCCGTGGCTGTGGCTGTGGCTGTTGCCGTAGCTGTTGCTGTCGGCGTCGCCGTCGGTGTGTGTGTCGCCGTTGCTGTGGCTGTTGCCGTTGCTGTTGCCGTAGGAGTTGCCGTGGGGCTGGCACAGCCTCCGCTGGTGACATTGATCTCTACCGAGGTGGTTGTATTAGAGCCAGTGTATCCACCCACCGCTACCGCTGTGTTACCCACATCTGTGCCCGCAGGGAACGAGCGGATCTGGTTCAGATTCGGCCCGCTGCTCCACGTGTCGGTACCCGGGTCGTAGACCTGCAGGATGCCGGTGGTGTCCGGAGCGAGCACTCCCTTCTTGGGTAAGGCCGCCAAACCGGTAAAGGGATTGCCACCGCCAAACACCCACAGCTTGCCCCCAATCACTGCCGAGCCCGGCACGTTGTCGGCGCTGGGCATGTTGGCCCGCTGCGTCCAGGTGTCGGTCGCAATGTTGTAGTCCCACGTCGTGTTGATGACGCTGTTGTTGGCATCGCGTCCCCCGGCCACGTACAGGTGACCGTTGATCACTCCGTAGCCTGCGCCGCCGAAGCCCGCGGCCGCGGGTACGCTGGCCTTCGTGGCAAAGGTGTTGGCGACTGTGTCGTACTCCCAGGTCTGGAGAAACGCCGGGTTGATGTTCCCGGTGCTGTAGCCCCCTACCAGGTAGATCTTCCCGTTGAAGTAACCCGAGGCCATGAAGGCGCGCACGTCAGGCATGTTTGCTCCGGTAGACCAGGTGTTGGTCGCAACGTCGTAAATGCGCGTGGTATTAACCACCGTCGCTGTGGTGGCCTCCTCGCCACCGAAGACGAAGAGCTTGTTCACGTTCGGCGCATACACGCCGGAGGACTCCAGGTTGTTCAGGTCTGGCACAGGAGCAAGCGGTGTCCAGGTGTTTGTGGCAGGATTGAAGCTTCCGAACTCGGTGATGTTGTCACCGACCGAGAAGGAGTATCCGCCTCCCTCCCAGGCGACGGTACCATTGCTGTCCATGAACCCGCCATAGTGATCTATCGCTACCGGCGCTGCTTGCGTCCATGGCCCGGGCGTGCCTCCAGGTGTGCACGAGGGCGAGGGAGAGGGCGTTCCTGTTGTCGTGGCTGTTGCCGTCGCGGTTGCCGTCGCAGTAGGCGTGGGCGAGGGTGTTCCGCAAGGAGGCGCTGCGTAGCACCGCCCGGCGTTCACTATCGTCCGGCCCCAGTCGCCTATGATCGGCTGGGCGACGACACCGAGGTAGGCGTTGATGCCCACACCCGTATGCCCGTTGTTGGCCTTATACGCCACCGCAGACTTGGCCGTGTTAGTGGTGAAGTTGGTGTTCGAGGTGGAGTTGTACGGGGCGTACCCGCCAGTCACCCATCTTCCCGCCAGGAGCCATCCACCTCGGTTGTCGTAGGCGAATGTGCCCACCACTACCACTCCTCCCGCGTCCTCGTAATCAGCCAGCACATTACCCATCGCTGTAGCGTCGTTCCACGCGTTGTTCGAGAAGGCGAACACAATGTTATACTGCTCTAACAGCGCCAAAGTCGGCGTGCCGCTAAAGGCATCGAAGAGGTCACACGCGGTAACGCCCGGTTCGGCGAGTATTTGGGCCTGCAGATCAGTCGGCGGCCCCGCTAAGTCCGAATAGGGTATCAGCACCCGGAAGTTCCCAGGTGTGCACGTGGGCGACGGCGATGGCGTGCCCGTGGCTGTTGGTGTGGCCGTAGCTGTCGGTGTCGGTGTGCCGCCGCCGCACAATCCTGTTATGGTCACGGTATAGGCCGCACACCCCGCGTTGGGAGTCACTTCGCTTACTACCACCACCAAGGTTTGTCCGTTGGGGACCTGAACCTGGAACGCTTGCTCCGGGTTCGGGCTGAAGCCACTGTCTCCAATCCAGTTGGTGCAGATGTTAGCTGGATCGAAGCTCCCCATATAAGCAGCCGTGAAGATGAAGTTGGTGCCGGTGCACGCCGTGTTGGTATCGATGGTCACGCATTGCTGGGAACCAGTCGTGTTGGTGAACGTGTAGGAATCGTAATGGCGCGCGGTAGGATCGCCAAAGATCGCACATGTCGTAGTCGGTGGACACGTTTGCGGAACACCGCTGCGGAACAGTCGATCAGTCTGCGTGGGATCGCCCGTGTCGATGCTTCCAATTACCACGATCGGTGTGCAGGTAGGCGTTGCTGACGGTGTACCAAACACAGTAGGTGTAGCCGTCGCGGTCGGCGTGGGGGTTCCGCAGGGCACTCCGACCACACTCATCTCCACCGTGCTTGTGTCGAAGCTGCCGTTAAATCCGCCTACCACCAGGAGTCGGTTCCCGATCGCTGCGCCACCGGTAAAAGAGTGCGCCTCGTTCATGTTCGGCCCAGTCGTCCAGCTGTTGCTCCCAGTGCTATAGATGTAGGTCGAGGTGTAGGATGTAGCCGGCGCACGCAGCGAAGCTTGCTTGCGAGCTTCAGCGCTGCCGTCGCCAATATCCGGGTTACCTCCGCCGAACAAGTATTCGCTCGTGCCCACTCCAGCCGCACCAGGCCTGTAGATGGGAACAGGCACCGGCGCCTCGGACGCCCAAGCGTTCCCTACAATATCGTAGCGATAATGATCCGTCGATCCAGAGCCGCCGTTCCAGTGCCCAGCCAGATAGATATATTGCCCTATGATGCTGTATCCGGCGCCACCCATCCCCACAGGTATCGGCGCCCGGGAGGTGTTCCAAGTATTGGCCACCGGATCATACTCATAAGTCTCCGTATCTTCTAGGAAGCTCGTGTTGAAACCACCAATAACGTAGATCTTGCCGTTACCAGAGTAATACGCCGCGGACGCGAAGTAATGTCCAACGGGCATGGGAGCACCCGTACTCCAGGTATTGCTCGCGATATCGTAGATTTGGGTGGTATCCAGGACGCTGCCATTATAGCCGCCGAAGACGTAGACCTTGTTTGTACTCGCGTCGTAGGCGATCCCCGCATCGGCGAAGGCAACTGGAGCGTCCGCTAATGCACTCCAACTGTTCGCAACTGGGTCGTACCGGTAAGTCGCGGGGCTCCCAGGATAACCGCCAGAGGAATAAGCAAACGTACCGTCGCTGGCGACTGCAGCCGATTCGACTGTCGTTGGATAATTAGCGACGATGGTCCACGGCCCGGGCGTGCCTCCAGGTTGACACGTAGGCGTGGGGGAGGGCGTGCCAGTGGCCGTCGGCGTTGGCGATGGCCCGATGCATTGGCTGAAGATTTCCATGTCGGCTGCCGGAGCGCTGGGCTCGTAGCCACCAGCAAGCCAAATGCGGCTGGTGCCGTCGGTGTCCGTGGGGAAGTTGCGCCGTGCGTTCACGAACGCAGGAACCGGCGAATTTACCGTCCACGAGTTAGTGCCTGGATTGTAGGCGTCCACCTCATTCGAAGGATTGGGCGCGACTCTGCCACCGCCCATCACCAACATATTGCCGTTGAAGGTAAGACCGCGCGTCTCACCCGTGGCCCGCGGTATGGGCGCTATGGCGCCGGTCGTGTTAGCCGCAGGATTGAAGCTGAACGAGTTGGTAGTGTCTACTACCAAGCCGCCCTGGAAATCTGATGCGCCTCCCACGTAGATGATGCCACCTATGGCACAGGTGGGTGCATACATGATCCCTTCCGGCGTGTTCACTTTCTGTGTCCACTTGGCGCCTACGGCCTGAGTAGGATCAAACTCCCAGATCTGGTTGGTGGAGGCTACGTTGATGTTGAAGCCGCCCAGGATATACATCTTATTGCCCGTTTCGGCGAACCCGCCAGGTAGGATTGTGCCTGCGGCATCCCCGGGCCAGTTGTCGCCAGCGGCGAGAGTGGTCACGGCGTCGGTAACAGGGTTGTAGTAGAACACGCGGGCAGTAGCTGTAGTCTGTCCAGCTGCCGAACCGCCTACACAGTAGATTTCGGGAGTGCCTCCCAGGGTGAGCACGCCGCAAGCCATGTTGTTCATCGTATTGTCGGGCAAGGTCACTCCCATTTGAGTCCAGGTGTTGGAGCCGGGTGAATAGCGGAGGACGTGCTGGAAGTCTGAGCCTGCCACATCCGAGGTGCGGCCACCCATGGTGTAGAAGTTCCCGTCGGCCGGGAAGTAAACGCCAACCGCTCTGACCAATACGGTAGGCAGGTTTGGCCCGGCTGACCAGTTCGCCGTGCAGGTAGGCGTGGCTGTAGGCGTGGCAGAAGGCGTTCCTGTAGACGTGGGCGTAAATGTTGGAGTTGGCGAAGGCGTTCCGCACGGCCCCAATAACTCCACATCGTCTATCCACTGCCCGGTGGTGTCCCCAGGTGGGTTAAACCCATCCTGGTGCACCAGAAACTTGATGCGCACGGTCTGGCCCACATACGGCGTCATGTCCACCAGTACGTTGGTCCAGTCCGCAGTATCACACAGATGGTAGATTGTTTGCAGGATGGTGCCGGAGCTATTGGTGATGTAGGCATCCTGCCAGTCGAACGTGATGCTGTCATTAGTGCAGTCCTTGTGATAGAAACTCAATATGCTCGTACCAGCAGGGACTGTGAACTGTTGATAGAATGAGCTGTCCCCCAGTGGCTCGTTACTATTCTCCTCGCAATAGGTGCTTTGTTGTGGGTTGCCGCCTGCGAATGCGGAATGAGTCCCGGTATGTGCAAAGTTGGTGGCGATCACAGGATCGTTGGTGTGGCCGTCAATTACCCAGGGCGGGAAGCTGCCAGTCTCAAATCCACCATTTACGATGATGCTGGTCTCACATGGCGTAGGGGTAGCCGTGGCAGTTGGCGAAGGGCTGGCTGTAGCCGTGCCGGTAGGCGAAGGGCTTGCAGTAGGTGTCGCGCCTTGCACGAAGTTGACGAAGACATCTTGTTGCGACTGGTTGCTGATTATTACCCGCCCGTCAGTCCAGCCGCCGATAGTCATATTCCCCAGGGAGCTGTGGTAGTCGTAGTCGCCCTGATAGTTCGGCTGCACCGTATTATCGGGCTGGCCCGGCAGCGGACTTAGCGCTCGCCCGACCATGTCGTCGGGCTGCCAGGTCGCGCCGTTGTCCAGCGAGAGCCGTCCCCAGCGCCGATAGCAATTCTGCGTCGGCGAACCGGCCGTGCAGTTCAAGTCGGCCCCGCCGTTCACTTCGCGCTGGTCATACCAACTGGCGAAAAGCACTCCGGCGTTCGTCGCCGTCATTGAGGGTTGCCATTGCAAGGCTGTGCCCGTGTCGGTGTTCAGCTTGACCGGCGTGCCCCAAGTTACGCCGGCGTCGGTCGAGCGGACGAAGTACACGTCGCCGAGATCGCCGCCGGTACCGTGTTGGGCATAGTTAAGGCTGACGAAATTACCGTTGGCGGCCGGCTCGCCCCAGCCCATGTGCCGCCAGTTGTTCGTGCCGAACATGCAGACGAAGTAGCTGTTCGCGGTGCAGAGTGACCGCCCCGGTGCCGGGACGGCCGGGCCAGTGGGACTGTTGGCCCAGGTGGCGCCGCCGTCGGTTGAGCGGTACATCACGTTCGTGCGCGTGGCAAAGCCGCCGCCGCCCTCATTCATCGACGCCACGTAAACCCGGCCACTGCCTTGCAAGTCGCCGGTGACCTGGACGTCACGGATGAAACCGCCGTTGAGCGTCACCGGCGTCCAAGTGGTGCCGTTGTCGGAATAAACTACTCGCAGCGCCCCGCCGCCGATGGCAAAGTCGTTAAGGGAGATGTACATGCGCCCGTAGTGCGGGCTGGACGCGTTATTGTCCACCCACATCGACTCGCGATCGCCGCCGCTGGTGTTGTACGCGCACGCGCCGGCAGTCCAGGTGACGCCGTTGGGCGAGGTCCACAGGCCCACACCCTGGCCGCCGCAGCTGGTCGCCAGATCGCCGGCGAACCACATGCCCAGGTTCGCGTTGTACACGACGATCGGGTCGCCGAAGTTGGTGCCATGTCCGCTACAAAGCGGCTGGCTGGCGTGCCAGGTAACCCCGTTATCGGTCGAGTAGGAGAGGCCGCTGTAGCAGCTGCTCGCAGTGCGGCTGTCGTTGTAGTTGACGACCCAGGTGTTGTTGGGGCCGCCCCATTCCATGCTCTCCGACTGGGTCACTTTGGGAAAGCTGCCGTCCGGAAGGATAACATCAACGTCGGAGCCGCCGATGAATAAGGGCCCCGGCAGCAATTTTTGGATCAATCTGGAGAATGCGCTGCTGCCTGATATGCCGCCAGCGGGAGCTGAATCTCCTTCAAGGCCGCAGGCCTTCATGATGAGTCCGGCACGGAAGTTCTCCTGCCTGTCGATGCCCAAGGCATAAACCTGGGAGCAGTCGAAGCCCGGCGGTAGGATGCTGAGGTCGATCGAGCTGGTGAGCGGCGAGTACTTCTGCTGCGCTTTTGAGACTGTGCTACTGGCGCCGCGTCCGAACGGATTGGCGGCGAACAGCGCCAGAGAAAGACCGGTCGTGATGATCAACAGGCCGATTAAGACGCGCAGATTAAAGAAGGCGGATCGTGAAGAGGATTTCTTTTTCATTGGATGCAGTTTGAGTTGAGTAGTGGTTTACATCGAGACGCCGCGGAGCGGGTCGATGTCACTTTCCCTTTTGCCCTATTGTTGATTTCTATCGGTTCCAAGAGTGGAACGCCGTTTTTACCAGAATCCGCGAAAGCATGTCAACACTATTTTTCAGATTTTTTCATTGCAGATTTGCAGCGCGGCTGCGCGCAATCGAAAGGTTAAACGCAGATGGCACCGATAGCACCCGCCTTCGCGCGAGCCGCCTTCGTTTAAAAAACTATGGCGAGCCAGGGTTTCGGGGGGCAGGCAGGATTGGATGAGAGGGCAGAGCATTTCGCATGTCGGCAATGCCGTACTAGACGGGAGCGCAATTCACAACATCTCCCGGTGATCCTCCCGAAGATCACTTTGCACCCGCATCCAGCCTCGCGAAGCTCCCGCGCGGCGCGGCGGGGTCCTGAACTGGCTGGTTACTCAGCGGGGGGTCGTCTTTACCCTGATGACGTTGGAATTGGGGCTGGTACCGTTGCCATTATACGCCCGTAGCCGGTAGTAATAATTCGTGCTCCTCGTCAGCCCGGTAACGCTTCGACTCGTAGTGTTGCCGACGTCCAGATCTTGGTACCCGGGCACATAATTAACAAAAGTAGCGTTCCTAGCCACATCCAATCGGTAACCTGTCGCACCGCTTACATTGCTCCAGTTGGCGGTGAAGCTGGTAGCGGTTCTATTGGTCGCGTTTAGCGCTGTCGGAGCGGCAGGTGTTGGCGCCGCTGTTGGTGTCGGTGTCGGGGTAACTGTTGCAGTAGGAGTTGGCGTCGGACTCGACTCCGGCGTTGGTGTCGGCGTGAAAGTCACCGTAGCCGTAGCCGTGGCTGTCGCTGTAGCTGTAGCTGTCGCTGTCGCGCCAGGGGTCGGAGTGAACGTTGCACTTGCAGTAGCCGTCGCAGTGGCTGTGGCCGTAGCAACAGGAGTTGAGGTTGGCGTAGCTGTGGGCGTCGCCGAAGGCGTAGCTGTGGGTGCAGCGCAGGACGGGAATTTAAACGAGCCGATGCGCGTGCTCCAGATAGGAGGGTTGCTGCTGCCATTGGCCTGGCTGGTGTAGTACTCGGTCGTGTACCAGAAAGTGCATCCGTCGGATGGATCAACGCTCATGGAAGCGTAATCGCCCCAGCGGGTACAAGCTGAGCCGCCGCAGGTGCCGGTCTGCGAGCCGGCGCCTGCGATCAACTGCGTTTCGGTTTGTGGCAGCGTGTTCAACGGATCGCCTGCCAGCCGCCCGGAATAGGCAATGCTTGGAAAATTCGGACTCGTCCCATTCGAAGTGGAGTAACCGAGGGCGACGTTACCTTCAATGTCCGCGGCGATGCTGCCCATCCAGCGGTGAAGCGTCGAATCAGGCCCATAGATTTGCTGTTGCACAGGCGTAGTCGCGATCGTTCCGCCAGTAACATTTATTTGCGCCCACTGTGGCCTGTTCGTCTGCCCGGAATTCTGTACGGGATGAACTACCCACAGCGATTCAGCACTGCCGACCTTTCGATATTGCACCTTTTGCATCATGCGATCGAAGAGCGTATCCAGTGTGTTAGTGGTATTTGGCTGAGGAACTCTGGGGCCGCTTCCGGTGTAACTTGTCTGGCTTACAGTCGTTGCGGCACTGAGCGTCCCGCCGCCACCGCAGTTTGTGCCCGGAGTGAAGGTGCGCACCCTGTAATTAAAGGCGGTTAGCGACTCCTGGACATAGAAATTGGGTCGTCCAGCGGGAGGCACACCGTTATAGTCGCCTACAACTGGAGCTTCGAGGTCGCTCGGGATCATCGTAAAAAAGTCGCTTGTGCTAGCCGCAAACCCCAGTGCGCCTGTTAGAGGCAAGCCAGCGTACATATCGCTCCGGCTAAAGGAGGCGAACTCACCGCCATTGTAGCTGCCAGCGGGCATCTGAAAGCCGTTGGCGGCATAATAGAGACAGTCCGTCCAGACGCCGAACTTCGGATAGTCATTGATGGTGTTGACCGGCGGTTGGCCAGCAGCGCCTGTGTCAGTGCGAACGGCATACAAATACCAGCCGCCTGACACCGGGTCGCTGGTCTTTGACGCGGCGATGCACTGGTAAAATGGTCCCGTTGATCCGCCACCGCTGTAGGCCAGGTGCGTCAAGATCCAGCGGTCTGCCAGCGCATCGTAGATAACCACCGGGTCGCCACCGCCGTTGCCATCACAAAAGGTTCCGCTCCCAGTCCACAGCGCGTTCTCTGTGAATGAAGCCAGCAGTGTTCCGGTTTTGCTGTAGATCCCATACGCGGAGTTGACCGCCTGAATGTAGTGGTTCCGGCCCACCGCGCCGTTGGTGTCGGGCGGCGTGCCCGCGCCGCATTGCCCACCGGTGCAGATGTCCGTCCGAGTTATTCCCGGAAAGTTTTGAATCGGAGCAGGCATCGGCGCCAGCGGAATATTTGGCGTCTCTGGTTGCGGAACATGCGCTTCAGCTAGCAATTGTTTCGCATTGAACGGCGGCTCCAATTCCGGGCGCGCCAGTTCGGTCTGCGGAACTTGAGGAAGGTCCCGCACGTCGCCGTTAAATACTGCGGGCGCAACCTTGTCGATCGCCATCGTCGAGACGGGAACATTTGGTTCTTCCGCCCCTGGGACCTGCGTGCCGCCACCAGGTGAGCCGAAGCTAGCGGCGAATAAAACCGCGGAGATCGATATCAGCGCGAGAGCCAGTGAGATCTGCAGCGCCGAAGCGCGTAGTTTGTAATTTTGTTTTCTTTTCATGGGTGAGGTGGAGCTTGGCCGCCGTAGTCCCGTAAGCGCGGGGCGAAGGCGGGTTCTCTGGGGTGTGCCTAGATAGCCTTCGGCCGCAACGTGTCAACTCTTTTTCCAATTCGTTTAACCCATTGCTTGGCTCACTGCGCTAGCGTTGGGCGCGGCGCGGGCGTTGGGCGCGGTCTTGGTGTCGAAGTAACCCGTGGCGTAGCCGTGGGTGTCGATGTGGCCGTTGGCGTTGGCGTCGGTGTTCGCGTCGCCGTCGCTGTAGCGGTAGACGTGGCCGTTGCAGTCGCCGTTGCAGTTGGAGTGGTTGTTGGTGTAGACGTGCCGCATGGTGCGTTCGCAACCTGAACGGTGTCGAGGTACACCCCGGCATCCACGCCACCTTGCACCATTGCCTTTTGGAGAGCTAAGCCGCCTGAAGGTGCTGCCGCCTTGGTTACAACTGGGTTGCCATAACTCCAGGTGTTGGTGGGTATATCATATATTTCAACTGACACTGGCAGCGGCACGCCTGTAAAGAAGGTCGCATCCCCACCCATTACGGCAAAAAGCTGGAGGCCATCGGGACGAGTCATCAGTTCCTCGCTGGTGCGCGCTGTCTGAAGCGGCGCCATCGTTGCCCAGGAGTTTGCCACAAAGTGGTAGCGATAAACCGTGGGAACTGTTACCCCACGGCAATCCCACCCACGTAATAGGCGAACGAGGGGGGGTCAATAACAAAATCTATAACTTCGGTGGCGACCCCGGCCCGCAAATTCTGCGAAGCGCGTACCGCTCACGGCGCCACTGTAACGCCCAGTTCGCGCAATTGTTTTTCCGCCAGTTCGTATCCGGGCTTGAGCCGCAATGCTTCCTTCAGGTGCGCCACCGCTTCGTCCCGCCGCCCACGCTGCGCCAACATCCGTCCCAGATTACAATGGGCCTCTGGATAATTTCCGTTGAGTTCCACCGCTTTGCTGAATTGCTCGAACGCTTCGTCAGACCTTCCAAGTTTCCCGAGAGCGGCTCCGAGGTTGTTGCGAACTCTGGCAGCTTTGAAAGAATCATGCTCTGTGCTGAGCGCAGCCTGGTAGCAGATGATTGCCTCGGCCCAGTTGCCTTTGCGCGCAAGAGCGCTACCGAGATTGACCTGCATTTCGGCAGATCCGGGTTTGATCGCCACGGCCTCTTTATAATGCGCGATGGCCTCGTCCACCTGGCCGTTTTGCCAAAAAGCCGCGCCCAGATTGTTATGGGCATCCGCGTAACTGGTGTTGAGTTGGATAGCTTTTTGATAATAACCAACGGCTTCGCCAGCTTGTCCCTTCTTCATAAGGGCGCTTCCCATGTGGTTATACGCTTCCGCGTAGGCCGGGTTGATCTGGAGCGTCTTTTGTAGGTGGACGATAGCTTCGTCTACTTCTCCTTCTTGAAGGAGAGCATACCCCAGATTGCTCTGCACCTGCGCCACGTCGGGCTTTATCTTCACGGCCTCTCTGTAATGCGCAATCGCTTCATTGAACTGGCCCTTCGCCTCCAACGTGCCACCAAGGTTATTTTGGGCAATGTAATTGGTTCCGGTAACATCGAGCGCATGCTTCCACAGTGTTTCGCTATTCTGCCAATATGAAGTTTGGAAATAGCTGCGCGTTGTTAGCACTCCTATTATGAGACAGGCGGCAATGGCCAGCGCTTCGCGTCTGCGCCTCCACTTGTCGAACAACCGCATCGCGCCCCAGGTCGCCAGAATGTATAAGCCAATCTCAGGCAAGTAAGTGTAACGGTCGGCCCTTGGTTGCGATCCGACCTGCACGATGCCAATCATGGGAACCAGCATCCCCACAAACCAGAACCAGCCTGTTAAGGCGAACGGATAAGTCTTGCGCCAAAGGAAACAGATTGCGGTGACGATCAGCAAGAAGAGCAAGGCAACGATCACTTCCCCGATGTTGAGACCGCCCTCCGGGTATGGATACAAGACCGCCAGATGCGCCGGATAGATCATCTGACCCATGTATTCGACATACGCGACGACAGCATTGGCAAGTCGCTCCTGCAAAGGGAGTGTGCGGATAGGAGCGAAAGCTTCTCGCTGTGCCAGAATTGTCGCCACACACGACGCAGCCGAAAGCACAAAAAGGGGGATCTTCTCCAAGACCAGCTGCAGCCATGTCTCGCTCTTCTGACCTCTGATGTCTGACTTCTGAGTTCTGCGCAGTGGCCAGTAATCCAACAACAGTAACACAAAGGGCATTGTCACCAGCGTCGGTTTGCACATTAATCCCAGCGCAAAGAGCACCAGCACTGTTGTGTATCGGCTAAACGAAAACACCTTGCTGCGCGCATAACGGACGTAAGCCAAAAGTGTAAGCGAGAAGAACGCGCCGCTTAGCACATCTTTTCGTTCTGCCACCCACGCCACTGATTCCACTCGCAACGGATGGATGGCAAAGAGCGCCGCTACGAACGCACTGGCCCAAAGCGAGCCTTCACGTTGTAGCCGGGATCGTTCGGCATCATCCCGACGGGTCGCGACTACAGCATGACCGCCGCCTGTCAGCTCGCACAGCGCAAAGAAAAGTAGAATCGCCGCTGCGGCATGAAGCAGAATGTTGGTCAGATGATGTCCCCACGGTTGGAGTCCGTAGAGCTGGCAATCCAGCATGTGCGAGATCGTGGTGAGCGGGTGCCAGTTGGCCGCGTGAACGTGGATGAAGGCCCACTGAACATTGCCCGGACTGAGACCGTTGATTATTCTTGGATTGGCATAAACGTAAGGACCATCGTCGTAGTTCACGAACTCGTGGCCCAGCGTTTGGCCAAATGAGATCCAGACAATGCCAGCGAGCAAAATGCAGACCACGCTCGCGATTAACCGGTCATTGTGGGAATGGCGACCGGCGGCCAGACGCATTTGCGAAGCTTTTTGCCGCTTGACCCGAGACCCCATTTGAATTTGAAGGCGTGCAACCGGGCGCGTTTTAACCTTTAACCAATCACTGCGCTTCGCCGCCTGTTTCCTCATTCAGTACAGCGATCGCGCGATCATAGGTGGCTTTGGCTTCCTCATGCGAGTTGCCCACTGCCGTTAGCCCCATTCTCCCAAGCTCGCCCAAGGCGCTCATCATGTGAAACAGCACACCCGTCTGGCGCGTTTGACCAAAGTGCAGATTGTGCCGCACCACGATATCGAAAAGGTCGTCCGGCGTCAGCGTGCGATACTGCGGTGACTCGACGTGGTCACTGGCGACAAAAAACTTTTGCCGCCCATTCGGCGCTGTAAAGATCGCGGTGTCCGGATCGTAGGTTCCGTCGGTAAGAAATTGCAGGGTTAAGAATGGATGAGTGGTCCCGCCTTTTCTCAAGTTGATCTCGATGGCATAGGGCTCCCATTTTCCGTTCGAGCGCAATACCACAAAATCCAAAGCGAAACGCCCTATGACTCCTTCTTTCGCGAGACGTCTGCCGACCTTCGCAGCTTCCCGGGTGATCAGCGCAGCATAGCCGGTATCGGCAGGGAACACACAGCCGAGATAGCTTTGCCCAGATGGGCCGCCCAGAAGCTGGTCATGCGTGGATAACAATTCGACCGCGCCCAAAGGCGTAACGCGAAGCTGCACGCTGGGACTCCTGAACTCTTCTCCCATGATGCGCTCCTCGACGACCGCCTTTCGTTCTTGCAGCTTGCTCATGTAACTATCGTAGGTAACGCCCTCTAACTCGAACTGCATCGACCGGAGTCGTTCCTGTAACATAGCCACCTCTTTTGAACTACCAGGCACTGGAAGTGCATTAAGATCGACAATGGCATTCCCCTCGCCCGAGACGCCTTCATTGAGCTTTACCATGACCTGCTCGATCGAGGGCTTTCTCGCCCGCATCTGCGTGATAGCGTTTAGCAACTCTTCCTCGCTGCCAATGTCTTCATGACCCAGAGGATGCGGCACATTTTCTTCCGTGAAAATTTTCCGGCAGCCGCTTTTCGTGCCCATAGGGAAAAACTTTGGATCGGCGCCGTACATCGGGATGCCAAGCCGCAATGCCAGCTCCTTCTCGCGATTAGTGGTATTAAAAGGTACAAGGTGCGCGCGATCGGGATCCATAATCAAAGAACGAATGCGTTCGATGAGCCGTGGCCGCGCCAGGAGTTTGTCGCTCAGTGGACGCACCGAACCGTCCATGGGTGACGGCAGGAACAACCGCTGCCGCGCGTGACTAGAGATAACTCCGGGCAGAAGATCGAGGTAATAGTCGATGATGTTGGGCAGAATCGTTTGCGAAGTCACATAGATCAGCCGCGCCCGCGGCTGACGCAGCAGGAGCAACAAAAACAGAAATCGTTCTTCATAAGCCTGCATCACCGCGCCGGAGCTGATCGCATCATCGATGGACATCGAGGGCACGACCACGACGGTTTGTGGGTCCTGGTTGAGGTGCTCGATCGATTTCCACAGCGGCACCAATTTTTTTTGCAGCTCGTCGAATTCCTCCTGCGAGTCAGGCGCAATTTTTCCTTCAGACATAAGGCCGTTATTAAAACCCATCTCGCATACAAATCGAGCGATTTGGCGCGCGTTGTAGCCGGGATCGGTGATCCCGGCAGGGAAACAGGTTGATCGTAAGATTCAAACTGGTCGGCTACAACATTAGCGATTCGACTTCGCCCTGCCACGGCCATTCATCAGACTTTTTAACCAAGTCGGCCCGCACTGGATTCTCCTTTACGTAATCCCACTTCTGGCTGTAGCTCTCGCTTGAGCGCAAGACATGGTCGAAGAACTCTTCCTGCCAGACAGTTCCGGATAAGTTAAGCTCGCGCGTTATCCGCTTACTAGTCCACTGCTTCCACGCCTGCAGAAATACGGGCAGCGTTCTAGTACCCAGCTCTGCTGAACAAAAGAAATGCACATGGTTGGGCATGACGACATAGCGCCCGATCGCCCAGCCATGGCGATCATGAGCATTCCGCCACTCGTCGATCAGTATTGCTGCAACTTCTTTTGACGCCAGAATCGCTCGTCGTTTGAAGGTGCAGGTGGTTATAAAATAGATCGGCCAGTCGATCCAAACACGTTGGAGCCGGCGCAGATGCTTATGCATTCGCCTACCTGTAGCTGCCATCGGTGATGCCGGCGAGG
>QHPG01000073.1 GCA_003219005.1 Verrucomicrobiota bacterium
GCGGGCGACTAAACAATCGAAGCGTGAGATTTTTGTCTTCATAAAACCTTTCTTGCTCATTAGTCGACGAGAATGCGTTTGCCTTACAACGCTCGTTCATTGAATTGAAACCTTGCCGGTCGCTAACCCGATTCAGCCGATAGGTGATTCAAAGTCAGTTTTCTCTTAGACATGCTTATGATGGCGCAGACGATGCGGAATCAATGATCAAGAAGGGCATAGTGGCGGAACTCGGGCAGACGCAGCGGACAGAGGCTCCTTTGGCCAACACCATGCCGCCAGTCAAACGCACTCGTCGCATTTATCATCTTGGAACGCTTCGACGCCTTCCTTTGCAATAATCGGAACCATCGCAAGCGCCGCCACGGGGTCTGCCCACCACCAGCCAACAACTGCGTTTAGCACCAGGCCGATTAACAGGATAACGGACAGGTATGCGCAGATATCTGTTTGCCGCGAATCAGCATGCAGCGCTCGGCTGTTCAGGCGGGTCGCAACGCGCCGTTTTGCCCGCGCGAGAAGCGGCATGACGACGATTGAGACAAGCGCCAAGATGATGCCAACAACACTTCTCTCCGGCGGTTCGTGACGTAGCAACGTCATTCCGGCGTCGCTCGCGACATATAGCGCCAGCACAAAGAAGCTGATCGCAACTAGTTTTCGCGCGAGGTGTTCGCGCCTTTCGTGACCAGTGTGGCTTTGCAGGCGCCACACCAAAATGCCACCTGATAAACTTTCGATGAGCGAATCGGCACCAAACCCGATCAGCGCGATGCTGCCCGCGAATAGGCCCGCACCGATTGCCACAGCAGCCTCACCTAAATTCCAAGCGAGCGTGAAGTACTCCAATCGTCGTCCCGCGCGAAGCTGATTCGCGCGCTCACGATCAAGTAGCATCTGCATAGAAGCCGAGCATGCCTTGCATTTGTGAAGGATGACGTCGCTTGCGCAGCCGGGGTTGCCGTGGGCATGGGCGGAATCCCGGTTTGGGCGAACGCCAAAGGAGAGATTTCCAATGCCGCGATGGTCAATGCGGTGAGAGCCAGAAGTGGAAGAAGTTTGGTTTTCATCTGGTGGTTTGCCTCAGGGTTCAGTGTTGAGGTTGAAGGTGGCTTGTCCGCTGCCGCGCGGACCTTCGTAGGAAAGTTTGGCCGTCCAATCGCCGGCCATGCCCACCTTGATCTCGGCGCGATATTGGCCGGCGGTTCCTGTGCGTTGAACCGTCGCGCCTTCGTGCATTTGCATGCCAGGCATATTCATGTTGATCTCAAATTTGACGTTGCCGACTTCGATGAGCTGGCCGCGGCTATCGCGAAATTCGATCAACACATCGTTGTCACCATTTTTGAGCTGCCCTTTGGACGAAGACAATTTGACGGTAAGATCGTTCACGGTCTGCGTAGCGAAAGGTGTGCTGGTCATGTTTCGGCTCGCGAATTTGTGCCACGCGAAACTCGCGCCGTAAATCAGCCCAATCGCGATGAGGGTGCTGGCGATGATTCTTGGCAAATGATGCCGGACGCGGTGAGATGGTACCAGCGCCGGCGGCACAATTGGCGCAGGCTCTTCTTCAGTCCTATCCGGCAGTTCGCGTCGTCGCCAGATGACATAGATCACCGGGTAAATGAGCAACTCCAGGATTGCGGAGGTGACAACGCCACCGATCATCGGCGTGGCGATGCGCTTCATGACGTCGGCGCCAGCTTGCATAACGGGCGACCACATGATCGGCAGTAGACCGAAGAAAATCGCGCACACTGTCATGATTTTCGGTCGGACGCGGCCGACAGCCCCTTCGATGACGGCGTCGTGCAAATCGCACATCGAGGTCATTCGCCCCTCGGCTTTGAATTTTTCCCATGCGTGATCGAGGTAGAGCAGCATGACGACACCTGTCTCGGCGTCGAGACCAGCAAGCGCGATAAGTCCAACCCAAACGGCGACGCTCATGTTGTAGCTGAGGATGTAAAGAAGCCAGAAAGCGCCGATCAACGAGAACGGCACGGCGAGTAATACAATTGCAGTTTTCACCAACGATTTCGTGTTCATGTAGAGGAGCACGAAAATAATCAGCAGCGTTAAAGGGATCACGATCTTGAGCCGCTCCTTGGCCGCTTGCAGATATTGGAACTGGCCTGCCCACGAAATGTAATAGCCCGGCGGATACTG
>QHPG01000074.1 GCA_003219005.1 Verrucomicrobiota bacterium
ACGCGCTCGATCCTGCGTACGCGAAGAGGCTCGGTGTTAACCTCGATGATTTGCTCGTCTCTCAGCCAAGCTCCGGTGAGGAGGCGCTG
This sequence comes from Verrucomicrobiota bacterium, assembly GCA_003219005.1. Classification (GTDB taxonomy): domain Bacteria; phylum Verrucomicrobiota; class Verrucomicrobiia; order Chthoniobacterales; family UBA10450; genus Udaeobacter. The sequence goes on from QHPG01000074.1 coordinate 90, forward strand.
CGGATTTGCGAAACTCTGATCCGCTCCAACGCTCTGGACGTCATTGTCGTTGATTCCGTGGCGGCGCTGGTGACCAGAGCGGAGCTAGAAGGCGAGATCGGGGATACCACAGTCGGCGCGCAAGCGAGACTGATGAGCGCGGCATTGCGCAAACTCACCTCGCTCATTTCAAAGGCGCGGACCTGCTGCATCTTCACAAACCAAATCCGGGAAAAAATTGGGGTGATGTTTGGAAATCCGGAGACAACGCCCGGCGGAAAGGCCTTAAAGTTCTACGCCAGTATGCGCGTCGATATCCGGCGCATCGGTGCAATCAAACAGACCGACGGCGTTGTCACTGGCAACCGCACGCGCATAAAAGTCGTGAAGAACAAAGTCGCGCCGCCATTTACCGAAGCGGAATTCGACATCATGTACAACGAGGGAATCTCATCCACCGGCGCTCTTCTCGACGTCGCCTTGGAAAAACAAATTATCGAGAAGCGCGGCTCCTGGCTGAACTACAAAGGTACACAGCTTGCGCAGGGCCGCGACGCCGCGAAGGAAACGTTAAAGAACGACAAGGCGCTCTACGAAGAAATCGAGACCGCCGTCAAAGCGAAGCTGGACGAAGACAAAAGCTAACTTCGTCTGACAGCTATACTGCGCGACGGCTGCGGGCGTGCTGCTGAGCCGCGAGATATTGCCGGTTAACACCTACGCACTCAAAGCGAGAGTGGCGGTTTCAGGTTTTCTGAAATTCGTGTTTATTCGTGGTTAACCATGACCTCGGCTGAGATTCGGCAATCATTTCTGGATTTCTTTCGCGAGAAGCAGACCACGATTGTGCCGTCGAAGATAAAGAATAATCACGCGCTTGGTTACTAGTCCGCCGGAAATTTGATTGTGTAGAACACGACCTGGCCTTGGCGGTCAGGGTACGGTCTGATTTCAACATTTTCGCCGCTGCCCCGGAGCGCCTCTAGATAGACAAGATCGTATCGGAACAAGCTGTATTCGGCCGGATGTGCCAGATAGAGGTACTGCGGCTGACGCGGCAACCGAGGGAGCTCTTTGTATTGCGGAAAGCCCCAGACCGGCTCGACCAGTTTTGGTGCGTCGGTCAGAAACGCGACCTGCTCGTTGAATCCCCAATCCAGACTCGCGATGACGAGATCGGAACGGTTCTTGTTTTCTTCGCAAAATCGATCGAACGCGTTGCTCCAGTGTCCGCGTCCTCCCGTTTCGGTCAGTAATGTTTCGGTTTTCGAGATCGCAAGCAGATCGCTCCCAATGAGAATTAAGATCGCGACAGCAATCGTTATTCGCATAACGCGCCGAACCGATCTTGTCGATTCGCGGTCCCAAAGAAACACGCAGATGCTGGCAATGATCAATTGCGGGAATGGAAAAGCCAAAATTGCGTGATGGATTTTAACGGCACCTGGGAGGATCAACACGCCGACCGTAACCAGAAGTAAACTAACCAATAAAAATCCGATTATCCGGACGAGATTTCGTTCGCGCACGAACATTGCGGCCGCAATGATCGCGAGGGCTACAGTTAGCCCCAGTAATGCATGAACGCCGGCTGGCTGATCAAACATTTTCCCGAAGATTCCGCCGATGTTCATCAAACGATGAAAATACGAGCCGTCGTACATCGCGATTAACGTGTGCAATTTTCCGTTGAGTTCTCGCGGTCCGGTCATGGCCTGGGCCGTAGTGGTGAGGCTGACGATCCGCCCGATTTTGAGAATCATCACGCCGGCGCCTAACAAAAAGCCGAGACAAACAATTGGCACGATTGAGAAACGTGGCCGCAGTGCTGTCCAGATTGGCCGGCTATAAACACAAACGGCGGCCACGCTGGTCGCGCTTATAAAGACGAGAAAGTCGACTTTGTTAAAAACGCCGAGCCCGAGAAACAGGCTTGCCAAGAAAAGATAGAGCAGATTTCGATGTTGCCACCAAAGCAGCGCCAGCCAGAATGCAAGAAATCGACAAAGAAAAGCGCCAATAGATGCGCCCCAATCGAGCAGACCAAGAAAAAAATAATTTGGATCGACAATCAACAAGATTCCGGAGATCAAAGCGACACGTAGACCGAGCGCTTGCCTAACGGCGATCATAAAAACGAGCAGCGCGAGTAATGCCCAGACTAGTGTCGTTAGGCGCAAAACGGCGATGCTCGACCCGAAAAGTACAAATCCGGGAATCAGCATCCAGGATTTCAAAGCACCCAGGTACGGCTGAACGAACGTCGGGCATGGTCGGCCGAAGAAAATCGGTCGTTCGCAACCCGGCATATGAAGCCGCTTTTCGCCAACGACAAAATCTTTGGCCAAACCCGCGAACACGGCCTCGTCGTAATACAACCCGGGCGCGGAAAGATTTTGTTTCGCAACCGCGAGCGCACCGACCGACAGAAGCAACCAAACGGTGATCAAAACGATGCCGTCTCGCCACTTACTTGATGAACTTGTCGCGTTCACAGGGAGCATTAATCATGAATTAGCACGAATGGCCATCAATACAGACTAAAGGTTTCAGGGTCTTCGAATTAGTGTTTATTTGTGTTCGTTACTGTTCAGAAAGTGATGACCTCGGCCCAGATCCGACAATCGTTCCTCGATTTCTTTCGCGAGAAACGGCACACGATTGTGCCTTCGTCGTCTCTGCTGCCCGACGCGCCGAATTTGCTTTTCACGAATGCCGGCATGAACCAGTTCGTGCCGATTTTTCTTGGACAACAAAAGCCGACGTGGAACCCACCGCGTGTCGCCGACACACAGAAGTGCATCCGTGCAGGCGGGAAACATAACGACCTCGAAGATGTCGGGCTTGACACGTACCACCACACGTTTTTCGAAATGCTCGGCAACTGGAGCTTCGGCGATTATTTCAAAAAGGAAGCAATCGAGTGGGCGTGGGAATTACTGGTCGAGCGCTGGAAATTTCCAGCACAACGGCTTTATGCGACGGTTTACAAGCCTGGACCGGGCGAGCCGAGCGAGTTCGACCAGGAAGCGTATGAGCACTGGGCGCGTTTGTTTCGTGACGCCGATCTCGATCCGAAGATTCACGTTCTCAGTAGCGGCAAGGCCGATAATTTCTGGATGATGGGCGATACAGGCCCCTGCGGGCCGTGTTCCGAAGTCCATGTCGATCTTACTCTCGACGGCGACACGCGTGGCGCACTCGTGAACAAGAACGATCCGCGCTGCATCGAGATTTGGAATCTGGTTTTCATTCAATTCAACGCGAACCCCGATGGAGCATTCGCACCCTTGCCTCAACGTCACGTCGATACCGGAATGGGGTTCGAACGCGTGACCGCGATCATTCAAGGTACAAAAAATCTCAGCGATTTTTCCGGTACAATTTCGAATTACGAGACCGACGTTTTCCGCCCGATTTTCGATGAGATCGAAAAATTGAGCGGCAAAGAATATACGAGCACGCTGCCGAAAGGCGGAGTCGCCCACGAAACCGAGCAGGAAAAGATCGACATCGCCTTTCGCGTCGTGGCCGACCACATTCGCGCGCTCTCATTTGCG
>QHPG01000094.1 GCA_003219005.1 Verrucomicrobiota bacterium
TTGGCACATCCACATCAACTTCCACTCGGTTTCGCGAATCATCGATCTGCGAAATCGTTGAGGCGACAAACTGCTCGTTAGGCCGCGAATCGATTGACGCGACTGAGCGCACGCGCGCCAACGGCGCGCCGCGCCGGTGAAAGATGCGTCCTTCGTCTGTTGAAACGATCTGTTCCCATTCCGAGCTCGGCTGGGGCGTGATATCTAATTCTCGTGCAACAACAATTCCATCCACGCCTAACAGAGCCAGCTCGCCGTCCTTGCCTGCCTGGGAATTGAGCAAATAACTTCCAACCTTAGGATTGATTTCGCCGTGAATCGATGTCGCGAATTCGCGGGCCACACCAGCGGGCCGGACTGGGCTGTAGCCATTGATGAAATGCAATCCGGCCCACATCGAGGTGCTGCCTGGCCGCAGAGTCTGGCCAACCGGTTCCGGCTTGTTTGCCACACAATAGGTAAGCTCCGCCCACGGATAGATACTCAGATAAAGGCGAGCTCGATCGAGCGGCGCGGGTTTGAGCAGTTCCTGAGAAAAATTGTACGTGGGAACGCCGCAGTTAGTCGGCATGAAGTAATATGTAGTCAGGAAAGCGAGAAATGTGATCGATACGGGGATCCATGTACGAAATTCAAAATCGCGGAGCGCAAGTTCTGAAAGATACCAACCGGCCGCAAGAGCGATAAAAATCCAAACAAGCGGAAATGCATATGGGCCGCTCGCACGGAGAATCAACATCGCGATCGCGGTCAAAACGACGAGACCGAGAGTGGTTGTAGCCACGGTCGCTGATCGGGGCGCCATTTGCAGCGCTTCCGCTGCGCAAATTGCGAGAGCCAAATGGAAAAAAGGCAGCCAGCGAAAACTCCAACGGAAAAGACCCGCCGTTGGGATCATGCACAGCAGAAGCACGAGCAAGAGCAAGAGAAGCTCCCACTTGATTTGCTTCACGAGCACACGTCCACGCCAGAGCAACCCAGCGATAAGTGCCGCGGGTGCGACTAATCCGGATGCTAATTCGGTTGCTGTGTGTGGCAGATAACGACTTGAAAAATCCGCCCAATTGACAGTCCAGCACGGCAAGATCAAACCGGGCAACGCCGCTGGCGGAACCAGCCATTGCCAATGCGCCGCTGGCGATTGCAATTCACGTGCTGAACCCTGAACGAGATCGAGAATTGCGAGCCACGCAGGCGCGGACAATCCGAAACCGAGCGCGACACCAAAGAGCATCGGCAACATTGCCAATGTGGGAGGGACCTCAGTGTCCCGCCCGTCGCGGCGCTCACGACGCTCCCACATTGTTTTAACGGACAACCACCCTATCAAGAGCAGCAACATCAAAACCGTGTAGGGGAATCCGCCCGTCACGACGAGATAAACGAATGGCGCCGGCCAGAGGAATCGCCATTTCGTTCGTTGTGGATCCAATGCCCGCTTCGCTCCCCACCATATCCAGGGCAACCACGTGAACGCACCGAGCGCGCCGAACCAATCGGTCGCGCCCCAGCAAATGATCCAGCCGCTTAGTGAGGCAACCAGCGCGACAAAGGTTGATAATGGAATTGAAAATCCGCGATCGCGTGCGAGCAAAAATGCGCCGATCGCCAAGACAAAAAGGTGCGTAATCGAGAGTGCCGCGGCCTGTTGCGGAAACGTCAGTGGAAATTTCCAGATGAGAATGACAGCCGCATTTATAAAAACCGAAAACGTCCCGTACTGAAATTCACCCGTCAGATTGCCGCATACCCACGAGTACGGGCTCAGGATCGGCCAATTCCCCTCCGACCAGCTGCGCGCCATGTCGGCAAACACCGGCAGAACTGACAATTGGTAGTCGTCATTCCAAAAGGCGAGCGGATTATGACAGAGAAGAATAAGAGAGAATGCGACAACGATTACGCCTGCTGTTATCGCGCCAGGAAATTCCGAACGCGTGGAGCGCGGACGAGGCATTTAAGAAAGAAAACGCCGAACGCCCAACGCCCAACGCCCAACGTCGAACTCGGAAGGGCCGCGCATCATTTGGCATTCTTTTCAGCCGTCCTGATACTAGCCACGAAAATCGGGATCAGCTCTTCGACTTCATTTAAGCACGTTACGAGGTTCGCAGGTGATCCGAGTTTTTTCACTCGCCCTACGAGTCGCAACCACCGTTTTGTCTCGCGCAGTTCTTTGAGACAAATTCGCAGTTTGTGCAGGAAATCTCTGCGGGATTCTGCGGCTTCAACTTCTCCGTGATTGGAAAGAGATGATGGGCCGCATCGCAAGAGCTGTCCCGCTATGTGATTTCCAGCTCGAGTATTTGGCAACGACTCCGTGAGTTCAACAATGTTTGCAGCAAACTCCAGCAGCCGGTCTTCGAGATCGTAAGGGGGCTTGCGCTTGGAGTCGTACTCTCCGTTAGGAATCTCAGCGACACGCCAGCTTCTAAATTTAATATTCGGCGTTCGACGTTGGGCGTTCAGCGTTTTCCTATTCATAAAACCACCGGCTTTCCCTCGGTCATCACGAGGACCTTTTCCTCGATGCCATGGGCGCGAGCGGATTTGAGTAAGCGCTGGGGTGGCTCGTGGAGCGGTTCAAAGCCGAGGCGGAACGTTCCGTAATGCATCGGGATCAAAGTCCCCGCGCGAAGCTCAAGAAACGCCTGGACTGCTTCCTCTGGATTCATATGAACTTCACGACCGGTGGGCGGTTCATAAGCGCCAATGGGAAGCAATGCGACCTCAATATTAAAGCGGTCGCCGATTTCCTTGAACCCGGGGAAATAGGCAGTGTCGCCGCAGTGAAAAATCGTGCGGCCATTTGAGGCGATGACGAAGCCGCCAAAGTCGCGGTGCAAATCCGCGAGGAACCGCGCGCCCCAGTGGTGACACGGAGTGAGAGAAATTTTCAGCGGCCCGAGCTCGACCGTCTGCCAGTAATCGAGCTCGTGCACAATGTGGAAGCCGAGATCGTGGACCAAATTTCCCACGCCCGTCGGCACGACGATCGGTTGATCTGCTGCCACGCGCCGCAGCGTGCGCCGGTCGAGATGATCGAAATGAGCATGCGTTACCAGGACAAAATCAATCGAAGGCAAATGATGAATTTCGAAGCCTGGTTGCTTCAGCCGCTTAATCACCTTGAGCCATTTCGACCAGATCGGGTCGATCAAGATATTGACCTCGTGGGTTTGAATGAGAAATGAGGCATGACCGATCCAGGTGATGCAGATCTCGCCTTCGCGGATTTTCGGGAATTGCGGAGCCGCAGGACCACCCGAACGCTTCACGAAAAGCGAAGGGATCAATACGCTCGTAAGAAAATTGCGCTTGTGCCAGTCCGCTCGCGGACGCAGCCGGACACGCGTAGAATCCCGCAGTCGCGCGACTGGCGCGCCGTCCCTTGATGGTTGGCGAACAATATTTCGCCGACTCTTTTTTGGAAAACGAATTGGCACAATGTCAACGATATAAGTCTGCTCCAGCGAAGTAAAACTCTTTGCAGATGTGCTCTTTGTCATGTCGAGCGAAGTCTCCCGCTGCTGCGGGATCGTTATCCGCTAGCGAAGCGAGGAATGGAAAATCAATCCGTAAAGAGATTCCTCCACTTTGGTCGGAATGACAGATGGCAGTATGTTGAAGACCAAGCCGCTAACGCGAGTTGATTGCAGCGCAATTCCGCGTTGAGTTGTGGGCGAAATGCAGACTTGGAAAGTTTTCGTTCCCATATTGTTAATTTGCTCGGTCGCGTTGGCGTACGAGTCGCGATTGCCATTTAGCACGGTTTTTAAAGGACAAGACCAATTCAATCGGCTAGTGGCAAAGGCCAAGGCGGAGAACTGGAAAGTGCTGCCGATTGGTGAACGTACTGCGGCCGTCGGCAAAGCTCTGGTCGGGACACGCTACAAGCATTTCACTCTGGAGATCGACAACCGGATCGAGTCGCCTTCGGCGAATTTCAACGGCATGGATTGCTGGACGTTCTTCGAGATCGCGCTCGGTTTCGCGCGAATGCTGAACGAACCGGAATCGAACTGGACGCCGGAACGCATGCTGTATTACATCGAACAAGACCGATATCGCGGCGGCCAGTGCACGGGCGAATATCTTTCGCGGCTGCATTATTTAGAAGACTGGCTTTACGACAACGATCGCCGGGGTCTGGTGGAGGATGTGACGCGCGACCTCGGCGGACGCAGCGTTCCACATTCGGCGCGCGAGATGAGCACTGGCTGGCGACATTACCGTTATCTCGCGGCAAACCGTTCATTGCTGGGGCCACTTGCACGCATGGAAGCGAACGTTTCTTCGCGACCGCTCTACCAGATCCCAAAAAGTCAGGTCAAAGCAATTGAGCCAAAACTGCGCAGCGGCGATGTTATTGGCGTCATTTCACGCGAGCGAAATGGACTTTATTCCACCGCGCATGTCGGCCTTGCGTTGCGTACAAGTGATGGCGTCCTGCATTTCATGCACGCTTCTTCGCCGAGCAATTACGGCCGCGTCACCGTTGACGAGGAGCTTTCGAAATACCTTTATCGCTATCACTCGGACAGCGGGATCCTGGTCGCGCGACCGCTACGATAAATTCAATTGTGTGCCTTTCGGCGATCGATTGTTGCGCCGACCCACCGACAAGACCGACAATCACGGAATGAAAATCTTCAACCTTTTACTATCGATCTCGCTGTGGTTTGCCGCAGCGGCTTCCTCTTTTGGCGAAACCAAAATTCGTGTTGGCCATTTTCCGAACATCACGCACGCACAAGGCGTGGTTGCACACGCGCTCTCCCGCCAGGGCAAAGGTTGGTTCGAACAACGGCTTGGACCGGGAACCAAAATTGAATGGTTTGTTTACAACGCCGGGCCGAGCGCGATGGAGGCGATTTTCGCGAATTCGATTGATCTGACTTATGTCGGTCCCGGGCCGGCGCTCAATGCTTATACCAAATCCAACGGAGAAGAAATTCGTCTGATCGCGGGCGCGGCCAACGGTGGGGCGGGTTTGGTTGTTCAGTCGGATCAAAATTTGAAAGCAGCAGCCGATTTTCGGGGCAAGAAAATCGCCACGCCACAATTAGGCAATACGCAGGACATTTCCTGCCGGGCATGGCTGACGGACGGCGGACTAAAGATCACTCAGCTCGGCGGGGACGCGCAGGTGATTCCAACACAAAACCCGGATCAGTTAGGTCTCTTTAAGGCGAAGAGAGTGGATGCAGTTTGGACTGTGGAACCATGGCTAACTCGCCTCGAACAGGAAGCATCCGGTAAAGTGATCGTCGAAGAAAAGGAAGTGGCAACGACGATTCTTGTTTCGAGCGTGAAATTTCTGAACGGACAACGCGATCTCGCAAAGAAATTTGCCCAAGCGCATGCCGAGCTGACTGATTGGATCACAAAAAATCCGGAGGAAGCCCAACGATTAATCAAAGCTGAGCTGCTGGAAGAAACGAAGAGCGACATGAGCCCACAAGTTATCGCCGCGGCGTGGAAGCGCATTGTGTTTACGGCGGAAACGCCGCGGGCTGCGGTGGAAAAATTCATGCAGAACTCGGTCAGCGCCGGTTTCATCAAAACAGCGCCTGATCTTTCCAAGCTGTTCGAAAATCCCTGATGTCACTGCAAGAAGAGCTCCAGGGTCCGCCGCCGGCGAAACTGGTGGTGGACCATGTTTCGAAGTGGTTCAAGCAGAAGCGCCAGAATGTGCATGCATTGGATGATATCTCGCTCGAAGTCGCCGAAGGCGAATTCATCGTTATCGTCGGACCGAGCGGGTGCGGGAAATCGACGTTGCTGGACATCATCGCCGGCTTGGAAAAACCGGACAAAGGCCGCGTGCTGGCAGACAATCAACCAGTGCTCGCGCCGGGGCGGCATCGCCTGGTGATGTTTCAGGAATCAGCACTGTTTCCGTGGCTGAATGCGTTTGGAAACGTCATGTTCGGTTTGAAATTGAAACCCGGTTTACGCAATCGGGAGCGGCGCGAGGTTGCGAAATTCTTTCTTTATCTGGTGGGCCTCGAAAAATTCATGGAAGCCAACGTGCACGAGCTCTCTGGCGGTATGAAACAGCGCGTGGCGCTTGCGCGTGCGCTTGCGCCCAACCCGCGCGTGCTCCTCATGGACGAACCATTCGCCGCGCTCGACGCCATGACACGGGAACAACTTTACGGTGATATCCAGCAGATTTGGCAGAAACGGCGCAAGACAATCATCTTCGTCACTCACAACGTGCGCGAGGCGGCGTGCCTCGCTGATCGCGTGGTGATCATGACGCCCATGCCGGGCCGCATCCGTGAGATTTTTGAAGTGGACCTCCCGCGGCCGCGCGATTTCAACAGCATCGAGATTGCGCAGCAGGCCTCAAAATTGACCGCAGCGTTGAAGGGCTACCTGACGCCGGAGCCTGTAGTGAGCGTGGAATGAGAAGAGCCTTGCTCGCAGTTTTATTTTTCGTCGCGCTGGTCGCGATTTGGGCGGCCTTGGTGCATGCAAAGATTTGGTCGCCGGTGCTGCTGCCTTCTCCGCGCAGTGTAGGCCAATATCTCATCGCCGCGTTGCGTGATGGTACGCTTCTGCAAGCGACCGAGGTGACGCTGCGCCGTTTGCTGCTCGGTTATTTCATTGGCCTCGCTATCGGACTCCCGCTGGGGTTTCTGACTGCATCTTTAAAATTCGCCGAGGACACGGTCGGCGTGCTGGCGCTCGGCCTGCAAACGCTGCCGAGCGTGTGCTGGGTGCCGCTGGCGTTGCTCTGGTTCGGACAAACCGAAGGTGCGATGCTTTTTGTGGTGATCATGGGAACGATGTGGTCAGTGATCATTGCTACCGATACCGGTGTGCGCACGATCCCACCCATCTATGCCCGGGCCGCGCGCACCATGGGCTCGAGGTATTTCCACAAGTGGATGCACGTTATCTTGCCGGCGTCGCTTCCATTTCTAGTCAGCGGGATGAAACAAGGTTGGGCGTTTGCGTGGCGATCGCTCATGGCGGCTGAAATCTTCGTGACGATCTTGACCGGCTTTGGTCTTGGACATCTGCTTCATTATGGTCGCGAATTAAACGCAATGGACCAGGTCATTGGCATTATGCTCGTGATTGTGGTCATCGGTTTGCTGGCGGACAAAATCTTGTTCTCGCCATGGGAGCGATTTCTGCACCGCCGTTGGGGAACAGGCCGCACGTGATCAACCAAAACCAATTCGGCCCGCGAAACCTCTTTAATTTCTCAAAAAGGTGCGCGCCCATTCGTTTAGCACCCAAAGGTTCCATAATCGCTGGGCATGATTGACGCGCCCAGCCTGATGTTGATCGAGCAGATGAGCGGCTGCTTTTTCCTCGATAAACGGCTGGAGCGCCGGGTGAATGGGGAAGAGTCCGTCGCGAATCTGCTGCCGTGCTTCGTTGCGCCACCATTGCGCAAGCGGAACGGAAAAGCCTCGTTTCCGCGCGCCTAGCACTTCCGGCGTTAGATTCGCCGCCACGAGATCGCGCAATATTCGCTTGCCTCTTTTGCCGTTTACCTTCCAGCGGCGCGGTAGCTTTGCGCAAAGCTCGACAAATTCATGGTCGAGAAATGGCGAACGCACCTCGAGGCTGCGTGCCATGCTGGCGATGTCGAGCTTGGTCAGTAGCGAATATGGCAGTGGCTCGGTGTTATCCCAGTGAAGAATTCGATCGAACGCACTAAGCTTGCCGCTCCAGAATTTGTGCACCAAGGCGCCGAGGAAGGAGGCGCTTCGTTTTTGAAGCATCGGCGTCGCGATCGATTGAAAAAAACGACCGGAGAAGAACTCGCCAGAAAACAGGCTGCGTGTTTCTGGAAGCAGTCGGCGCCGCAGTTTCTCCATTATTTTAGTTTGCTGCCAAAATCCACCTTTCATCGAATCCAGAGTCCAACGCTGGCGCCAGCCCAATGGAAAAAAGCGGGACACATGATGCTGCCAACTCTTGAGCCAATGCTTCGGATAACCGGCAAAGGCTTCATCGCCGCCGTCGCCGCTCAACGCGACTTTCACGTAACGACTAGTCAGGCCGCACAAAAGCATTGTTGGCAGCACTGATTTGTCCGCTGACGGTTCGCCGTAATGCCGCACGACATCCGGGAGCAACTTCAACAAATCGGGGTCTCCAACCAGGAGATGATGTTCCACTCCGAAATGTCTCGCTGACGCACGAGCAATCTCCGATTCGTCATATTCCTTCTGCGTGAACCCGATCGTGAATGCCTTCACTTTCTGCCCGATGCCGCAGACCAGGCGCGCCAGCAAAGTATTGGAATCAAGTCCACCGCTCAGCAACAAACCTACCGGAACGTCGCTGCGAAGCCGGAGCCGGATGCTTTCGTCGAGCTTCTCTCGAAGTAAACCAAGTGCCTCATTGTAACTGCAAACAATTTTCTCCGATTGGTCGAACGACCAGTAACGCTGCACTTTTACCTCGCCAGCTTGCCAGAGCAGATAGTGGGCGGGAGGCAGTTTTTTAATTTGTTTTACCATTGTCCGCGGAGCGGAAATGAAGCCGAAGATCAGGTATGCTGCGAGCGCATCGGGATCGATCTCCCATGAGGCGAGCTTTTGATCCAGAAGCGGCGCCAACTCCGAGCAAAAATACAGAGCACCGTCAGTTATCGAGTAGTTAAGCGGCTTTTTTCCGAGCCGATCTCTTGCCAGCAGCAACAATTTCTTGCGCGAATCCCACAGTGCGAAAGCAAACATGCCGCGCAAAAAGCGAAGCATCTCCACTCCGTGTTCTTCGTAAAGATGAACCAGCGTTTCCGTATCACCTCGAGTGCTCAGCCGATGCCCGCGCTTTTCCAAATCGGTGCGCAATTCGATGTAATTGTAAATTTCGCCGTTGAAAACGACGTGGATCGTCCCGTCCTCGTTTGAGATCGGTTGCCCGCCACAGACAAGATCGACGATGCTAAGCCGCCGCACCGCCAGACCGACGCCAGGCTCCTGAAAATAACCTTCATCGTCAGGCCCGCGGTGGCGCATCGCATTCGCCATCGGCCGCAGAAGCCGGCTTGGATCATTATCCGCTTTCGAACTGACATAGCCGGCGATGCCGCACATTGGTAAATGTTATCTTGGACGCACGCAGGGAAAAAAGCAGGCTTGGTTTGCAGTCTATTTCAGATAGCCGAACCTCGGGTCCAACGCCGACATCGCTTGGTTTGCGTACTCGACGTCACTCGGATCAAGGTAGTCAACGTATCCGCCGATCTTGCCGCGACGGACCTTGTACGACTCGGGGTCGTTTGCATCGCCGGGCTGGAGAAGTTGCCGGTCGTACTCCAGCGAAGCTTCCATCTTGCGCATGTTACCAAAACGCGAGAATTCCAACGCACTTTCGAAATAACGCGCTTGGGGGTCGGTTTCACCGAGTGCGGCAAGCACACGACGGAATTGTTCGTTTGGAGTCGCATGCAAATCTTCGTAGCGGACGAGTATGCAATCGGGCCGACGTGCGAATTCCGTGAGCCATGCGTTCATCGTTTCAACGATCAGAACAATGCCGAAAATCGGATCGCGCAGCACGTCTCCCACGGCCTGGCTCTTGAGCTCATTGGCTGTCTCGGCCGTCCGTCGTGTCATTTCAATGTAGTGCGAAACGAATGCGTCTCTGGGGTCGCGCGCGAGCAAAATGATTTTGGCTCGCCTGATTTGTGCAGGCGGGGCCAGAAATTTGCCCCGGACGCGCTCCCACCAACGCGTCTTTGTGTAATGCTCATACAGGTCATGCGTATAGATAATCCGAGGTATGCGCGAGTCGTGGTACGTTTCGGGATGAAGAGAGAACGGGTGCTCGTAACGAGCGCAAAAATAGGCGCACAAAAAGGTTCGTACCCAGGTGCGACCGCTATTGGGGATGGAAATGACGATCGCATCGCCGCCTGAAAGCTCGCGTGCGCGACTGCTGAAATTACGGCGCGTCCATCGCCGAGGCAGATGCCAAAATCGAACTCGCGAAATGGATTTCTCAGTGGGCGGAAACTCCGAAAGAATTCCGGGCGGGCCCTCCTGGTAAGTAAGTGTTTCTTCCGACCGGGCTAGAGCGAAAGACTCAGATGTTATTTCGATGGCCATTCAATTGCGCTCCCCGGAACGCTTGGGCTGTTGCATAAGACGGTAAAAAGCGGTAATTGTTCAAGCACAAAAAGGGGGCGTACTGGCTTCGACTCATCGTTGGAAGCGCAGGCGGCATGTCGAGGATGGTTCGTTGGCCTCGTTAAAAACCGGACCAAAAAAATAAAAGCAAATCACGAAGATCTTGCTCTCGCGGCTTAATTGACCGCGACGTTTTCGCAGTGACGCCTGCTAGCGGCGAAAACGTGGACAGCAGGCTGGCGAATCGGCGGAGCGACCGCGCCGGTTTGTGAATCGATTTCGTGGACGCTCGGGAGCCGGCAGTGCGCCGGCGCATGGCTTGGCTCCTCAGAATCTATCGCCGGATAAACATGTAGATGTTTGCGCGGATAGCGACGAGGACAGGGGTTCAACTCCCCTCGCCTCCAGTCTTCGCTCGCAACAAAGTGGAGAGCGAAGACTGCCGCGCCGTAGTCTTGGCGAAGGCGGGCCTTTGTCGTTTACAATGCCAATGTTGCGAGCTACGACTCGGCAGGCCACCAAGTAATGCGTCGGTTCACCTACGTGTACATTCTGCAAAGCGAAACCGACCCGAGACATTTCTACACTGGCCGCACGGACGATCTTCGCCAGCGACTGATTCATCACAATGCCGGCAAAGTCCTACACACAGCAAAACGGAAACCTTGGCGCGTCAAAACTTACACCGCATTCTCCGACCCAAAACGCGCTGTTGAATTCGAACACTATCTAAAATCGGCGTCTGGTCGCGCTTTTGCTAAAAAGCACCTGTGATCTGGACTCGACCGCTTACTTGATGAGCGAACAAAGAGATCATGAAACCTAGCGCCTCGACCACAGACCAACACTCTTAGGCAGACAAGGAACTTTTACTAATTCGCACTCCAAACTCGCAATTCGCGCGGCGTGATTTAATTCTGAAATGATGCGGGACGCGCTCACCCCAATGATGCAGCAATACCGGCGGCTGCGGACCAGCATTCCGGCCGATACGCTGCTGCTCTTTCGCCTCGGCGATTTTTACGAGCTGTTTTTTGAGGACGCAAAGGAAGCGTCTGGATTGCTGAACGTGGCTCTGACCAAACGCAATGGCGTGCCGATGTGCGGCGTGCCCTATCACGCAGCGCAAAGCTACGTCGCGAAACTGATCAAGGCCGGGCGGCGCGTGGCGATCTGCGATCAGACCAGCGAACCGCAGCCGGGAAAAATTGTTTCGCGCGATATCACTCAAATTGTAAGCGCGGGCACGGTAAGCGATCTCGACTTGCTCGAATCGAAGCGGGCTAATTATCTGGGCGCGATCTATGCCGATGGCGCCGTTTACGGCTTCGCGTATGCCGATCTCAGCACGGGCGAGTTCCGCTTAACCCAGGCGCAGGATCGACAATCGCTGCTGGACGAACTTGCGCGCGTGTCTCCTTCGGAGCTTCTCGTCAGCGATGAGCAACAACAGCAGTTCAAGGAAATCCCGAATACGCTTGGCTACGACAGCTACGCGTTTCTGCCCGAACAAGCAGTCTTTACCCTGTGCGAACACTTCAAGGTCAAATCCCTTGACGGATTTGGCTGCGGGCAAATGTCGCAGGCCGTCGCCGCCGCGGGCGCGATTGTCCATTATTTGAAGTACCAGCTCCGGCGCAAGGTCGATCATCTGACCTCGCTGCGCTGCGATGCGCCTGCGGATTACGTCCTGCTCGATGCGGCCACCCAAAGCAATCTCGATCTGGTTGAATCGCGCACAGCGCGCGGCACCAGTCTGCTCGCCGTCCTCGATCGCACTATCACGCCCATGGGCGGACGCAAATTGCGCTTCTGGATCTTGCAGCCGCTGCGCAATGTGCTCGAGCTGGAGCGGCGCCAGCAGATGATTGCCGATTTAATGCAGGAGCCGGACCTGCTAGCAGCGATCCGCACCGAGTTGAAATCGATTCGCGACATCGAACGTGCGGCCGGCCGCTTAAGCCAGGCCTCGGGTAATGCGCGCGATTTGGTCGCGCTCAAAACTTCGCTTCAACAAATCCCGAAATTGAAAGTCGAACTGCAAAAGCTGCTCGACCGCCTCGCGTTTGGGGCAACTCGGGTCAATGAACGAGGCGACGTCGAATCATTGGCGCAGCGTTTGCAAAATCAAATCCACGAAATGCCGGCGCTGGCGGAGAGGCTGGCCAAAGCCGTTGTTGATGATCCGCCTCTCGCGCTGAAAGAAGGCGGTATTTTCTGTGACGGCTACGATGCTGATCTTGACGCGTTGCGGCAGGCGTCGCGCGAGGGGAAAAACTGGATCAGCCATTTACAGGAGTGCGAGATCGCTGTGACGGGTATCAAGTCGCTGAAGGTGCGTTACAACTCGGTCTTCGGTTATTTTATCGAAGTCACGAAATCGAATCTGGCAAACGTGCCTGCGCATTACACGCGTAAGCAAACTACTGTGGGCGGGGAACGCTTCATCACGCCGGAGCTGAAGGAGATGGAGGCGAAAATCCTTGGCGCGGATGAACGCGCCCAGAACCTCGAGTACCAGCTTTTTCAAAAACTGCGCGACGAAACTTTGTGCGAGCTCGGGCCAATTCAGCAAACTGCCGAGGCAATCGCGATTCTTGACGTGATCTGCGCGCTCGCGGAAACGGCACGTCTCTTCCGTTACTGCCGGCCAGCTTTGAACGAAACGCTGCGGCTTGTCATCAGGGATGGCCGCCATCCCGTCTTGGATCAAACGCTGGTAGAAGAGAAATTCGTGCCGAATGATACGTCGCTCGACGGCGAGACCATGCGGCTGGCGATCATCACCGGACCGAATATGGCTGGTAAATCCACTTATATTCGCCAGGTCGCGCTGATTGTGTTGATGGCTCACATCGGCAGCTTTGTGCCGGCAGAGAACGCAGAGATTGGTGTCGTTGATCGCATCTTCACCCGCGTCGGCGCAAGCGATGATCTCGCGCGAGGCCAGTCAACGTTCATGGTGGAAATGAACGAGACCTCGAACATCGTCAACAACGCCACCGGACGCAGTCTGGTGATCCTCGACGAAATCGGACGCGGCACATCGACATTCGACGGGCTTTCCATCGCGTGGAGTGTAGCCGAGTTTCTGCACGACAGCCTGGCTGGTTTGCCAAAAGAAATTCTCGATCGCGCGAAGGACATTCTCGCGCACCTGGAAAAGCCAGACGGCGCAGCTGCACAACCTGCCAAACGGAAGAGATCGACCAAAGGCATGCCGCAACCGGAGAAGCCGCAGTTGGATTTGCTTTAGGCTGTATTCGCCAGCTTTTGCATTCGCGGCAGCCAGACTGCAGCGCCGTGCGGAATCATCCCGCGACGGCGGGACCAGCGGGTGTTGAAGCGCCAGAGACCGGCGTGGCGTGCTAGTTGGAGTGCGCTACAGAATTCGTTGTCGTTGATGCCACGGTTGATTTTGGCGAAGCGCGGTTCGGTCTCGGCTTTGTGCGCCCGAATATCCGACGCGGCACCATTTGCGGTGACGGAGTGTGGAAGTGAAACTATAGTCAGCGCGATGGCGGTTAAAACCGAGAAAGAGTTGAGCGAAGCGTTGCGCGCCCTCTGGCTCAAGGCAGTGGCGGCCATCGAGCTGCGCAATTTCGGCTACGCAATTTCACTCTTGCAGGAGATTCTCACGCAGGAGCCTCAATTTCTCACGGGCCGCGAACTATTGCGGCGCGCCGAGGTAACAAAAAGCAAATCGGCAAAGAAAGGCTTTTTTAACATCTCAACTGCGTCGTTCACGGTTATGAATGCGCAGCGAAAAATTAAAAACGACCCGAAACGCGCGGTTGAAATATTGGAGAAGGTTCTGGAAAAGGAACCTTACAATCGCCAGGCAAATCTGGTTTTGAAAGAAGCCGCGGTAGCAGCCGGCTGGCCGGAGATCGGGGTTTTCGCGCTGCGCACGCTGCTCGAAGAAAATTCTCGCGACGTGAAGGTGCTGCACGAGCTTGGGCGCTTGTATCACGAACTGGGAGACAGCGATCAGGAGGAAGAAATCTATAATCAAATCACGTCGATAAATCCGCTCGATGCTCAAGTACTTCGCCTGGGCAAAGACGCCTCGGCACGCGCATCCATGAAGCGTGGTGGATGGACGCAGGCTGAAAGCTACCGCGACCTGATCAAGGACAAAGGCGTAGCAATTTCACTTGAGCAACAGAGCCGCCTGCGCTTGACCGGCGAAGCGCTCGATCAACAAATTGCCGAAACCTACGTGCGTCATAAAGCGGAACCGGCAAATGTCGATCTGGTGCGACGCCTGGGCGCGTTGAACGAGCAAAAGGAAGATTTCGAGGCAGCGATTCGCTGGTATCAGTGTGCTGCCGACCTGACCAAAGGCGCAGACACCGGGTTGGCTCGAAAAGTTTCCGATTTGAAAATGAGACGCCTCGAGCGGGATATCGCTGCGCACGAGGAATTTCTCTCCAGGCACGATGAAACAAATGAATCGCATGCGAAAAAGTCCGAGCAATTAAAGGCCGCTAAAATCAAACGTGCAGAAATCCTCATCGACGATGCGCGGGAGCGCGTGGCGCGGAATCCCACCGACCTTCAGCTTCGATTCGAGTTGGGTGAAAACCTTTTTGATGCCGGGCGTTTTCGCGAGGCTATCTCAGAGCTGCAACGCGCACGGCAAAATCCGCATGCGCGCCTGAAAGCGATGAACCTCCTCGGCTGCTGCTATAGCGAACTTGAGATGCTTGATCTTGCTACGAGGCAACTCGAAGAAGCGTCGACGGAAATCTTGTCAATGGACGCGACGAAAAAGGAGATCGTTTACAATCTCGGCGTCGTTTACGAGCGGATCGGCGAACGGGACAAATCGCTGGCCTGTATGAAGCAGATTTACGAAGTTGATTACGGCTACAAGGATGTGGCGCGACGAGTAGAAAGCTCCTACGAAGAGAATATTCCGCATGGCTGATCGAATTTCCCACGCGTCGAAAGTGCTCCGATAAGAATCGCCAGCCTTGTCACACGCCGATTTTTATATGAATTTTATGTGTGGAGTCGCGTCCAAGCTGATGCGACGATGCGATTCTCAAATGCCGGCTCAGCCGGTAATTATAGAAGATCATCTCAACAAGGAGCCCCTGATGAAATCAAAACTTATATCACTGTCAGCAATTACACCCACTGTGATCGCAGCCAGCAGCATCTGCTTTATCGGAACCATCCGCGCTCAAACCGGGGCCGAACCGGGTATGCCACTCGGGAGCAACCCACATCTTCGTTCCCAGTCCGCCGGCGCGGCATCACCCGGCGCCAAGGTGAAAATGAGCCAGAAGGACGTGAACTTTATCCAGAAGGCAGCAGGCGGCGGCGCACAGGAAGTAGAGAATGGGAAGATGGCCGAGAAACAGGCAAAAAGCGCGGGGGTAAAAAGCGTCGCCGCGCGCATGGTTGCCGATCATACGCGGACCAACAAGGAGTTGACTGCGCTGGCCAACCGCAAAGGCGTCACATTCAACACCAGCGGTGTGAGAGCACAAAACCTCGGTAGCGGGGATTTTGACCAACTGTATTTGAAGTGGCTTGAGGCAGTCCACAGGACTGATATTGGCGACTTCGAAAGGGCAGCAAAGAGCAGCGATGACAGCGAGCTCAAAGCTTGGGCCTCGAAAACCGTCCCGACGCTAAAGCAACACCTGGCGATGGTTCAGCAGGCAGAGAAAAAGGGAGGGCGATAAGCAAGGAAACCTGGTCTTGTGCGCGGCACGCCCGACGGAGCGTGCCGCGTAATTAATTATCCAGTGGTGTCCTTCCACGGGATCCCTCGACTTTCGCGCGGGATGACGGCGAAACAAGCGCACGTGCCGGCAAAATAAAAAACGCGCGGACTTCACGCCCGCGCGTTCCAAAGCGAGGATAGCGATCCAGCTTTACGCTTCCACCGGCAATTCGACGTCCACCGGACGCTCCTTCTTGCTTAGAGCGCGGCGAAGCTTCGAGAGCGCGATGTTTTGCAACTGCCGAATGCGCTCCCGCGTCACTCCGAATTTCTTGCCGACTTCCTCGAGCGTCTTGGGCTTGCCACCGTCCAGACCAAACCGCTGGAAGATAATCTTCTTCTCGCGATCATCGAGCACGTCGAGCAAACCGCCGACCTCGTTGCGCAGGTTTTTGTCACGCAACAATTCGAACGGCGTTTGAGCATCCTCGTCGCCGACAATTTCACCAAACTCCGTCGAATCATCGTCGCTGATCGGGGCATCGAGCGAAGCTGGACGAATCGAAACGGTCTTGAGTTGCGAAACTTTTCCGCTCGCAATCCCAATCTCGTCACCCAACTCATCATCGGTGGGTTCACGACCGAGCTCTTCGCTCATTTGCAGCGAGACCCGGCGCATCTTGGAGATCTTGTCCACCAGATGCACAGGCAAACGGATTGTTTTGCTCTGGTTTGCCAGCGCTCGCTTAATGGATTGCTTGATCCACCACGCGGCGTAGGTGCTGAGCTTTCCGCCCTTTGCAGGATCGAAGCGTTCCACCGCCTTCATCAAGCCGATGTTGCCTTCGGAAATCAGGTCCAAAAGCGGCAGGCCGAGGTTCGCGTAGTCATGCGCGATCTTGACCACCAAGCGCAGATTGGACCGGATCATCAGCGCGCGCGCTTCGCGATCGCCCTTCTTAATTTTAGCGGCCAGCTCGATCTCCTGTTGCGGGGTCAAAAGCGGGATTTGCCCGATCTCGCGCAGGTAAATCTTAATTCCGGTATCGCTATCTTCAGCAGCCATATAACTCTTTTTCATCGTTCATTCGGAGGGATTGGAACAACAACTTCCTGTACATCTTATTCGCCGGTGAACTATCGATCACGCGTTGTAGCATCCAGAGAAGTATTTAACAAGGTTAAATATTCGAATCTGTGACAGCCTTTTAACATCTGTTGTTCAATCTTTTTTGTAGGGCTTTTGCTGGCCGCGACATGCAAGGTTTTCCGACACCGCCCTTGATATTTGACAAATACTTTCGGGAATCCGTTGCATCTTACTTTGCAGGGATATTTGGCGCTTTTCGGCGCAGCGATTTTCTGCCACCCTGCCGCTACGATGCTCGCGAAAATTTATTCTGCTGCCGTTTACGGTGTCGATGCTTACGAAATTGAGATCGAGGTGAACGGAGCGGGCGGAGACCCGAACATTGTGATTGTTGGGCTACCGGACGCAGCAGTGAAGGAAAGTCGCGATCGCGTCACCACTTCCATTGCAAACAGCGGCTATTATTGGCCCCGGGGACGCACTACCATCAACCTCGCGCCAGCCGACATTAAAAAGGAGGGACCGAGCTTCGATTTGCCGATCGCCCTTGGAATGATCGCCGTGACCGAGGGATTGGACAGTTCGCCGTTCGAGAATTTTAGCTTCGTAGGTGAGCTCGCCTTGGACGGTTCAGTACGCGCTGTGAAAGGCGTATTGCCGGTCGCTCTCGAGGCGCGACGGCGCGGAAAGCGTGCGTTGTTTGTGCCGGAAGCAAACGCTCTCGAAGCCGCGATGGTGGACAAGATCGACATCTACGGCGTGCAAAATCTGCGGCAAACATTTGCGTTTTTGCGCGGCGAAATCGCTCTGCTCCCCACACGCGCTGATCTGAGCAAATTTTTCGCTGCGCATCAAAGTTACGACGTCGATTTCAGCGACGTAAAGGGGCAGAGCCACGTAAAGCGCGCGATCGAAGTGGCAGTCGCCGGCGGTCACAACGTGTTGATGATCGGTCCGCCTGGCTCGGGCAAATCGATGCTGGCCAAACGCATCCCGACCATCATTCCGGCGCTCTCCCTCGACGAAGCAATTGAGACAACAAAGATTCACAGCATCGCCGGCCTGCTCGATACCGAACAGTCCTTCGTTTCTA
>QHPG01000075.1 GCA_003219005.1 Verrucomicrobiota bacterium
TTCCTAAATGCCGAATAATTCGGGACAATTCTTGCCATGCAGCCAACGCAATCCGGCGCTCTTCTCTCCCGAGGAGTTTCAATCAAAGGCTCGGTCAAATTCCTGAACGAGCTGCTCATCGACGGCGAGGTGGAGGGCACAATCGTTTCCACCGGAACGCTCACGATTGGGGAGCACGCCCGCATACGTGGTGAGATCAGGACGAAATCGGTGACGGTGCGAGGGACGGTGGAGGGCAATATTTTCGTGACTGAACGCTGCGAGCTCCAGGCGAATTGCACGCTGCGTGGTGACATCGAAGCGCCCCGGCTGGTGGTTAATGAGAACGTGACATTCGTTGGCAGCGCAAAGGTCGGGACGGGGAAGTCACTCCCGGCCTGACGTTCGCCTGCCGAGCCGAATGCAACCAGCTATCCAGTTGGATACGCGACGTTCTAGAGCCGGTCAGATGATGCCGTGATCCCTATTTACGAATGAATCTGGCAACGTGATCGCACGTGCTCGATCCTCATTTGCCCGTGTATATCAAACTGGTCGTTGTGGTGAAACGCCCATTCTATTGCCCTCTGGAAAGCGAAACAGACAGAATGCGTGGCTTCAAGTATTGGGAATTAATCGCTGGTGACCGGGCGAAAGAAAAGGGGCTCGATTACCCAAAAAAGCCGTGTGGACTCAAGCTCGGAAGCTGAAATAGTGCAGCTAACAGCAGCGATGGACGAGCAGAGCGACAAAAAAATTGCCGGCCAGAAGCAGCGCGATCAGATGCTGAAACTGGTCGCGAAAGGCTTTTACAACGAACTCACCAACTACGGCGTTCGCAAGGACGAGATCGTCTGGGTCGCTTCGCACCTGCTCGACAATCTCCTAGCGCAGGAAAAGAAACCCGCCGAAGGCGTGGAGTATTACGACACAATCTTTACGCTGGCGTCGGTGAAGGACGAATGGGCGGATCGCAAGCAAATCGCCATCCAACAAGTGACGCTTCGACCGCTGGAAGCGCTGGTCGTCAGCAAAGTCATCGCATGGCTGAAAGTCCCGGCCGTCCGCGAAAGTTTCGTGCCGACGTTCCCGGAAAATGAAGGCGAACTGCAAAAGCATTTCACCCATCCGACGCGGGAATATTTCGGCATCTACTACAACGACCAGGCGGTGGGAATCGTCGGCGGCGAGAACATTGACCTAAGAGCGGGCAAACTGGAGATGAAAAAGCTTGTGGGCGAGTCGGGGCTGCAGGGCAAAGGCATCGGAAAACGGGCGACGTTTGGCTTTTTGTATTATGCTTTCATGATCCGAAACCTGAACAAGGTTTATATCCACTCGCGCGACATCAACATGCGCAATATCAATCTCAACAGCCGGTTTGGTTTTGAGCTGGAAGGAGTTTTCTTCGACGACATCAGAGCCGGCGACAAACACCAGGACATCGTGCGCATGGCTTTGTTCAAACCACGCTGGCTGCAAATTTTTTCCCGCGGCGCTTAACGCGACGATAGATGTTCAGTGACGCTGACGCCGTGACACGGATGGGCGGGCCGAGAGAACTGAGCCGGACGCAATCAGCAATGCTGTCAGCTTTGCAAAGTTTTTCAGCCGTTCACATGATGCCGTCATCAGCTTTTACGATGCGGCTGGCAACGTGATTGAAACGCACAAGCACGCGGGCGATTTCAAAGAGTGGTGAGCGGCCACCGTTTCGGCTTGCCCGACGAAACGGGTGGCGCTACAAATCGACGCGATGGCGGATATTGCCACCGCGATTATTTCGGGCTCGTTCGCTGTTGTCGGCTCTCTCGGGTCAGTCTGGCTCAAGGACTACCTGGAACGGCAGCGCCAAGTGCAGGTCTCACAGCCAGATGTAGTAGAGAGGAGGGTTTCCGCCCCGGTTGGTGCCCCAGCCGCCGCTGCCGTTACCGGCTCTCGTCTACGGCCGCTATTCATCGCCATTATCGGCTTCGCGGTCGGCGTGATCACATTCCTGCCGTCAATGTTTCCTTCGCATGCCGACGCGGGCGTGATGGGCTCATTAGGCATCCTCCTGGTCGTAGTACTATTCTCGATCATCCACTACGCTAGGTTACCCAACCAAGCCTTAGCCCTCTTTCACCTCGAGATGCTCTCTCTTTGGGCAGCCTTCGCGTTTGGTGGGTCCCTGCTTCATCGCTTCGTCACCTGGTGGAACGGCCCTCCGTTGAAGGAGGCTGTCGTCGGGTGGGTTATATCCTGTGCCGCTGGTCTGCTGCTCATTCCCCTCGTCCGACGACTCTCGCGACGGGCTGCCAAACATTTGGCGGCATAACTTCGGAAGTCGCAGATTCGAGTTCCAGAAACGCCGTCAGCTTTTCATCCGCTCGCACAACAAAACGCTTCCCGCCATCGCGATGCGCGTCCGCAATGCAGATTGTTCGCCCCTCCGAATCAAAGGCTGAGACGTAACCCCAACTCCAACCAGCTTTGCTGAGGTTGTCAGCGATTATTTCCCAGAACCTTCATGCGGCCGGATTCTGCCGCTTTTGCGCTCCACAAAACAATGATGTTTTCTGGCTGCGTGTCCCTGAGTTCCCACTTAAATTGTTGCCATGCCTCAGTCACAAAGCGGAACTCCGTGTGTCGGCTGGATCAAGTTCCTTGCGATAGTAACTGCTGGGCTGGCCGTCATCTTAGTGGCTCTGATAATCGTGTTAGGAATGTTCGTCTGGCGCTTAGAAGTATTAACGGACTCGCTGTTCGCTTCGCGGCGATCTGCTCAGCTTTCAAGTCCAAGGCCGGACCAGTCCCCGATCGCAACTCCCACAACTGAGCCTGTACTAAAAGCAATACCCGTAGCTACCCCGACAATGGCGCCGTCGCCAAGTCCTCACCCTACGCAAGTGCCTCATCGGACTCATCGCCGCCGGCACCGATAGCATCGCCGTTTTTGCTCTCCACACCGCAATCGCAAACCTGCTCACTGAATCATTTCGATCTTTTTCACCGCTGGGGGCGAGTGTTTTCGATTGGCGACTAATCGTCCACTGACTATAATCCGCATCCAAGGGAGCCAAAAACAGGCAATGATAATCAGAATCACGCCTATCGCGATCGCGGTTGCGGCTATTTGCGGCTTGGTTGTCGCTTATAGCTTACGCAGCCCGAGGACGCCAGAAATCCGGCACGCAATTCCGGTGAAACACGAGGTCAGGAAAGCCACCGCGGTTGATTCGGAAACTGACTTTGATGAAGTGAATTTGCCGCCTGACACAGAGATCAGGAGAGAAAAGCCGGTGCAGCCGCCGGTCGCCAGCCGCCGGCAGGCTCAGCAGCGTCTGTCGAATGCCGAACAGGCAGGAATTTTGCCCAACCATCGCCAACCGGACACGTCGAAGCGGGAAGCTACAGAGCCTGAAGTCACGCAGGCAATCGCGGTGTCGCAGCCAAAAGATCAATCGAGTAAATTAGACCGAGTTGACCAGTATCAGGCCAATGTGGAATCAGACGACGACGATGATGATGACGATGACGAATGAAGTTCCTGTGTACGTTCCTCAGCGACCAAAATTCATTGTGGCGGTAAAATCGCCAAAGTGAGGTTGAAAAAGTCCTGCGCACCTTTATGAAATCGGTCGCCGCACAGATTGTCGCCGCATCGATCTAATTTCCGACGCGCCGCCGTTTGGTCGCTTGTGGTATGCCGGGCCGAATGCCGCCTCATCCCTGAGCCAATCG
>QHPG01000095.1 GCA_003219005.1 Verrucomicrobiota bacterium
TGAACACGCAACGGGGCGAAGGCGTCTTCGAAGGCAGCATCGCTGCCCTGCAACTGCTGAACAGTTTAGGCTACGGAATCAGTCCCGACTTACCCTTGCATCTCGTTTACAATCCAGTGGGCCCGTCTTTACCGCCCTCGCAAGCGGAGCTTGAAGCGGATTACAAGCGGGAGCTCAAAAAGCATTTCGGCGTTGTGTTTAACAATCTCTATACGCTGACGAATCTTCCGATCGGCAGGTTCGCCAGTAACCTGCGCCATAACAACAAGCTCGATGAATACATGCAACTGCTGATTCACGCGTTTAACCCGGTAACCATCGATGGTTTAATGTGCCGCAACACCATCAGCATCGGCTGGCGCGGGGAAGTTTACGATTGCGATTTTAATCAGCAGCTCGCAATGCAATGGAACAACCGCGACATGTCGGGACTTTTTCTGTGGGACATCGATCCGAAACGAATGGAAAATCGCCAAATCATGACTGGCGATCATTGCTTCGGTTGCACCGCAGGAGCGGGATCAACCTGCGGCGGAGCGATTGTATGAAGGTAATTCACGACCGCGCAACGTGTTCTCCTTTACTTAGCGCGGTGGAGAATCACTCCGAATTTATTCCAGGCTCTACTACGTACGTGTAGAACACATGCCGCCCAACTGGATTGCGCACTTCGCCTTCCGTCCCACCCGGATAACGCTGACGAACCATCTCTCGGTATTGCTCGTTTCCTGGGAAGAATAGAAACGCGAGTCCCTTCCCAGACATGGGACTAAGCGGGAGCTCCTGACGTGGGTTGCGTATCGTGATGTATTCCTGCCGCGACCACCGCCATGACCAACTTCTCGCGATAGCGGGGTCACTCATCTTTTGTTGGCTGTCTAACGACGGGTGAATCGCCCTTACGCCTTCGACACGACAACCACGCGCGCAGCCATTGGCAGTACGATTTCGCTTCCTCTGGCATGTCGCTGGATGCCATTTTCAATTGCGACGCGAATCGCGTCCAACTTTTCTGGCGACTGGCGCGCGAGAAGCCCGGCGGTGCGAACGCCTGCATCGCGTTCTGCATGGAAAAAATGGGACGCATTCGGAAGAGACCACTCGACAGTGCGCGTGTCGTAGTTCATCGAATTGCCATCGAACCCTGCCTGTTCCAAAACTTTTTGGCACTCGTGTCTATCGCCGTATAAATAATGTGGCGGACCTTCGGGCAATCCCACATCCAGGTCAGCGTGCGTTTCAATCGCGTCATTGACGATCTTGGCCCCAGGATTCTCCTCCGGCCCAGCCCAAACGGTGAAACCAAACCGCCCGCCAGATTTCAAAACACGGCACGCTTCCGCGCACCCCTTTTCTGGACGTGAGAGATGCAGCAAACCGAAATTGATCAAGACGCGATCGAAACCGGCGTCTTCAAATGGCAAGTTCTGCGCATCGCCTTGGACGAAAGAAAGATCAGGGAACGTTGTCTGTGCGATGGCGATCATTTTCCCGGAAAAATCGATCCCTTTCGGAATACCGCCTGCCTTCCTCACCGCATCGGACACGTACCCGGGACCGCAAGCGACGTCCAACACCGACATGCCAGCTGCAACCTCAGCGGCATTTACCAAATAGGGAATGAACTGCCGCGTGACCGACGACCACACCGAATCGTATTTGTGCGCCACGCGTTCCCAGCCTTCGTGCTCGAAGCGGGCAAAGTCATCATTCATTTGCAACGTTAATTGTAGGGCAGGCGCTTCGCCTGCAAAACCTTTCACACGGCAACCGATGCGGTTGCCTTACAATGTTATTCCAAAGGAAATTCGATTGGTTCTTCTTCCTCGCGCGGAACCAGTTTATTTCGCTCGATGATTCTGGCGCAGGTATTCCAACGCAGGATCGCATCGTCGTGGCCGGGAGCACAAAGCGGTTCGGCCTTTTCGAACCAGCTCATGGCCTCACGCAACAGATCATACGCTTGAAACCGGCAACCCGGTGTGTGTTGCCGCAGTTTCATCTTCGCGCGACGCTCCGCTACGATTCCGGAATAATATGCGCGGTCATATTCCAAATTAAGCCGCGCCAGCAACTCCTTTGTCTGCGAATCGCTGACTCCGTAGCCTTTCTCGAAACGATCGGTCAACGCGAGCAACAGCATGATGATCGCATGTTGGTTTTCCGGATCGACATGGAGAACGTCGAGGCAAATACTCTCGGCTTCGCCCGGTTCGTTCAGTAAACGGTAACGCTCCGCCTTCTCCAGTGCAGCGGGGATGGCGTCTTTGTGCAGTCGTTTCAGTTCGCTCATGGCTAGTGGACGGCGCGCACCGGAGTGACGCGTCCTACCTCGGTAGGGCGGGCAGTCCCCTGCACGCCACGTTGCATTTTCGCTTAACGCTTCAACGCTTCAACCCTTTAACGATTTAACAATCTCTTAAGTCCTTTCCAGAACCATCCCAGCGGATCGTAAAATTCATCCACTACGCGTTCTTTCAGCGGAATGATTCCGTTATCGGTGATCTGAATGCTTTCCGGGCAAACCTTCGTGCAGCATTTCGTGATATTGCAGTAACCGATTCCCTGCGAGCTTCGTAATTCTTCGATGCGATCCTCGGTGTCGAGTGGATGCATCTCCAAGGCGGCGACATGAATCAGGAAACGTGGCCCGATGAATTTGTCATGCATCTGATGATCGCGCAGCACGTGGCAAACGTCCTGACAAAGAAAACATTCGATGCATTTCCGAAATTCCTGCACGCGATCGATGTCCTCCTGCTGCATTCGCCATGTGCCATCCGGCGCGTCGGGCGGTCGCGGATTGAACGGTTTAATCTTTTTCTTCACCCGAAAATTCCACGAAACATCCGTCACCAAATCCTTAATGACTGGGAACGCCTTTATGGGTTCGATCGTGACAGGTTTTTCCAACGGGACTTCGCTCAGGCGTGTCATGCACATGAGCTTCGGCATCCCGTTCACTTCGGCGGAGCACGACCCGCATTTGCCTGCCTTGCAGTTCCATCGGCAGGCGAGATCCGGCGCTTGCGTCCGTTGGATCTCGTGCACAGCATCGAGCACGACCATGCCTTCCGCTACTTCGGTCGTATAATCGCGAAATTCACCACCCTTTGCGTCGCCGCGCCAGATTTTGAAAACGGCCGTTTTCACTGTGAATCGTAAATCGAGAATCGTGAATCGTCGATGTCTTCGTCATATGCCGGCGAGTCTTCTCGAACCACGGACCCGCTATCCGCGCTCTGTTGGCGTAAATAGCGTATGTAACCGTCAAGCAACTGACGAACGCGCCAACCGTCCTCTTTCAGAGAACCGATCTTTTGACCAAGCAGGTATTGCTCGTCTTCACAGACGTTTAGATCGTCCAGTAACTCTTCCAGAGATCCGCGCGAGTGAAGCGTAAATCTGATTTGATCGAGATAGTGATAACGCCCGTGCCCTTCCGCGATATTGCTAGTTAGCGAAACCGCAGCGCGTCGGATCTGGTTGGCCAATCCAAATTTTTCGATTTCCGGTAAGCGTTTCGCAACGCCGTACATCGCTCTTCGAAATTCGCGCGCCACCCGGTAAACTTCCAAGTCTTCAAAGGTTGAAACGTGACCAGTGTGTTTCGGGGTCGATTCACGATGTAACGATTCTCGATTCACGATGTTAGCGATTCTCTTCGATCACCTGCTTCAAATGATCGGGCATTTCCGGCAACGGCTCCAATCGGATTTCCATCGAGCCGTTAGCCGCTTTTGAAATGATCGTGTTTACACTGCCGAATCGCTCATCTTTGTGGGGATAATCTTCGCGGAACTGCGCGCCGCGACTTTCCTTACGTTCCAACGCAGCGCGCGTAATCGCTTCCGAAACGATCAACAGATTGTCTAAATCGAGCGCGGTATGCCAACCCGGATTGTATTCTCGATTGCCGGTCACTGCGGCCTTCTCAGCGCGTGACTTGAATTTGTCGATTCTCTCCAGCGCCTCGCGCATTTCGGTTTCGTGGCGCACGATGCCCACCAAATCCTGCATGGTTTCCTGAAGATCCTTCTGAATGGCATAAGGGTTTTCGCTCTCGCGGTCGCGGGACTCAAACGGGGCGAGCGCCTCGCGCGCAACCGTATCGATTTTTTCTCTTTCCACTGGACCGTGCTGATTTTCTTTCGCAAATTTTGCCGCGAATTCGCCGGCGCGTTTTCCGAACACCAAAAGATCGGAGAGCGAATTTCCACCGAGACGATTTGCGCCGTTGATCCCAGCGGCGCATTCTCCGGCAGCAAATAGCCCGGGCAGACGCGTCATTTGCGTGTCGGGATCAACACGCACACCGCCCATGATGTAATGCGTCGTTGGACCGACTTCCATTGGTTGCTCTGTGATGTCAATGTCGGCCAACTGCTTAAACTGATGATACATACTCGGCAGTTTCCGTTTAATGTGTTCGGCGGCGTTCGGCAGTTTTTGTTTGATCCATGAGATATCCAAAAACACGCCGCCGTGCGGGCTTCCCCTGCCCTCTTTGATCTCGCGCACGATACAACGCGAGACGTGGTCACGCGTTAGCAGCTCCGGTGGACGGCGCGCGTCTTTGTGCCCCTGGCAATAACGCCAGCCTTCCTCCTCATTGTCCGCGGTCTGCGACCGATAATTTTCTGGGATCGCATCGAACATGAAACGCTTGCCTTCTTTGTTCGTTAGGATTCCGCCCTCGCCGCGCACGCCTTCCGTTACCAAAATTCCCATCACGCTCGGCGGCCATACCATGCCGGTGGGATGAAATTGAACGAACTCCATGTCGATGAGTTCCGCTCCGGCGTCATATGCAAGAGCATGACCGTCACCCGTGTATTCCCAACTGTTACTCGTGATCTTGTAAGCGCGACCGATTCCGCCGGTTGCCAGCACAATTGCTTTGGCACGAAAAATTTTGAAACGGCCCCGCTCGCGTTCGTATCCAAACGCACCGACCACGCGGTCGCCATCCTTCACCAGCGAAAGAATGGTGTGCTCCATGTGCACGTCGATGCCCTGGTGAACGCCATGATCCTGCAGCGTACGGATCATCTCCAAACCCGTACGATCACCCACGTGCGCAAGCCGCGGATATTTGTGGCCACCGAAATGTCTTTGCAGAATTCGGCCGTCTTTGGTGCGATCGAAAACGGCGCCCCACGCCTCAAGCTCGCGCACGCGATCAGGCGCTTCCTTGGCATGCAACTCGACCATGCGCCATTGGTTCACATATTGACCGCCGCGCATCGTATCGGCGAAATGCACTTTCCAATTGTCGCGCTCATCGACGTTGGCCAACGCCGCCGCGATTCCGCCTTCGGCCATCACCGTGTGCGCTTTGCCTAGCAATGATTTGCAAACGAGCCCCACGCGAACGCCCGCAGCCGAAGCTTCAATTGCGGCGCGCAAACCCGCACCACCGGCACCAATCACGAGAACGTCGTATTCGAAAGTTTCGTAGTGGGGCATGGTTAGACAGGTAAAAACGTTAAAAGAGTTACAATGTTACAAAGGCAGACCGTTTTAACTTTGTAACATTTTTAACGAATCACTCGCGTTACAAAATCCGCCAATCTGTCCAGATACCCATTGCACAGAGCCGCACGTAGAGATCGGCGAAACCGACCCAGAAAAGGCTCAGCCACGCCCAAAGCATGTGGCGTCGATTGAAACAGGTCACGCACGCGTAGGCGCGATAGCATGTTGGGGATCTGGAAAATTGATCCAGGAATCCGCCGGCAAGATGTCGCAGCGAATGACAGCCAAAGGTATAGCCGCCGAGCAAGATAACATTGATCGCAAGCACAATCGCCCCTAGGCCGACGCCGAAGGAGGTTTTACTGGTCGTCGGATCGACAAACCAGAGTGCTTCCCAAACATCATAGGCAAGGACCCAGATGAAGAAGAGAGCCAGATAGAGAAAATATCGATGCACATTTTGCATGATGAGTGGGAACGAACGCTCGCCCCAGTAGCTCGTGCGCGGCTCGCCCACGGTGCATGCGGGTGGATCGGCCCAGAACGCCTTGTAGTATGCACCGCGGTAGTAATAACAGGTCAGCCGAAATCCAGCGGGCGCCCAAAGAACCAGCAGCGCAGGCGAGAAAAGGAGCCAACTCGGCCACCACGCGGGCTTCGGCCCAAACCAGCTGTGCGGCGAATCGCCGAAAATTTCCGGCGAATAAAATGGCGAGATGTAATCGCCAACGAAATAATTCTTCCCCTGAAACGCCGCCCACGTGGAATAGACGATGAATGTCGATAAGCCGAGAAAGACGAGCAGCGGTTGAAACCACCAAACGTCGGCGCGCATTGTCTCGCCGAATGAGCGGCGTGGTAATGCCGTCGCGCCGTTCATTCGCTGTCGGCTCCTTCCACTGGCAGCTTCGCCTTCTTCCACGCTTCCCAACTGCCGGGAACGTTCCACAACTCTTTAAATCCTTGCGGCTTCAAAATGCTCGTGGCAATGCTCGCTCGGTAACCGCTGCCGCAATAAACTGCCGTCTGCTTGTTTCGATCAAGTTCGCCGATTCGCTTGCCGAGTTCCGGTACATAAACATGACGCGCGCCGGGGACATGACCCTTTTTCCATTCACCTGGCGAGCGCACGTCGAGGACTTGCAACGAGGATTTCCGTTCATTCAATTCGTGGATGCTCATCTGCCCGATTCGTTCCGTCGAAAAGCCCGCTGCATGCCACGCTTTCATCCCGCCGATCAAATAGCCAGCGAATTTTGTATATCCGGTCCGCACGAACAGGCGCACGATTTTCTCAAGATCGTCATCGCTTTCCATTACGAGAAGAATGGGGTGTTCAGGATCGAGCATCCAACCCGCCCAAATGGATAGAATCGGCGTGCCGCCGATGTTGAGCGCGCCAGCAATATGGCCGCCGCCAAAGGCGAGCATAGTACGCACATCCACCAGGACACCTGCCTTTTTCTCGATCGCTTCTTTGAAGGCTTTCGGAGGAAGGCCCGGAACGCGAGGCAGACTTCCCAACACTTTTGGTCCCTCCGCGTTCACGCGCTTCATAACCGGATAATAATGCGGCACCGGCGGCGCGGTTTTGATTGCGTAGTCGGTGAAGCTTTTGGCGTCAGCGAATTGCAAAAAGCTATTGAATTTCCGTTCGTAACCGATCGTGCTGCTCAACCGCGCCCCGATGTCTGCGCCGCACGGCGAGCCGGCGCCGTGATTCGGATAAATCATCACGTGATCAGGCAGGTTTAGATAAAAATCGTGCAACGTATGGAACTGTTGTTCCGCAAGTTGTTTTGTGTGTTTTTCGCCTAACAAGTCCGGTCGGCCGGCGGAGGAGACAAAAAGAGAATCGCCGGTGAGGACTGCCCATGGCTCGTCGGGATGCTCGGCTTCAGCCAGCAAATAGGACATGTGCTCCGGCGTATGTCCGGGAGTATGCCGCGCGGTCACCAGCACTTCGCCGAACGTGAATCGATCGCCATCTTTTACTTTCTCAGGCTCAAAGCCGTAATCCGCGCCGCCTTCGCCGCTGGCATAAATCTTCGCCGATTCCAACCGCGCGCACAATTCGCGCGACCCGCTTACAAGATCGGCATGAATATGCGTTTCGAAAATATGCGTGATCGCGAGGCCGACTTCGCGCGCCATGTCCACATAAACATCGACATCTGCTCTTGGGTCGAAGATTGCTCCCACTCCTTCGTCATCATCGCCGATAAGATAGGAAAGCTCGGCGATCCCCTCGGTCTGGATGGTTTTAAACACTAGCGACATCGCTCAGATTTAACGCGAAGCGGCAACGTAATTCAACAAGATCGGCAAACTTCAATTCGGGGAGCGCAGGCTACCAGTCTGCAGTCGTCGGCAACCTGCCGACGACACCGAGAGTATTTCAAAGACGTTTACGCATGGAATGTCCGAACGGCTTTTCGGCAAGCTGCCGAAAAGAACAGGCTGGCAGCCTGTGCTCCCCGAAAAGAAATCAGCACACCTCTACTTGAATGGGCAAGAGATGATTGATCATGTAGGTGCCTCGGTCAGCATCGTGAAGCACCGGTTGGGTTCGACCGAGTGAATCGGTCGCGCGAGCGATTAACGTTTGGGTTCCCGGCGTTCTGGGCGTTTGCCAATTGAACTCCCAGAGCCGCCACGCATTTGGTTTTGGTTCGCTGAGCAAATTCGTCTCGTTCCACGTTGATCCGCCATCCGTGCTCAGTTCCACCTTTGTAATCTCGCCATCGCTCGTCCATGCGGCACCGTGAACACGCACGCTGGAATTTGCCGGAACAGTTTCGCCTTCAGCAGGCTTCGCGATTTCTGCTTTGATTTGCATTTCGGTCAGCGGCGTGAGCTCAGCCACTTCCGCTCGCCTGTTCCAGTAGGCGTAATCAATCGTTTGATAATAACCGGTGAACGGTTCGTCCGTGACGATGATCCGCTGCAGCCATTTGATCGACGCCATGGCGTACCAGCCCGGCACAATCGCGCGCACCGGAAACCCGTGTTCCGGCGGAAGCTCGCTGCCATTCATTTTGTAGGCGAGCAAAACGTCGTGCCGCGCTTTCTTTAAAGGAACGCTGCGCGCAAATCGCAACTTACCCGGCGGACTCTTCGGATCATCGAGCATGCCGCCATCCGTTCCCTCCAAAATTACCTCAGACGCATTTGCTTCCACACCGGCGCGGTCGAGCAGGATTGACAAAGGCACGCCAGTCCATTCTGCCGTGCCGACTGCGCCAAGTCCCCATTGCACCCCTTTGACTTTTGGCTCGAGAAAATTGCGACTGTTACCCGCGCACTCCAGCGTCACCGGGACTGTTATCGATTCGAATTCGAGCAGCTGTTCGTAGTTGATCGCGAACGGTTTTTCGACTTCGCCTTCCACGCGCAACCACCAAGCATCCCGATCGATCGCCGGAATTGGAAAATGCGTACGAACGTAAAACGATTCAGTCGGCGTGAGGAAAGCCTCCAGCTTTTCAAACGGCATCTCAAGATTCAGCGGGCTTTCGCCACGCACAATTTTGCCGCTGATGAACTTCTCCGAAGTTTCGTCCATGTTCGCAGGACCGCTCCGAATAAGTCTCCGCGAAGAGCGAGATCCCGCTACAAAAAATTGCGAAGCGGTTTAGGACAGCCCCAGCGTCTGGACTGTGGCTTCGTCAATCGCGCCCGTAATTGGCAAACCGTAATCGCGCTGGAAATTCGCAAGAGCCGCTCGCATCTCGAAATTTAGCGAGCCGGTGATTGCTCCAAGATAATAGCCTGCATCTTGCAGGGCGACTTGGACATTCGCGATCACTTCATCCGGGAGCAAATTGCCGTAGGTATAAATCGGCCCGTCGTAGTCGTAGTAGCTCTGCAATGGATCGTAACCCCAGGCCGGGTACCAATAGCTCCCGTCCAGAAAATAATATCCGGTGCTAACGAAAACGATCGTGTCACAATGACCGTGCCACCAGTTCCGATCATGCCACTCGTGACGATGACGGCGCAACGCGTCGGAATCGCCGGGCCGATCATTCCTGTTGTGCCATTTTGTTCTCGCCAGGTCTGCCGCGGATTCGGGCGTCTCCAACTGAGGTCGCGCCGCCGGATCGTGGGTCATGACGGGCCGTTGAGCATTTATCGCTGCCAGCGTTCGATTCCCAGTTCCGATGGCACGCCGTTCACGCATTGCCGCCAAAGTGCGCAATTCGTTTTGACGCGTCGCCGGATCAAGCGTGATCGGTTCCTGCCCGGCGCTCCGTCGATTCCGCTGCGCGTTAATCGCTGCGACAGTGGGATTCAATGACCGAGCAACGACTGGATAATTCGGCAGAAAATTCGGAGCAGATTGGGCGACAGTGAGAGGTGCATATGAGTTGACAGTTCGAGGGACGACGCTCGCTGGCCTGGGAGCGATATGCGGTGCAACTGCCGAGTTCGCAATCGGCCTAGCCGCCGGCGCGGCACGCCTGGGGACCGGGCGCGAAGAAACATTTTGCACGCTTGCGTTGATTACTTGTCCAGAGGCAGTGTGGATGCTTGGGAAGAGCGCCGCGATCAAGCAGAGCGCCGAAAATTTGAATTCTTTCATAAATCGCTCCGCCTATTGAACATCATAAAAGTTTCTTTGTTGCAAGCTTTGACTGAAACGCGTTCAAAGATATTCAGGCATTGGACAAATTATTTGCTCGCCAAAAACCAATCTCGGATCTGGACCCTGGGTTGAGCACCGTAAAAAACGACCATGCGAGTTGCAATCGGCAATCTGAAATTTACAATCTGAAAATCTTTCGCGGGGGTCTTAGCTCAGTTGGTAGAGCGCCTCAATGGCATTGAGGAGGTCACGGGTTCGAATCCCGTAGGCTCCACTTTCCTCTTCCCAATAATGGTGGTCGCTGTGAATTCAGGCGTGCCATATCGAGAATTGGACAATGTGCTAACGCTGAATTTAGGCAGGTAACAAGCACGTAACCTTTTCAGCGACGATTTTCCGCTTTCACGAAAATGATTTTTCGGAGAAGGATTCTATATTCCAAAGCTGCGCAGCATCGTTAAACTGCGCGGTTTGAATCTTATCATCAACCGCAACCAGAATGCACAAGACCAATTCCCTGCTCATGCACGCGCCGAAGATGACGATCTTCGAAACAGCGGCAAATCTGGAGCTGTGGCCAAAAATCCTCCCGCATTATCGCTACATCCGCTTTCTGGAGCGCGGCAGCGATCGCAACGTTGTGGTAATGGCGGCGGAGCGTTCCGGGATTCCGATCTCCTGGACCTCAGAGCAAATCATCGATCGCAGCAGGCTCGAAATTCATTTTCATCATCTGAAAGCCTGGACAAAAGGGATGCGCGTCGCCTGGACATTTTCTGATACAACGGATGGCGTGCTGGTAACGATCTCACACGACCTGCGATTTCGCATTCCAGCCCTTGGGCCGATTGTCAATCCAATCATCGGCGATTTTTTTATTCATAACATTGCCAACAAAACCTTGCGCTGTATGAAGGCTTATGTGGAAGCAAGGGCAAACAAAGTGACCGCATGAGCCCGCCTACGCCAAAAGCTACGGCGCGGCAGGCTCGGCGACGCGCGGTCATCACAGGGATCGGTCCTATCACGTGCATCGGCACCGGCGTCGATCATTTTTGGAACGGAATCCTCGCGGAAAGAGGTGGCATTACCGCGATCACAAGCTTCGATCCGACTGTTTTCCGCGTGTGCTGCGCCGGCGAGATTCGCGATTGGAATCCAGAAGAGTTTTTTTCACCGCACCGTTTGAAGCGGCTCGATCGATACGCGCAGTTCGCAGTTGTCTCTGCAAAACTCGCGCTCGAAGACGCGCGGATCGAGTATTCCCGCGAAGAACCGCAAGATCGCATCGGAGTCAGCTTCGGTACCGCGCTCGGCGGTGTCTGCAAAGCCGAAGAGCAATACATCAGATATTTGAAAAAAGGCGCGAGGGGCGTTCAACCCACACTTGCTGTCCAGGTATTTGGTGGTTCAGCGCATTCGAATATTGCGATCGAATTCGGGTTTCGCGGTGTGGGCACGACAAATTCAAACAGTTGCGCCAGTGGCACGGTGTCTGTTGGTGAAGCGCTCCGTTACATTCGAGATGATTTTGCGGATGTAATCGTCGCCGGGGGGGCAGAAGCGCCGCTGACCGCAATTACCATCGGCGCATTCGACATCATTAAGACGATGAGCAGATGGACGGGTGACCCCGCTCTGGCTTGTCGTCCATTCGACCTGTTGCGCGATGGATTTGTCATGGGCGAAGGCGGCGCTTCGCTGGTCGTCGAGGAACTCGAACACGCGCGAGCACGCGGCGCCCGCATCTATGCGGAAGTGCTCGGCTACAGCTTAAACAATGACGCGTTCCACATGACCGCACCACTGCCGAATGGCGAATCGTGCATTCGTGCGATGCGCGAAGCACTCGCGGACGCGCAATTGGCGCCCGAACAAATCGATTACGTCAATGCACACGCCAGTTCGACCCAGCTCAATGACAGCGCGGAAACGGCGTCGATCAAACAAGTGTTTGGCGAGCATGCCCAGCGAATCGCGGTCAGCGGAACGAAAGGTTATTACGCCCATCCGCTGGGCGCGACTGGCGCCATCGAGGCGGCGCTTTGCGCACTTGCGTTAGATCGACAATGGATTCCGCCGACGATCAACTATAAAAATCCCGATCCGGCATGCGATCTCGACATTGTGCCGAACCACGGTCGTGCTGCGGAGTTGAATTACGTCATGAGCAATTCATTCGGTTTCGGCGGGATCAACGGCTCCATCGTCCTAGGCAAAGTTTATTGAGTCGCTTTCCAATTCGCCTCGACTTCGGGCGGGAGCGACCCGATGTGTTCGAGGAACGTTGCCACTTTCCAAATCTCTTCGTCAGACATCATTCCATCCCACGCGCCCATTCCGCTGTAGCGAATCCCCTGCTTAATCACGACAAACATTTGGGGCGCCGATAAATGGGGTGGATTATACGCTAATTGCGTAACACGCGGATAGAAATTTCTAGTCCCCCACTGGCTCGGTTGACCTCGTGATCCGTGGCAACCGGTGCAATTGGTCTTAAAAATCTTTAGACCCGCGATGAGAACTTCGCTCGAAGGCTGGATCGGATTCGTTAGCCCACCCGCTTGGCGCGAAAGAGACGCTTGCAGCATAGCTTGACCGAGCTTGGACTCCCATTGGGGCGGCACCCCAGTAGCACTAACAGGCCACCAACCGAGGCCCCCCGTAACACCCACGAGTAGTAGCAAAAAAAGAATCAACGAAAGCGCAGTTAAGATAATTCTCTTCATAAGGTCACTTCAGCAAATCCGGGCGATTTTTTTTCGTGCGCTTGAGCGCCTCTTGCTTCCGCCATTTCGCGATGTGGGCGTGATTTCCGGAGAGGAGAATCTCCGGGACTTTCCAGCCGCGAAACTCGGCGGGCCGCGTGTAATGTGGGGCTTCTAGTCCGGAGCTTTCGTGGCTCAAGCTATCGTCAATTGCGGATTGCTCGTGACCGAGCGCACCCGGCAGCAGACGCACGATCGCATCAACAATTACGACTGCGGCGATCGCGCCGTTGGTCAGCACGTAATCGCCAATTGAAATCTCAAGGTCCACAAGATGTTCGATCACGCGGTGATCGACGCCTTCGTAATGGCCACACCTGCCACGCCGTAGCCTGGCGAAGGCGGGTTGGAGGTTTTCTTCAGATCTTCCACGGCCGCAAAAATCGGCTCCGGCTTCATCACCATCCCCTGCCCTCCGCCAAACGGCGCGTCATCCACCACGTGATGTTTGTCCGTCGTCCAATCGCGCAGATTATGAATGTGGAGCTCCACGATTCCCTTTTCCTGCGCGCGTTTCATGATGCTCTCGCTCAATGGCGCGCGGCAGATTTCAGGGAACAACGTGACGATGTCGATCTTCATCTGAAAGAAACGTCCAACGCTCAACACCCAACGTCCAACGCCGAATTGTAGCGGCGGTCTGCGACCGCCGAAATAACGGACTGCGCTCACAGAGCGCCGCTACAGAAGCTATTCCACAATCTCCAACACGGCTCGTTGACCATGGCGGGCAGCAGAACTGGCAAGCAACGCGCGAATAGCCTGAATGGTTTGACCGCCTCGGCCAATGACACGGCCAACATCCCCGCGTCGAAGTTGCAATTTAAAGATAGTCGTCCGGCCGCTTGGAATTTCTGTCAGCACCATATCGTCAGGAAATTCAACCAGCTGCCGAATGACGAACTCGAGAAACTCCCTCATTCATCAGAAAACTAATCACGAATCCACTTTCGCACAACACTACGGCGTGATGGTCAACACGAATAAACACGAATTTTCGAGGGGTTGAACCAATGCTAGTGTCCGCTGCTCCCAGCGGATTAGATCTTCGTATCTGCGCTGAGGACAACGCACCCTACAGCAGCCGAGTGAAAATGAAGCCCAGTCGTTAGCTGGAACTCTCAGTTGGAGCCGGCGGAGGTACAACTTCCTCTTGCGTCGATTGTGAGCTCTCTTGTTCTGACTGCGACGCCGGCTCGGCGGCAGTTGTCATTTTCTTATTTCTTTTTATCAAGCTGCGCACTGTGTCTGACGGCTGGGCGCCTTTGCTGATCCAGAATTCAGCCCGTTCTACGTTCAACGAGCTATTGTGACCAGGTTTTTTCGGATCGTAGGTGCCGATCACCTCGATAAATTTTCCGTCGCGCGGGCTGTGGCTGTCGGCCACGACCACCTTGTAATACGGGCGATTTTTCGCGCCCTCCCTGCGTAATCTAATTGAAACAGCCA
>QHPG01000101.1 GCA_003219005.1 Verrucomicrobiota bacterium
TAGGCTTGTGGACTTGCCCGAGGAGAAAGCCCGATTTCTTACACCGAGAATTCTGTTACTCGGCTTATCGTTCGTTAGTCTAGTGATTTGCGCCGTGAGCGGCGCAGCGCAGCCTTCAAATCCACCTCGTCTCGAACGCGATGAGTTCAACCGGGCTGAAGGCGCTCCAGATGCCACTTATGACACACTCATCTCCCCTAGGGACGCTACCACAGTGGTCCACTTGTTTTTGCATGATTATGACGACACGAGGGTTCTGTCGTTTTGTGGCGGCACACCTGTCATCATAATGACCCAGCAGGATGTATGGAGTCATAATAAGAGGGCCATTGTTGATTATGTGCCCCAAAGAAAGGATCTAAAGCTAATCTGGGAAAGCGATCCAAAGACAAAGAGGAGAATCGCGATGTTCCGACCCCTCAGTGAGCTTGCGACTGCGGATTCCATTTCGTTTTCGTTCGGCGGAAGAGTAAGGATCTTTTACGTCATGAACATCCCCAAAAGGAATATTCAGCAATTTCAGGAACGCGTCAGGGCGTTGCCGGCTACGCTTCTCTAGCCAGACCGATCTCGCGCTGGCGAGAGCGAGAGCGTATCGCCAAGCGAGACCTTCAGCAGTCAGGACTCGCGGGTCAAACCTCGCTTGTGCACCAGCAAAACAAGAGATTCTGTGGAAGCAGTCGATTAAACAGAAATTCGATCTTCTCTGTGCCCAGCGCGAGTTGGCGAGAAATCGGCGCCAGGAATGGCGCTAGTCCATTGAAAGTTCCGATGTGACCTACTCTCCATCCGGCACGTTCGCACATCGAGGACAGCTTTCGTTTATTGAAGTGCGTTACATGCTGTACCTCGTCGAGCTTCGCGACCAACGCGAACCTGTCCAAGAGCCATTCGATAAGCGGCCACGCACTTCGATAATTAGGTGTGGTAAGAAAAAGCTGACCGCCTGGACTCGTCAGCTTGTGGAACAGCGAGAGAACATCTGCCACTTGATGTTCGTAAAGATGTTCGATGACTTCAATAGAATAGATTTTGTCGAATAGTTTCTCACCCACCAAATCATCAAATTGACCGAGTCGAAACTGTAAATTCGGCGCTTTGTAGGCGCTACTAGCGTATTTTATCGCGGATGGATTGCTATCAATACCCACCACCTCGCCAGCATGCAGAGACAAAAAGTGGCTAATCGTTCCTGATCCGCATCCGGCATCGAGTACGCGGTCGTGCTTCCCAGGCATTGCGGTCCGTTCTATCAACCTGAATTTTGCTTCGTGCCAGAAGCGTTGAGCCGCGCGGTCCGACTTCAAAGCTCGGGCCTGATAGTCTCCACTAATGTGGATAGCGTCGCCTTCCCGCCGTTTTAGCGGATGTTCGTTCGGTAGCTCCATCTCACTTATCAAGGCGTTTCCAATGTGCGCGGAGTACCTCGCAAACTGACGATCAGCTGGCCAAGGTGGAAGTCGCCTCTGTTTGCATGTTTTCCGGAGCGCGCAAGAGTTTCTCATCCCCGTGGCTGCTGAGAGTTTCTGCAACGACGTAGCGCGGGCGATATTTAACTTCCTGGTAGATTTGAGCGATATACGTGCCAATGACACCCAGGCTAATCATTAACACCCCGCCGATCAGCAACTCGAGTATGATGACGGTGGTAAACCCAGGAAACGCCAGTCCGATAAAATACATTACCAGCGCGTAGCCTGAGAACAGCATCGCACACAGAAGGAAAAGCCCTCCAAGGATTGTCACTGCTTGCAGCGGCAGCGAGGAGAAGGCTGTGATGGCGATGACAGCTAACCGGAAAAGACCCAGAAAAGACCAGCGTGACTGCGTCAACCGGCGCCTTGGTACGGAAAACATTATCTGATTTCGACGATATCCAAGCCAGCTAATCATGCCTCGAAAGAAAGTGTTCCGCTCACGCATATCCAGCCATGCGTCAATGACTTTCCGGTCCAGGAGCTTGAAGTCTGACGACCCGTACAGGTTGTAACCTGAAAGACCGCTCAAGGTGCGATAAAAGAAACGGGCACCGATTCGATTGATCAGCGACTCCGAGCCTCGCGTTTTCTTTATCCCTTCCACGATCTCCCAATGCTCTTGCCTCCAGAGCCGAACCATTTCAGGAATTAACTCGGGGGGGTGCTGCAGATCGGAGTCTATTACGATGCATGCTTGGCCGGATGAGTACGCCAGTCCGGCGCAGATTGCTGCTTCCTTTCCAAAATTCCGGCTAAACCGGAGCGCCTTTAGTTCCGGCATTTGCTCAGCCACCTTTTCCAAGGCTTGCCACGTGCTGTCTGTCGAGCCGTCATCAATGGCGATCATCTCCATCGGCAATCCTGTCTTTGATGCTTCCGCGTGTATGAGAAACAGATTTTGAGCTATTTGGTCGGTCTCATTGTGTGCGGGTATTACGACCGAAAAAATTACGTCGCTCTCCGGGCGGTGAGGAGATTCGGTTGCAAGAGGCTGGCCGCAGAGCCTGCAATGCCAGTCGTTTTGGCCCAACGCATGCATGATGGCCTTAATTAAGCATATACCGGGACAAACCGATATGGAGTGATTGAGACGTTGTCAATCCGCTTCGCCCGGTTGTGGATTCGGGCTTGCACGGCACCTTGGAACCGCCTATTAGCTTTACCCTCATGGTTCATCATGTCGTTCTCTACAAGCTCAAGTCCGAGGTCACGCCGGCCCGCGTGGAAGCGATGATGATGAATGCGCGGATGCAGCTTTTGAAAATTCCGGAGGTCCTGAGCATCAAATGCGGGAAACGGATCGGTCCCGAAATGGACTGGCCGTTCTTCATTGCCATCGATTTTGAGTCGATGGACAAGTACGCCATTTTTCGCGAAGACCCAGTTTTCGTGAAGTTCACGGAAGAGATCATTAAGCCGAACACGGAGGATTTCCTGGCGCTGGATTTCGAGATGGACCCGGGTAAGGACGTCCAGTTTTCGTAGGGAATACGCGACGGCATGCGGCGCACACGGCCTGCCCGCCGTAGCCTCGGCGCAGACGGGAGCGACGCGCCCTGCCATTGCTATTTTTGCGCGCCGCGCGTAATCATTGATGCCGATGCGGCTTGGCTATCTCTATTCCCGGTATCCCATAATCTCGCAGACATTTTGCGACGCTGAGATGCTGGCGTTGGAGCGGTGCGGTGTGGACTTGGAAATCGGCTCGATCAATCCGCCATTCACGAGCCTTCGCCACGGGCACGGGTCGAATTTGCAAGCGGAAGTTCGCTACGCGCCGCCGCCGAGAGTCGTCCGAACGATGGCGCAGCTCGCACGCCGCGACGACACTTGGCCTGCCGCTCTCGTCGCAGAGCACGAGGCGCGATACGGCCCTGACTTCAAGGCCGAGCGACGCGCGCGCAACGCGCTTTTTTTCGCCGACCACTTCGCCCGCAGTGGCGTGGCGCATTTTCATGTGCATTTCGCTAGGAACGCGACCCACACCGCGCTCTTCATCAAGGAGATCAGCAAAATCGGATTCAGCTTCACGGCGCACGCGCAGGACTTCATGCTTGATGTTGGCAGCGACGAACTGCTGCGCGAAATGTGCCGCGAAGCTGCGTTCGTTGTCGCAGTGAGCGACTACAGTCGCGAGTTGCTCGTCCAAAAGTGTCCCGAGGCCGCTAAAAAAATTTACCGGATCTATAACGGCATTGATCTGCAAAAGTTCCAGGCTAGCCCACCAAGGTCGCCTGCATTGCGGCCGCGCATCGTGAGTATCGGCCGGTTGGTCGAGTTTAAAGGCTTTCGCGACCTGATCGCCGCGTGTGCTGAACTAAAGAAGCGCGGCCTCCAATTTGAATGCGAAATCATCGGTGACGGACCGTTGCGGAACACGCTTCAAAACGCGATCGCTGCCGCAGGCCTCGACGGCGTCGTTCGGTTGCCGGGAGCACTACTACAGGAAGAGGTCGTGCGCCGCCTGGCCGATTGCGATGTGTTTGCTCTCGCAAGTATCGTCGATCGCGAAGGTGCGAGCGACATTTTACCGACAGTTATCCTCGAAGCCATGGCTACCGCGCGGCCGATAGTCTCGACGCGACTTGCTGCCGTTCCGGAAATCGTTCGCGATGGCGAGAGTGGGCTGCTCGTCGCTCCAGGCCATGTCGAGGGGCTCGCCAATGCGCTCGAGTCGCTGTTACGCGATCCGCACCTGCGAACGCGACTCGGTGCGGCAGGCAGGCGCAACGTCGAAGAAAGATTCGACGTCGATGAAACCGCCGCACAACTCTTGGAGCTTGTCGAAGCTGCCGGAGTGCCGCGCCTTCCGCTTCAGAGTGCGAGTGGGCACTTGGAGCATTGCCTCCATCTCGTCTGGGAATGGCCGAATCCAAAATTGCCGGGGCTTGATCGCGAGCTAATGGCCCTCGCGGGCGCACCGGTTCAGGTCTGGCGCTCACGGTCAATTGCGCCCGCCAAAAGATCTGAGTGCCTCGTGCACGCGCTGGAATTCTTGCCGGATGCGATCGTAATCGAAGCCGAATGGCAGGCGCAGCGCTCGCGCGCGCATGAAATCGAGAGCTGGCGGCGCGAACTTCCGCCCGAGTGCAACACGGCTGATTATCTCGAAGCTGCGCGCTGCGCGCTTTACCTCGTGCCGAAGCTCGCGCGCAATGGAATCCGTCACGTCCACGCTACGGACTCACGCGCCCTGCTGTGCGCGTGGATTTTGCAGCGTCTCGCGAAAATCACAATCAGCGCGACGATTGAGTCACCACCGGCGTTTGCATCGGAGGTTGTGGAACGGTTGCTTGCGAGCTGCGCCGGTGGCCGTGTTTCGAACGCGAAAATCCGAGCCGGCTTTGACGGGCGCTTCTTGGCGGAACCGAAGCCACCGGGCTGGCGCAGATTATTTGGCCCAAGCGGGGCACACATCAACGAGCAATCTCTTCAGCAATGGCGTAATCAGCTCGAGACGTGGAGCCGATGAAACAAATTGCCGTCGTCATTCCACTTTACAATCACGCGGCATATATTGGTGACGCTATCCGGTCGATTCTCGCCCAGACACGGGCTGTCGATAAGATTGTGATCGTCGATGACGGCTCGACTGACGATTCAGCCGAAATCGTGCGCGCGTTCGCGGAGCCGCGTATCGAATTGTACACACAGCCCAATGCGGGCGCGCACGCCGCCCTCAATCGCGGGATCGAGAAAGCTGTTGGGTGCGATTATGTTGCGATCCTCAACTCCGACGACGTTTTCGCTCGCGAGCGGATTTCCAAATGTGCGGCCTTGCTGGACGAGATGCCTTCGATCGATGTGGTCGCGACCCGGTTGAGGCTAATCGATAGCACCGGCACCGAGATCGCATTCTCTGACCCGCGCGCC
Source organism: Verrucomicrobiota bacterium (assembly GCA_003219005.1). GTDB lineage: Bacteria > Verrucomicrobiota > Verrucomicrobiia > Chthoniobacterales > UBA10450 > Udaeobacter. The sequence goes on from QHPG01000101.1 coordinate 5,352, forward strand.
AAATGGTTCGCGGCAGCCTGGTCGGTCCGCGGGTCCCAACTGGACCTCGTCGAGCAGCTCGGCGTCGCCAATTTTATTAGCTCGACCAGCAATCTCACCGGCCGCAGAGCGTACTTTCTGGACCATCCGTTTCGTCACTATCGCTACGCTCACGACTACTTTTTTGTGCTCCATTGCGCATTGCGTAACCGCCTCGCGGTGCTTGATGACGAGTTATTCTCGTATCGCGTGCATTCCCAGAACACGATCTCAGTCGCGCCGGAAAAACTCGTGCGCGAACTGCTCGAGATGAATGTTGACCTTTTGGCTGTGCTCGCGCCTGAGCTTGCCGGTTCGCCCAAGTTGCGGCGCGCGCTTGCTGCTTATCATCGTGCCGCCTGGGGCAATGTGTCGAGCTTTCGCGCCGATGTCTTCGTGTCACTCATCGCTTATTCGCTTCGCGAATGCTCTCCCGAGCAGATGAAGGCAGACATTGATGCCGTGATGGAGTTTCGCGAAGCGAGCGAGTTTCCAAATAAGGCCCTGGTAAATCTCGACGCCGGCGAAAAGCAACTTGGGACTCGGCTGGCGGAAAAGTATTCTCGGCTCCAAGGCGAGCTCACGGGGACAAAGGCAGAGCTCACTGCACTGCGAAGAGCGTGGCGTGAATCGCCGTGGTTGCGGCTCGGTAAAAAACTTGGAATTAAATCGGCGCGGGAGATCGGGAGAATCCCTTCATGAACAAGAAAGCCATTCTTCTCGCCGGTGGCGCGGGGACGCGCCTGTTTCCGCTGACGAAAATCGTCTGCAAACAACTGCTGCCAATTTACGACAAGCCGATGATTTGCTACCCGCTCGCGATCCTTATGCTCGGCGGTCTCCGCGAGGTTCTGATCATTTCCACGCCGAAAGATTTGCCGATGCTCGAAGATTATTTGGGCAACGGTGCACAACTCGGTATTCGCATCGAGTACGCCGAGCAGCCGAAGCCGGAAGGGATCGCCCAAGCTTTTTTGATCGGCGCAAAATTTATCCGTAACGCGGGCGCATCTCTCATTCTTGGCGATAACATTTTTTATGGAAAACTCGATTTCTACCGGGACGCGCTCGCCATCGAACGCGGCGCGTGCATTTTTGGCTATCAAGTGCGCGACCCGGAACGTTATGGCGTTGTCGAATTCGACGCCGATGGCAAAGCAATCAGCCTCGAAGAAAAACCGAAGCAACCGAAGAGCCATTTTGCCGTGCCAGGGCTTTATGTTTACGACGATCAAGTTGTCGATCTTTGTCGCACTTTGCGCCCTTCGGCGCGTGGGGAGCTCGAGATCACCGACCTGAATTTACTTTATCTTCAGCGCAACGAGCTGCACGTGAAACTGCTCAGCCGCGGCATGGCGTGGCTCGACACTGGCACTACCACTGCTTTGCTCGAGGCCAGCAATTACATCGCCACGATCGAGCATCGGCAGGGCTTGAAAATCGCGTGCCTGGAGGAGGTCGCGCTTCGCATGGGTTTCATCACCCAATCCGATCTCGCCAAGATCATCGATCGATTGCCGAAGAACGAATACGGCCAGTATCTACGAATGGTCTGTGACGAGGGGCCCAGCGCCGGTCCCGAGCCCGTCGGCTGATCCTGTAGCCGCTTTGCTGCGCGAAGCGGTCGTCGCGCACAGCGGGACGGCTATAGCCACTTTGGTTGCTCGCGTAACAAATGATTCGTATCGGCGACCAATTTTGTCATTGCATCTGCTTCGGTCGTGTCGTAATAGCCGCGGATTTGGCCATGTCGATCCACGAGCACTATCCGCGTGCTGTGCACGGGAATCCCCTTTGCATCGCTGCGATCAGACACCGCTAGTTTGAAGCCGTCATGCGAAAGCTTGTAGATCGCAGATTTTGGTCCGGTGAGAAAATCCCAGCGGCCCGGCTCGGCCTGCAATCTCTCTGCGTAGCGGCGCAAAACCTCCGGTGTATCCTTGTCCGGATCGACACTGAACGAGACCAGATGCACGTCGGTTTTCTCCAACGGCTTTTGCAATTCGCTCATCCGGCTGCTGATCATCGGGCACGGCCCGGGACACGTTGTGTAAACGAAATCGGCGATCCAAATCTTGCCGGCTAATTGCGGTGAACCGAATGGTTGTCCGTTCTGATTAGTGAACTGAAACGAAGGCACTGTCCCGTAAGAAGAAACAGTGCGCTGCCGAAGCGCATTCACTTCTAGGTTCCGCAGCCATAGCAACAACGCCAGCGTCACCAGCGGGATGAGAATCAGCGTCACTTTCCAGATGATGCCGCTGCCGGACGCCGCCCGATGCATTGTCGCAGAAGTCGCGCTCATGATTTCGTTAGAACCAAAGCTCCCAGTAACAGTGGAAGATAAATGATCGACGCAAGGAACAGCAAACGCGCTGCGCTCGGCGTCCGCATCCGCAGGAAGCGCATTGCAACCGCGACGAATAAACCCCCGAGCAAAAGTTCGATTGCCAGATAGACAAAAGTCACGATTCCAAGAAACGCGGGCAGCCCCGCAATTACCAATAGCAGGATGCAGAAAAACACGCTCTGGCTGGCGCTGCGTTCGCCGCTGCGATCATCGCTTGAGATCATGCGAAAGCCTGCGCGCGAATAGTCTTCCCGGTACATCCACGCGATGGCGAAGAAATGCGGCAGTTGCCACAGAAAAACGATCGCAAAGAGAGCCCACGCTCCGGCGCCGATGTTTCCGCGCGCGGCCGCCCACCCGATCAGCGGCGGAATTGCGCCTGGGACTGCGCCCACCGCAGTGTTTGCAGTGCTGGCGCGCTTCAGAGGTGTGTAAGCAAAAATGTAAATCGCGACTGTTATTGCCGTTAGCGCCGCGCTCAGCGCATTGCAGACAATCGCCAGATACGCGACGCCAAAAACGGATAGAACGATCCCGAGCGCCAGCGCTTGCAGCGGCGGCATTCGCCCTGCCGGGATCGGGCGCATTTTTGTACGGCGCATGAGCGCGTCGGCTCTGCGTTCCCACCATTGATTGAGAGCGGCTGCGCCCGCTGCCGCCGCCGCCGTTCCGAATACAGCGTGAAACAGTGCGACGTAATTGATCGGCGACTCAGATCCCAGGTAAAAACCAACGGCAGTCGTAAGCAGCACCAGCAGCGTCAGACGCGCTTTGACGAGTTCTGCCAGATCGGCAACGACACGATTCCGCGGCGGCGCCACGTTGGCATTTTCAATCGCGACCGTTTTCATGCGGAGATTGGTAGGGCGCGAACTCCGGGAGTGCCGTGCAGCGATACCGCCAACATTCGCCAGCGAATCGCAGAAATGCTCACACCAAAAGATAGCATGATCGCGCCGAGCGCGACATGCGCCGTGGCGACATCGGCTGCTTTGTTGCTCCAGATCACCCAGGCGCCGAGCGCGATCTGGCAAATGACCAACGCAACCCAAAGGATCGACAATCGCTTCAGCGCTGCGAAACGCGGCGCATCTCTCCAAACGCGAAGAGCAAACGCGATCACAGCGATCGCGATGATGAACGCGAGAAATCTGTGCGCCATTTGCAGCCAGATTTGGAATGCGGTCACGTCCGATAAGCCGCGGGCGTCGCGCCACGCGTTGAGCTTTGCGAGAGAAGCCGCGCTTGTGTCCGGGATCCACGCGCCGTTGGCTGTCGGAAAATCGAGAATCGACAGGTCGCGATGTTGATGGCGCATCGTTGCGCCAAGCGCGAGCTGTACGTAAATCACAATTGTGATTGCCATCGCCAATTGGACCACTCTGAGATTGGCGTCTGACACAGACGCCCTACAATCCATCGCCTGCCAGAAATTTGTCGTCACTAGCGCAATCACTACGAGCAGCCCGAGAAAGGCCTGCGCAACACAGGCATGAAAGATTCCGATTTCATCTTTCATCATGGTGACGCGAAGGCCGCCAAGAATTCCCTGTAAGATCACGCCGACCAGCGCGATTACGCCCAAGTTGCGCACCCATCGTCGATGTTCGCTGAGCCAAAGCCAGACAGCGAGAATGATGGTCAGAAATCCAACGAGCGAGCCCATCAAGCGATGCGTGTGCTCGAATAAAATTCCGCCGACCCATTTCGAGACTGGAAACAAAAACATGTTGTAGCCGAACGTGGTCGGCCAATCGGGGACGGCGAGCCCGACATTTTTGCTGGTGACCATTCCGCCGCTGCAAATGAGTAAGAGCGTCGCGACGCATGTGAGCCACGCGAAACCATTGAGCCAATTGCTGGAGCGGCGGTCTATGACTGCCGAGTTTGCTAGCGTCGACTGTCGCATTGACAATCCGGCGCTGACAGAGCGCCGCTACAGAAGTGCCACCTATTCGCCGCTGGGACTTGGCGAGGCCGCGGGCGCAGGTGGTTTGTTTTGCGGCTGCTGCGGTGCACCTGGAGATGGCGACGGAGCAGCGCCTTGCGCGCCACCAGCGAGTTCGGTGCGTTCTTTCAGCCACGCTTGAAAATCCTGCGGCGTATCCACGACAAGCGTGCCTTTCATTCCGTAGTGGCCGAGACCGCACAGCTGGCCACAAATAATTTCGTCGGTCCCAGTCTTGATTGGTGTAAACCAAATCGGAATAAGCGAACCAGGAATTGCGTCGCCGGCGATTCGCATGCTAGGCAAAAAGAAATCGTGGATCACGTCCTTCGACGACAATTCGGCAATCACCGGGCGATTCACCGGCACGTGCAGTTCGCCAGTCGTCACAATATCGTCTTTGCCAGCCGGATCATTCGGATCAAGACCAAGCGGATTTGAGTTGCTGACGAAACCAACATCGCGACGGCCAAATTGTCCGTCTGGCCCGGGCAGGTGATAGTTGAAACTGAACTGTTGCGCGACCACGTGCACGACGAGCGCCTCTTTGCCTGGCGGAAACTGATTCACGCGTTTCGCCCAAAGCGGAATAGCGAAGCCGAGCAGGAGCACCGCTTCGATTAAGACGACGGAGAATTCCAGATGCGATGAAATGCCGCTCCTCACGCCCAGGTGATCCGCTTGAGGGTGGCGACGTTTCCGGAACCGAATCAGCACGAAAATAAAAAATGCCGACCAGCCAACAAAGAGCGCGCCCATGAACCAGTGACAAAACTCGAGGATATGGTCGATCTGATATCCATGCGACGAGGCATTCGGCGGCTGTCCGAGGAATTCATTGATCAGCGCGAGGCTATTCATATTTACTCAGATCTTCCTCGGTAAGTTCCTGGTGAGGTTCCGTCGGCATGCGCCCATGGCGCCACAAGTGAAAACTAAATGCGATCGACCAAAACTTCTTCATGTGATGATACGAAGCCGCTTCATTTTTTTGTAGAACCAGATGCCGTAAATGATCAGCGCAACTGCGGTCGCGAACGACGCGATTGCGCCAGCAAGATAAATCGGTGCGCCTTCAACGAGATCGACCCAAACGCACCAGGCGCTGGTCCCGATCGCAAGCAGCGTCGAGAAAATGATGAAAACAATATGGAAAGCCTTAAGCGACATTTACCGAAAGATCGGGTAGTCGTACCACGCCAATAATATAAGCCAGAAGAGGCCGAGCACAAAAAAGCCTGTGAAAATCAGGATGCGGTAAATCAGACGTTTTTCCGCGGCCAAATGCATGAAAACCGCGGCGACGGCGCCCGCTTTCAACGTCGCCACCAGCATGGCGATGCCGATGTTGGCTTTGCGCGTTCCGAAATCGACATACGACAGAGCAACCGTGACCGCGGTGAACGTGAGCAGAAGCGCGCCTACCATCAAATAACCTCTGACGTGCTTCTGCACGCCGTGGGCGTATTCCTCGTACTCTTTGGGATCTTGGGTGACGTCAGGCGGATTGTTCATGGCTTAGAGCAAATAAAAAAGCGGGAACACAAATATCCAGATCAGATCGACAAAGTGCCAGAAAAGGCCGCTGACCTCGACGCGATTCGCCAAGTGTTCCGGGTTACGCTGGTAAAGCCTTTTGCTGACTGGCAGCCACATGTAAATGAACACCAGCACGCCGCCCAGCACGTGCAGTCCGTGCAAACCAGTGATCGTGAAATAACTGGCGAAATATGCGCTGTGCGTCGGCAAAAACATCGTCGCCCGCTCGACGTCTTCTTTCTCGATCGTCGCGATCTTGTCTGTGACGGGCAGCGGCAAAAAGTGCGGCCGATCCATCACTGGATTGTCTGGGTCGGCATTCACCGGATCGAGTGCAACTTCGTATTCCTTTGCGTTCTGGCTGTGCAAGTGGCCGGTGATTTCGATTCGCGGTTCCATCCCTTTTTCGGCGCGCCGCTCGTTCCCCAAATACTTTTCGTACTTCCCCAGCGCGTCCGGCTTAATGTAAGCACCGAAGTGCTCGAACTTCTGCGGCCATTCATAAGCGAGTTTGACCGTTAAAAAAATCACGCCGCACGAAATGGTGGCCAGCATGTACCACCAGTAGACGCGATATCTTCTCATCTTCAGCGCCGCCCAAGCCAGGACGACCGTAACCGACGATACGATGAGAATAGCAGTATTCCCCGTACCGACGGGAACGTTCAGCAGCCCGTGCGGCCATGTCCCCGGCGCTGCATCAATGCGCAGAAAAATGTAGGCGGAGAAAAGTGCGCCGAAGAGCATGACTTCGGACGCAAGGAAAAGCCAGATCCCGATCTTAGCGTTCCAAAGACCGGTGTCGGGACGAGTCGAAATTGTGTATGGAATTTCCACGGCTCAGCAGATCGCCATTAAACCAGCTACGCAGGAACAAGCTCGGCGGGAGGTTTGCGGCGAGTTCGCTCGGCTGGTTCCACCGGTTCGTTTTGCATCGTGTAATCGCGCTCGCGACCGGGAAGGCTGTATTCGTAAGGACCACGATAAGCAACCGGAGTGTGGACGAAGTTTCCGTGCGGCGGCGGCGAAGGCGCAGTCCATTCCAACGTGGTCGCTTCCCATGGATTGTCGTTTACTTTTTCGCCGTGCTTGATGCTCCAGAAGAAATTAATGATGAACGGGATTTGGGCGAGACCCATTATCCAGGCCGCCCATGAGATCGGTGCGTTCCATTGAAATCCGGTTAGCCCCCAAATCGTGTGTTCATTCGAAACGTTCCATCCCTGCCCGCCGTCATACCAGCGCCGATGCATCCCGGCCATGCCCTGCAAGAACATCGGAAGAAAAATTACGTTCATGCAGATGAGCGTCGGCCAGAAATGCACCTTGCCCCAGAAATCATTCATTTTTCGGCCGGTCGCTTTCGGGAACCAGTAATAAACGCCGGCGAAAAGCCCGAAGATTGTGCCTGGCGCAACGATGTAGTGGAAATGCGCGATGACATAGTAGGTATCGTGCAGATAAAGATCGGCTGAATTAAAAGCCAGCGGAATACCTGTAAGTCCGCCGATTCCAAACATCGGCAGAAACGCAGTCGCGAAAAGCATCGGCACCGTGAACCGAATAGAGCCGCCCCAAAGTGAAATGAAGAACGCGCTCAAGATGATCACCGACGGGATCGAGATCAGCAATGTGGTCGTCTGAAAAAACGCGCTGACTGCTGTGCCCATGCCCGTCATCCACATGTGATGCGCCCAGACAATGAACGACAAAAAGCCGATCACGAGCACAGAAAAGACCAATGATTTGTAACCCCAAAGCGGCTTGCGTGAATTGTTCGCCAAGATTTCGGCGACGATCCCAAACGCAGGCAGGATCAGCACGTAAACCTCGGGATGCCCGAGGAACCAGAACAAATGCTGCCACAAAAGCGGACTCCCCCCGCCGCTGATTGACACCGGCGCGCCATTCACTACAAGCCCAGCCGGAAGGAAAAAGCTCGTGTGCGCAACTCGGTCCATCAATTGCATGATGATCGCAGCCTCGAGTGGCGGGAACGCCAGCAGCAGCAGAAACGCGGTCACAAATTGTGACCACACGAAGAATGGCAGCCGCATCCAGGTCAGGCCTTTAGCGCGCAGTTGGATGATGGTGGTGATGAAATTGACGGCGCCAAGCAACGACGACGTGATTAGAAAAATAAAACCGATCAGCCAGAGCGTCTGACCGTTAAACACCGGATTATGCCCGGGGCCAGCATCGGAGAATGCCGCCAGCGGCACGTAGGAAGTCCAGCCGCTCTTGGCCGCGCCGCCGGGAACGAAGAAACTTGTCAGCATGATGCTGCCTCCGACAAAAAGTGCCCAATAGCTCGCCATGTTTACCTTTGGGAAGGTCATGTCCGGCGCGCCGATTTGGAGCGGCACAACGAAATTGCCAAACGCGGCGAACGCCAACGGCACGACCCCGAGAAAAATCATGATCGTGCCGTGCATCGCGCCTAGCGAGTTGTAAAAATCCGGCGTCATTTTCCCGTCCGGCATTGTGCCCGCCCCAAAGATGTGCGGGAGCCATTTACCAATCACCGGCAGCGCCTGACCGGGATACGCCAGTTGCCACCGCATGAGCATCATCAAGGAAAAACCGAGGAGCAGAAAAAGCAGCCCGGTGATTCCGTACTGAATCCCAATCACCTTATGGTCGGTGGAAAAAATGTATTTTCGCCAAAACCCGAGCTCGTGATGTTCATGCTCGGCGGCGTGTGCGTGTGGGTCTTGGTGAGTTTCGACAGAAGTGGAAGCGTCCATTTCAGAAAAAGTTACGGTTTAATATCTAAACGGACGAGCGATTTGCAAAGCCTGAATTTTGCGATGGGAAAGAGAAAACGCCAGATGGTCTGCTTCTTGTGTTGTGCGAGATTTCTTCGTGCAAATCGAACAGAAGCCGCGAGCAATCATTCACCTCGACATGGATTGCTTTTATGCGGCGATCGAAGTGCGTGATCGCCCGTCGCTGCGCGGGAAACCGGTGGGCGTGGGTGGCGCGCGCGACCGGCGCGGTGTGTTGACGACCTGCAATTACGAAGCGCGCAAGTTCGGTGTGCGCTCGGCGATGCCAACTTTCATGGCGCTGCAACGCTGCCCGAATTTGATCGTGCTGCCTACGCGCTTCGATGTTTATCGGCGCGAAGCCGCAGTCATTCGTGGAATCCTGCATCGGTTCACGTCGTTGATTGAACCGCTCTCGCTCGATGAAGCGTACCTTGATGTCACTGCGCACCCGAGCGCGCCGGGGCCGTTGGCGCAAGCGATCCGCAACACGATTTTTCACGAAGCGAAGCTGACATCATCGGCGGGAGTTGGTCCGAACAAACTCATCGCTAAGATCGCCAGCGAAATAAAAAAGCCGAACGGCCAATTCGAAGTGAGGTCTGAAGACGTGTCCGAGTTCATGAAAGATTTGCCGGTGCGCAAAATCTGGGGAATCGGCGAGAAGTCCGAGCGAAAGTTAGAGAAGATCGGCGTTAAAACATGCGGCAAACTTCAGCGCTTTTCGCGTCCGGAGCTTGTCGATGTTTTCGGCAAGTTCGGTCTCGAGCTTTACGATCTTTGCCGCGGCATCGATCATCGGTCAGTCGAACCGGATCGTCCGCGCAAATCTCTTAGCACTGAGGAAACCTTCGCTGCCGATCTGACCACGCTCGAGCAATGCGAAGAAAAACTGGAAGAACTCTTCCAGGACTTGATGGCCGATCTCGCGCAAAAAGAATCGACGCGTGAGATCACAAAAATTTTCGTGAAACTGAAATTCAACGATTTCACACGGACGACTGCCGAGCGCGCGGGTCTCGCGCTTACTTTGCAAGATTTTCGCTCGCTGCTTGCGGAAGCTTTTGCCCGCACTGGAAAACCCGTGCGCCTCATCGGCGTCGGCGTTCGTTTTGCGGAGGCAATGCCGGAAACCGCACAGCTGGATTTGTTGTAGCGGAACTATTTGGCTGTAACTGTCATGTTGAGCGGAGCGAAACATCTCTGATTATTTCCTCAAGCTCGAGATTCTTCGCTTCGCTCAGAATGACAAAATGACTTCCGCGCAGGAAAGGAAAATCAAGCAAACGGGGTGCGACGCGCGCTTTGATAATCTGACGCGTCAACTATACGCGACTGACGCGTCCATTTATCAAATCGAGCCGGTAGGCGTCGCATTTCCGAAAAGTGCACAAGAGGCAAGTCTCGTTATCCGCGCAGCGGCTGACGCGGGTTTTTCGGTGACGCCGCGTGGCGCCGGCACGAGTCTGGTTGGAAGTGCGATTGGCGAAGGATTGATCGTTGATTTTTCGCGCTATAACCGCCAGATCACCGATCTCGATCTGGAAAAGCGCAGCGTGCGTGTCGAAGCGGGCGTGGTGCTCGACCAGCTCAACGATTTTCTGAGGCCGCACGGATTTTGCTTTGGCCCGGACGTCGCCACCAGCTCGCGCGCAACGCTGGGCGGAATGATTGCCAACAATTCCTCAGGCGCGCGTTGTCCTATCTACGGAACGACAGCCGATCACGTTCGGTCGCTCGAAATCGTGATGGCCGATGGTCGGGTCGAAAAGATCGGCCAGACGCATGCATCATTGCGCAGCGAGCGCGCGAAGATTGAGGATTTCGTTCGCGCAGCGAAGTCAGAGATGACCGAGCGCTGGCCGCCGGGCTTGATCAAACGCTGGCCGGGTTACGGCATCGAGGGGTTCCTGCGCGCGCCGAATGATCTCACCAATATTCTCGCCGGCAGCGAAGGCACGCTCGCCGCGATTTTCTCCGCCGAACTCAAGATCTCTCCGCTCCCGCGCGAAAAAGGATTGGGACTGATCTTCTTCGCATCAGTTGGAGAAGCGATGCAGGCCACCGTCGAGCTTCTCGATCTCAAGCCTACGGCGATTGAACACATCGATCGGCCTTTGCTCGATCAAACCAAAGGCCAACTCCATTTTCAGGCGGCGCGTGATTTGCTCGAATTGGATTCAAAACCGTGCGAAGCGATTTTGATCGTCGAGTTCTACGACGAGATTGCAGAGCGGTTGTCGATCTTGGAATCGAGAAAGATCGGGCTGCGCACGAAAATTCTGAGCGACCCGGCGCAGATGAATCTGGTCTGGTCGGTGCGCAAATCTGGTCTCTCGCTTTTGACCGGCTGCATTGGGCCAGCAAAGCCGGTCGCATTCATTGAAGACGCTGCGGTGCGCCCGGCGCAACTGCCCGAATACGTGCGCGGACTGCAGTCGATCATGGAACCGCTCGGGCTGGAGGCGAGTTACTACGGCCATGCTGCCAGCGGATTGTTGCATGTCCGGCCTGTGCTCGATCTGCATAGGGCGTCCGATCTGAAAAAATTCCGGCAAGTCGCTGATCAAACCTCGGCGCTGGTGCGGCAATTCAAAGGTTCGCTCTCCGCCGAGCACGGTGTCGGCATCGCGCGCACCGAATACATGCGCGACCAACTCGGCGACGAGCTCTTTGAAGTCTTGCGCGAGATTAAGCGCACATTCGATCCGAAGAACGTTTTTAATCCTGGGAAATTTTTCAGCGACGGTCGCCACAAGATCGACAACCATTTGCGCGAAAACTTCACGCGCTCGCTCGAGCTTCCATTTCAACCGGTGCTCGCATTCGCGTTCAAGGACCGCTCCTTCATCGGCAACCTCGAGCAATGCAACGGCTGCGGCGGCTGCCTCAAACAGACCGGCATCATGTGCCCAACCTTCATGGCCACTGGCGAGGAGGTCATGTCCACGCGCGGCCGCGCCAACATCATTCGCGCAGCCCTTGAGCTGCACGTAAACGGACGCGATGCCTTGAAATCCGAAGAACTGGACGCCGCGCTGAGCAATTGTCTTTCCTGCAAAGGTTGCACGCCCGAATGCCCGTCGAACGTCAATCTCGCTCTCTTGAAAGCACAGATGCTTCACGCGCGGTGGCGGCGCGATGGCCTACCGTTACGCGAGCGAATCTTTAGCAACGTCGATGTGCTCGGACGAATCGGTTGCGCGGTGCGGGCGCTGGCAAATCCGATTCTCGACGTCAAGCCGTTGCGCGCGTTAATGGAGACAGCGCTTGGAATATCCGCGAAGCGCTCATTGCAACATTACGCACGCGAACGATTTGATCGCTGGTTTGCGCGACATTGTAGGGCGTCTGTGTCAGTCCCGAAAGCGTTCGGGATTCACAGAAACGCCCTACAGAAGCGTGGTCCCGTGATCCTTTGGGACGACACCTTTGTGCGCTATCACGAACCGCACATTGGCATCGCCGCAGTAAAAGTTCTCGAAGCACTGGGGTTCGAGGTTGCGTTCGTGAAAAATCGGCGCTGCTGCGGACGACCAGCATTCAGCGTCGGAAATCTCGATGCCGCCGCGAAACTCGGCAAACACAACATTGCGCTTCTAAATTCTTCCACTTCTCACCTCTCGCCTCTCACGTCTCAACAATCGGCGCCGCCGATCTTATTCCTCGAGCCCTCTTGCTGGTCGATGTTCGTGGAGGATTATCGCGAGCTAAATATCGAAGGCGCAGACGACGTAGCGAAGCGCTGTTTCCTGTTCGAAAAATTTATTGACGATCTGCTCGCGCAAGAACCAGATGCACTTCAATTCGTCGAACGTCCGGCAACCATTGCGATTCATCCGCATTGCCACGCAAAGTCGATCATGGATGCGACTTTCATGCGCAGACTGGCGGAACGCTTGCCGGGCAGGAAAGCCACCGTACTCGACACTGCGTGTTGCGGAATGGCAGGCGCATTTGGCGCACTCGCAGAGAAATACGACCTTTCCGTCCAGGTCGCCCAGCGCTTGCTCAACGCAATCGACAATCAGCCGCCTGAGACAGAAATCGTCGCCTCAGGCACAAGTTGCCGCCATCAAATCACTGATCTAAGCAACGCGCGCCCAAAACACATGGCCGAGTTGCTCGCTGAAGCAATTGTGTGAGCGAAAAGGCAGATGGATTAAGAAGTATGTTTTTCTTCCGTACGTAATTCTTGCTTCCTGCTTCATTCCTTCCGTGTTCTTCTTTCATCGTTGATGTTATGAAACTCGTGCCCATTACATTTTTCTCCGCCGTAACCATCGCCTGCGCCACGGATGTTCCCATCACTCAGGACGAACTCGTCCGTCGCAGTCAGGAACTCTACGACGCCATCGTTCCCGGCAATCAGGCGCCGTGGAAAAAATACTTCGCCGAAGACTGCATCTTTGCCGACGAGAAAGGGCGCATTTTCGATAAACCAAAACTGATCGCCGACATCAACCCGATGCCGGCCGGGTATTCCGGAGCGATTAAAATCGAGAACGCCCAGAGCCGAATTATCGGCAACACCGCCATACTCAGTTACGACGCTGACGAGACGGAGACGATCTTCGGCCAAAACCTGAAGGCGCGTTATCACATCACTGACACCTGGCTGCAGCGCAACGGCAATTGGCAGATCATCGCCAGCCAGGCGCATCGCTATTACGAAGACCCCGCCGTGGGAAAAGCCGATCCAAAAAAGTTCGCCGACTACATCGGCACGTACGAACTGGGACCTGGCCAAACGAGATCTGTCATTGCCAAAGGCGACAATCTATTTGTCGAACGAAACGGCAAAAAGGAGCAACTGCTCCCGGAAGCATCAGAGATTTTCTTCCGCAAAGGTGTCGAAGGCAGAATTCTGTTTCATTATGCTGCTACCGGCAAAGTGGACGCATTGATCGATCGTCGTAACAACGAGGACGTCATCTGGCGCAAAACGAAATAATCGGTTTCGCTTTCCGCAATCTGCAATCCTTGTTTTCTCCCCGCTATAGCCGAATCCTATCGCGACTAGACGCATAAAGTATTTCAATCAGCGGCCTGCTTGTGGCCAGTTGATTATATGAAAACTACAATGCCGATAGGACAGCGCATTTCGCGCTTCCTGGAGGAACGATATGTGCACAGGGCGCATCCGCATTATTTTCCGGAGTTCGCCCTCTTTGGAGCAATCCTGCTCCTCGGCGTCTGGCCGATGCTATCGCTGGTGGCGAGGGCGCTGGAGACGATGAGATAAAATCCTAGCGCTTCGCGTCGCTCGCGATTGGCGCATCCTGGGGAGACAAGGCAGATGAAGCTTCCTGACGGAACGCTGCGGCCGCCTTGCTCTGAAACCGGAGCGGGTTGTAAAGAACATTGAGTTCCCGCTCGGGGACCGGTGGAGCGAACGGCAGACTGACGCATCCGGGCGTGGCGTGATGTTTCACCATCATTTGCGGGACAATTGAAACGCCGATTCCGGCTGCGACCATGTTAGCAATCGTGCTGAGTTGGCTTCCAGCCAGCGCGACCTCCGGATGCAAACGACGCGACTCGAGCAGGTGATGCACCTGTTGCGAGAGGCAATGCATCTCGTGCAGGAGCAGAAAACGTTGCGATTTAAGATCGTCGAACGTGATCACGGTCTGCTTTGCCAGAGGATGTCCTTCCGGTACGAGCGCAAGCAACGGTTCGTTGCCGAGATGCTCGATGCGGAGAGTCGGACTTTTTTGACAAGTAGAGGCCAAGGCCACGTCCAGCTCACCGGTTTCGATGCGCCGAACGATTCGCTCGGTTGCGTCCTCCACGATGTGCAGTGTCACGTCTGGATAATGGTTTTGGAATGTCACGACCAGTTCCGGGAGGACATATGGCGCGATTGTGGGAATTGCGCCTACAGCCACATCGCCGGCAATTTTGCCCTTGAGCTCGTCCACGCAACGGCGTGCATCGCCGATCGACGCCAAAATTTGTCGCGCGTAATCGAGCAAACAACGCCCAGCTTCGGTGATAACGACCGAACGCGGCAGACGGTCGAACAACGGCTGGCCGATCTCCGCTTCCAATTTTCGGATCTGCTGACTAAGCGAAGGCTGTGCCACTCGCACCTTCGTCGCCGCGCGGGAAAAATTTCCCTCGTCCGCCACCGCGACGAAATAACGCAACTGATGAAGTTCCATAGAAAAATCGTGTCGAAGGGAGAGTTACGGTAATCGCAATTTGGGATGAGTTCAGGCCAACAACAGCCAGAGTTTTTCCAGAGCCGCAAAATTGATTGCGCGAATCTTTACTTCATCGGGTAATCGAATTTTCGGGTGATCGAATTCCGCGGCGAAACGCTGTTTGCGCCGCGTATATTTCGGCGGCGAATACGCGCCGCAAATATCGCCACCTATGATCCGGCAGGATTCGCGCAGCTTTCCGAGCGCCCACTGAAGATCGACAACCGAGAACCGGCCACTCTCCCAATTTGTCACCGCCTCTTCGATGCGCAGGCAATCAAGATCGATGGTGACGTAGATATTTTCGTTAGCGAGGCTTTTGGAAAATTGCTCAAAACGCTCGCGCCAATTGTCGCGAAGGATGGCGCCTTTTCGTTGCCGATCTTTCGCTGGCCGATCGTCTGCCCACGGATGCACTTCAAGAATACCGGCGCGTTCCGCGCGGCGATTGCCAAAAATTTGGTGCGGCCACCAGCATTCAAAATTCCCGCAGCCCCAAACGCTCACGCGGCGCACATGCGGAAGTTCCAGCGCGCGATTGACCCAACCACCGCATCCCCATTTCGGCGGGCGCACGTCCCAGTCCGGATGATTGTCGAACGAAACCAGCACGACCGGTCCAGCGACGCGGCGTAATCGAAGCGCGGTTAAATAGTGAAAGTCGCCCGACCCGTAAAGCAGGAACGGCACGGTGAGATTCGTCTCGTGTTCGCCATAAAATTTTTCGATCAAACGCGGCGGCGCGGAGAAGCGCAATTGCGGCCCCCACTTGCGCGCATTCAGGGCAGGCAAATGCACCGGCTCGCCCTCCCAGGCGCCATCGAGATCAAAATGGAGCGCGCGCAAATCCAAAGGCGTTTACGAAATTAGATAGATGGCCGTCGAGACCAAGATTAAGAAACTACGCAAACACATCGCCCAGCGAAACTTTTTTGCGGTGATCGAATACGCTTTTCGCATCTTCGCCCGCCAATCCTCGTTCGTTCTCGGCAGCGCGTGGGCTTTTGTCTGGGCTGTGCTGGTCATTTTGGTCTGGGTACTTACCGGGCCGACATTCCATTTTTCAGACACCTAGCAGCTTGTCATCAACACAATCACCACGGTCATCACCTTCCTGATGGTGTTTCTTATTCAGAACACACAAAACCGCGCCACCAAGGCCGTGCAGTTGAAGTTGGATGAGCTCATTCGCGCCGTCAGGAGCGCGCAATGAACTTCTCGATCTTGAAGATCTTTCCGATGACGAGCTGAGAAAGCTCCAAGCAATTTCAACGGCTGCGCAAAAAGGCCGAGCACGACGGCAATCAGCGCGGTGTTCGCGAGCAACATCGCGCGCCTGCCGCTACACAAGGCAAATCACTCTGACTTCGCTTCGCCCCTCCGCAAAAAAATCCTGCCGCTTGGGCACAATCGAAAAACTTCGCAGTTCGAGCAATCTGGCTTGCGCGCGTAACAGCGGCGGCGTCCGTGCCAGATGAGCCAGTGACTCCAGTCCGTCCAATGCTCGCGGGGCACCAGCTTCATTAGATTGCGCTCGATTTTTTCTGCGTCTTTATGCTTCGTCAGGCCGAGACGCTGTGATAGACGGATCACGTGCGTGTCCACCACGATCCCCTCGTCCTTGTGAAACGCGTTGCCGAGAACGACGTTCGCCGTTTTGCGGCCAACACCCGGCAAAGCGTTTAATTCCTCCATGGTATCCGGGACTTTGCCGCCATGTTCCTCTGCGATCGCGCGCATTGCGCCGCGAATGCTTTTCGTCTTGCTGCGATAAAACCCTGTCGATCTGATTGCATTCTCGAATTCGGCCTGCGGCGCATTCGCGTAGTCTTTCGCGGTTCGATATTTCTTGAACACCGCCGGCGTGACCATGTTGACGCGTTTGTCCGTGCATTGCGCCGAGAGAATCGTCGCCACCAGCAGCTCGAGCGGATTACGAAAATCCAATTCGCAATGCGCGTCGGGATAAACTTTCGGCCAAGCTTTCACCAGCCTGGCAACGCGTTCCCGAGCAGTCATCCGCGCATTATGTGGTGCAGACAATCTTGTCTGCAAGTGTGGAGCGCTTACGCGCAAATCTTTTGTCGGCGTGATTTCCTACGCGCTCGGCGTTGCCGCAACGTTCTTCAACGTGCACCTTGCGTTCGTGCTTTTACGCTCTGACCCCGCTATTCTTATCACTCCGCCGCATCCGAAGTAATAGCTGGTAAAATTGCGCATGAAATCAGAACAACTTGAAGAAGCGCCGAAAAAGTTCGGGCCCGTTGCGGTTCGTGCCCTGGCGGTAGGCGCGCAATCCATCGGCGCGATCGCCGCAGGCGCGCTCGCTATTGGCGCGGTGACGCTTGGCGTGGTCGCGATTGGCCGACTTGTGGTTGGGCGCGCGAAAATCAAACGTCTCGAAATCGGCGAGCTAAGAGTAACCCGCTTGTACGTCACCGAATCGCTCGACACGCCGAATCAGTAGCGATCGGGCTCGGACTTCGTCGCTTTCATGTGGAGGAGCGTGAATAATGGATTTGCTGAAGCGTTTCGCGAGCAGTCCTGATTTCTCGCTATGAAAAAGTTCTTATTACATTCGCTTATCGCAGGGGCCGCTCTGGCCGGGATGGCAGGATGCGCCCAGGTAAAGAAACCGGTGGCGCAGGTCACGGCGGCGAAGGTCGGTTCGCGTTTCGATCAAGTCGGGCGGGTTACTCTGTATTCCGGCGAGCCGTGCACGTCGCAAATCATGTTCGATTTTGACGGTGCAGGATCAACGATCTGGTTGGCGGCGCCGAGGCGTGAAACGGACATTCTCACCGACGCGGCGAATCAAAAGCGGCGCGTTCACGTTTCGGGAAAATGGCGACGTGGCGGACAACCGGACTGTAGCTATGTTGAAGTCGCCGGCGCGGAGTTAAGGAGATGAAATCAAACCAGCCTTCGCGCTGAGATTTTGCAAGCAAGAACGACAATTTCCCGAAGTCTCAGTCGTCCGTAGTTAATCGAGAGATTCCTCGACTTCGCTCGGAATGACAGACTTTCAGTAACGATAGTGCTCTGATTTAAATGGCCCGTCGATGGGGATGCCGAGGTAATCGGCTTGTTGTTGGGAAAGCTTGGTGAGCTTGACGCCGATTTTTTCCAAGTGCAGGCGCGCAACTTCTTCGTCGAGTTTTTTCGGCAAAACGTACACGCCAACTTTGTAGGTGTCGCGGTTTCTCCAGAGATCGAGTTGCGCCAGCACTTGATTCGAAAATGAATTGGACATGACGAAGCTCGGGTGACCGGTGGCGCAACCGAGATTCACCAGCCGCCCTTCGGCGAGCAGGAAAATTTCGTGACCATCGGGGAACGTGTACTTGTCCACCTGCGGTTTGATATTGGTTTTTTTCACGCCTTTGGCGGCGTTGAGCGCATCGACCTGAATCTCGTTATCGAAATGGCCGATGTTGGCCACGATTGCCTGATCTTTCATCCGCTGCATGTGTTCAAGCCTGATCACGTCGAGATTGCCACTGGCGGTGATATAGATGTCGCCGCGGCCGAGCGTGTCTTCGATCGTGGTGACTTCGTAGCCTTCCATCGCTGCCTGCAACGCATTGATCGGGTCAATCTCCGCGATAATGATACGCGCGCCCTGGCCGCGCAACGATTGCGCGCAGCCTTTGCCGACGTCGCCGTAACCGCAAATCACGGCGACCTTGCCGGAAAGCATCACATCAAGCGCGCGATTCAATCCATCTACGAGCGAATGCCGGCAGCCGTAAAGATTGTCGAACTTCGATTTGGTGACGGAATCGTTCACGTTGATGGCGGGAACGAGGAGCCGATTTTCCTGCGCCATCTTGTAAAGGCGACGCACGCCGGTTGTAGTCTCTTCCGAAACGCCGCGCCAATCTTTCGCGATCTCGTGCCAGCGATAGGGGTTCTCGCGATGAATCTCCAGCAGCAAATCTTTGATGACTTGCTCCTCCTTATTCGCGGATTTGGATTTTGCCCAATCGCTGCCTTCCTCCAGCTCGTAGCCTTTGTGAATGAGCAAGGTGGCGTCTCCGCCGTCATCAACGACGAGCTGCGGGCCTTTGCCGTCCGGATGGGAAATCGCCCGGTAGGTGCACCACCAGTAATCCTCGAGCGATTCGCCTTTCCACGCGAACACCGAGATGCCTCTTTTCGCGATTGCCGCGGCGGCATGATCTTGCGTAGAGAAAATGTTGCAGCTCGCCCACCGCACACTCGCGCCAAGATCAACCAGTGTCTCAATCAGCACCGCGGTCTGAATCGTCATGTGCAATGAGCCTGTGATGCGCACGCCAGCCAGCTGCTTTTGCGGCGCGTACTTTTCGCGGATGGCCATCAGCCCCGGCATTTCCTTTTCGGCGATGGAAATTTCTTTTCTTCCGAACTCGGCCAGGGAGATATCAGCGATTTTGTAATCCTGTTTTATCTTCGATTCAGTGATTGTCGCGCTCATAAAAGTATTCGTTTTTCTATCTGACAGCCTGTTTCAACGCTTCGGCCTTGTCGGTCCTTTCCCATGTGAGGGCGTCAAGATCATCTACGCGCCCGAAATGGCCGTAGTTGGTTGTCTTGCGATAAATCGGCCGAAGCAGATTCAGCTGCTTAATGATCTCAGCCGGCTTGAAATTAAAAACTTCCCAGATCGCGCGCTCCAATCTTTCCTCATCGACTTTTCCGGTGCAGAAAGTATCGACGCTGACGCTTACCGGTTCGGGGTGACCAATGGCGTACGCGAACTGGACTTCGCAACGGTCCGCCAAACCGGATGCGACCACATTCTTCGCGATCCAGCGTCCCATATATGCTGCGCTGCGATCAACTTTGCTGGGGTCTTTTCCGGAAAATGCGCCACCGCCGTGCCGTCCCATTCCGCCGTAGGTATCGCAGATGATCTTGCGGCCCGTTATACCTGCGTCGCCCTCGGGGCCACCGATTACAAACCGGCCAGTTGGGTTGATTAAATAGGTTGTCTTCTCATCCAACCATTCCGCCGGCATCACTTCTTTAATGAGAAGTTCAGTGAGTGTCTCGCGCACTTCTTTTTGCTTCACATCCTCGGCATGCTGCGAAGAAACCACGAGGGTCGTAGCTCGCACCGGCTTGTAACCATCGTACTCGATCGAGACCTGCGTTTTGGCATCGGGACGAAGCCAGGGAATTTGGCCCGATTTACGCAAGCGCGTCAGCTCCCGCCCAAGTTTATGCGCAAAAGAAATCGGCGCAGGCATTAGCTCTGGGGTTTCATTGCAAGCAAAACCAAACATCAATCCTTGATCGCCAGCGCCTTGTTCCGCAGTACCCTTTCCGTCAGCTGGAGCCTCATCGACTCCCTGTTTGATATCGCGGGATTGCTCGCTCATTTCACAAATCACCCGGCAGGTATCGGCGTGAAAAATGCAATCGCCATTGACATATCCGATGTCGCGGATGGCCGTGCGAACGCATTCCTCAAGGTCAAACTTCGCGTTGCTGGTTATCTCCCCGGCGACGACGACGAGGTTGCCTTTAGCGAGCGTTTCGCAAGCCACGCGGCTCAACGGGTCCTGCTCAAGACAAGCGTCGAGAACGTAATCGCTGATGGTATCGCAAACTTTATCGGGATGCCCTTCGGTGACGGACTCAGAGGAAAAAATGTAACGACGAGACATGGCTTTGTTGAAGCGTTGAAGCGTTAAAGCGGCTGGCGGTCGTAGACGTTTTCAACGTTATAACGATTCAACGCTTCAACGGTGTAACGATGTCCACAGACATATTGACCAATCATGATGCGTGGATATATCGTTGGCTGGCATCATGGCGTCAACGATTAATTTGTTGCGGTTGCTGGCAGACCCGACTCGACTGCGCCTGTTGCTGCTTCTCGAACAGGAAGAACTTTCTGTAGCAGAGCTCCAGCAACTTCTGGGCATGGGCCAATCACGAATTTCGAGTCATTTGGCGCAATTGAAACGCGCCGGCGTAGTCTCCGATCGCAGGGTCGGGAAGAATGTCTATTATGGCGCAAACCATCAGGGCCGGAATTTACAGCGAGAGCGTGTGGCAGAAATAACGCGGCTGCTGGCGCGCGAACTGCCGGAAACGTCGCGCGATCGCACCGGTCTCAAACTCGTCCTGCACAAGCGGCAGGACAAAGCGCGGAAATACTTCGACGAGCTGGCCGGCAAGTTTGGCCGAAGTTACGTGCCGGGCCGCTCGTGGAAGGCGCTGGCACATACGCTCATTACTCTTCTACCGCCGCTGACGGTGGCCGACCTCGGAGCAGGCGAGGGGACACTCTCGCAGTTGCTGGCGAAGAAGGCGCGCAAAGTGATCGCCGTTGATAATTCGCCAAAGATGGTTGAGTTCGGCTCGCAACTGGCGAAGAAACATGGATTCAAGAACCTCGAGTATCGGCTCGGCGACATTGAAGATCCGCCTATCGCGAAAAACAATATCGATCTGGCAATTCTCAGCCAGGCTTTGCATCACGCTATTCATCCCGAGCGAGCCGTCGCGGCTGCCCGTCGAATTTTAAAACGCAGCGGCCGATTGGTGATTCTCGATCTTTTGAGTCACCGATTCGAACGCGCTCGCGAATTGTATGCAGATCACTGGCTCGGATTCAGTGAAGTGCAATTGCATCAGTTTCTGGAAAAAGGCGGTTTCAGAGACATTGAAGTCAGCGTGGTTTCTCGAGAGACGCAGAGCCCGCATTTTCAAACCGTCTTCGCAACAGGCATAAAGTGAACAAGGAGCGGCATCTTTGTGTCTAACGTTTGCCGTTGAGCTATAATCTGAACCAACCGAAATCTGTGGCTATGAGCGGCTTCTTCGAGGAAGTGAAGCGGCGAAAAGTTTACCGCGTGGCCCTCGCCTACGTGGTTGTAAGCTGGGCACTGGCGCAAGGCCTTGCTCAAGTCCTTCCAGTTTTCGAAATTCCGAACTCGGTGATTCGCCCAGTGATTGCGGTAATGCTGATCGGTTTTCCGGTCGCGCTCGTTCTTGCCTGGGTGTTCGACGTGACGCCGCAGGGAATCAAAGCGACGCCGACGGTTGCGTCGCCCAAACAAGTTCGGCGCAACATCGCCTTGTTGACCGTTGCCGGCGTAGCCATTTCCGCCGGCGTGGGTTTTTTTGTCCTTCCGCGCGCAGTTGCCCACAAGATCGACAAATCGATTGCAGTATTGCCGTTTGAAAATCTAAGCGCCGAAAAAGAAAACGCCTATTTCGCTGATGGCATCCAGGACGACGTGCTCACCAATTTGTCGAAAATCGGTGATCTGAAAGTAATTTCGCGCACGTCGGTCATGCCGTATCGAGGAAAGGCATCGAATGTTCGTGAAATCGGCAAGGCACTGGGCGTCTCGACGATTTTGGAAGGCAGTGTTCGCCGTTTCGGCAATCGGGTGCGTGTGAACGTTCAATTGATTAACACCGCGAATGACCAGCACATCTGGGCGGAAGATTACGATGGCGATTTGACCGATGTGTTCGCAATTCAAACTGACCTGGCACAGAAAATCGCGAGTGAACTCCGGGCGAAATTGTCACCAAGCGAAAAAGCGCAGATCGAAAGCAAGCCAACTGAAAATGGCGAGGCCTACTTTGCTTTTGTCCAGGCGCACAATCTTTCCTGCGCCTTTGAGGATTTCGACAAACTGAAACAAGGCGAGCAGCTCTATGACCGAGCAATCGAGCTCGACCCAAAATTCGCACTCGCCATGGCGCGCTACTCGCAACTGGAAAGCTGGGTCGTGCACACATTCGAGCGCACGTCGCAGCGCCGGGAGAAAGCGCGCAATCTAGCCGAGCGCGGTTTGCAGTTGCAACCCGACCTTCCAGAGGCACATCTCGCCCTGGGGTTCTCATATTATTACGGCGACAACAACTTCGATGCGGCATTAAGAGAATTCGAAATCGCGCAGCAGGGATTGCCTAACGAATCTGAGGTTTATCTCGCCATCGGCGCAATCCAGCGCCGGCAGGGAAAATGGGCAGAATCGACGGCTAGTCTGGAGAAAGCAGTCAGTTTAAATCCCAAGGACATCTGGTCGCTTCAAAATCTCAGTTTCAATTACCAGATGCTGCGAAATTACGATGCGGCTAACAAAACCATCGACCGCGCTCTCGCTCTCGACCCGACAGCTTTCGAACCATTGGAAGTTAAATCCAAACTGGCGATCGCTTGGAGCGGCGACTTCAGCGTCGCGGAGAAAGCATTCGAGGCAGTGAAATCGGTCCCGATGACCAAAGAGCAGAAAGTCAAGACTGCCGGAGGGCGGGCGAATGTCTTTCTGTTGGAACGCAAGTACAGCGAGGGATTGCAGGTAGCAGAAAGCCTGCCGGACGATCAACTCGCAGCTCTCTCGGGCGCCTTGTGCGGCAAGTACTATCTCATCGGCTTTGCCCGAAAATCTTTGCACGATGAGGACGGCGCGCGAACGGCTTTTCTTAAGGCGAGGAGTGCTGCGGAGGAGCAACTGAAACGAAGTCCCGACGCTGCGGATACGCACATTCAACTGGCAAGAGTGCTTGCCTACCTCGGTGAAAAGGATGCTGCGCTGGCGGAGGCGCAACGGGCAACTGAACTGCAACCCGAGAGCAAGGACGCCTTTAGTGGCCCGGAGATCACCGCTGGTGTGGCTGAAGTGCATGCGGTTCTTGGGAACAATGGTCGCGCGATTGAAATCCTCGACGGACTATTGAACCGGCCAAGCTCCATCACCGTGGAGTATTTAAAAGTAAATCCGATTTGGGATTCGTTGCGAAACGATCCGAATTTTCAAGTTTTGCTTACCAAATACAGTGGCAAAGCGTAAGGCCGCGCTGCTCCTTCTCGCCGTTGCAGCCACGGCGCACGCGGATTGGACGATTCGCGCGACCGATTCGGAACCCGGACGCGCCGGCATCGCGCATCGGCATGTCGTTCTAGAAAACGCTAGTGGGAGTGAGAGCGCCGTTGTCGATCTTGCAATTTTCTCTGCTAAATCCTGCACCCTGCGCGTAATTGACAATCCAACCGGTGAAACTTTGTCCGACACGATGCCACGCGAGAAATGCGCCGCGGGCGTGAACGGCGGTTATTTCAGCGTGGATTTCGCGCCGATCGGCTTATTGATAAGCGATGGCAGAATGATTGCGCCGTTGCAACGCGCTCGGTTGATTACCGGTGTGCTGAGCGCGTCGGCACGCGGAGTTCAGATCCTACGAGTCCGCGAATTTTCACTACGAGAAAAAATAGGCGCTGCGGTTCAATGTGGCCCGTTTCTTGTCGATCATGACGAGCGCGTTCGTGGTTTGAATGATTCGACTTCGGCGCGGCGGACTTTTGCCGCGATCGCAATGAATGATCGCGCGTTGCTTGGAGTTTGCTCTGAAATCTCGCTCGCCGAATTGGCAACAATTCTTGCCACAACGCGATTGGGGGATGATTTGAAAATTCAGCGTGCACTGAATCTCGATGGCGGGTCGTCGAGCGCATTTTGGTTCGCGCGCGAGAACGGCAGCGCGTTTTCGATTCGAGAGCAAAAATCGGTGCGGGATTTTGTAGCTGTCCTGCCGAAATAAAGTTGTAGGGCAGGCGCTGCGCCTGCCATTTTTTTGATTCGGCAACCGGAGCGGTCGCCCTACAATCTTGCCGATGAAAACATTTGGCGGATTCAGATCAGGAAATGAATTTTTCTACGGCGAAGTGTGTGGCGACGATGTGCACGTGCTGGCAAAGCCGTATTGGATCGAGATCGAACCGACCGGCGATGTACGGAAGCTGCCAGATTTGCCTGTCGATCTTCCCGTGGCGCCATCGAAATTAATCGCGGTCGGCCTGAATTACTCCGATCACATCGCCGAGATGAAACGAACCGAAGTGGGTGCGCCGTTAGTCTGGTTTAAGGCGCCGAGCTCGCTTTTGCCGCATAAGGGCGCGATCGAAATTGCGTTTCCCGAAAATCGAACGGATTTCGAAGTAGAACTCGCGGTCGTGATCGGCGCTCCAACGAAAAACGTCAGTGTAAACGAGGCGCTCAATCATGTGTTCGGTTACACAATCGGCCTCGATATTACCGACCGCGATTTGCAAAAACAGGAAAAGCAATTTGGCCGTTGCAAATCGTTTGATACTTACACACCAATTGGGCCATTCGTTTATGCCGATGTGGATGTGAGCGATGTTTCGCTCGAGCTGCGGCAGAATGGCGAGCTGCGGCAAAGCACGCGCACGAGCCGAATGATCTATTCGGTTGCGCAGCTTGTTTCATTCGCGAGTCAGTCACTTACACTTTTGCCGGGCGACGTGATTTTGAGCGGAACGCCCGCCGGCGTCGGACCGATTCGTGCCGGAGATCAATTGGAAGCAGCAATCGACAATTGGCCGCGGCTGCGCAACCGCGTCTCGGTCGCCGAGCGCGCTTCCGGCCGCGATGCTGAAGAAAGCCCAATTATTACAACTTGAAACACTTGCCTTACATCCCAGCAGTAGAGATATTTCGATTCAAAGATGCGACCTCGATGTAATCGTCGCCGAAAAAATGAAAAGTTTTGCTCGACTCGCAAGCAACTCGTCTGCGATAAGAGAAAACCTGTCTCGAAATCGAACCGGTCAGATCAAACTCCTGCTTCAACTATGAAAACATTACTTACGATCTCTCTATGCTCACTCGCGCTTGCGCTCACTTCGCTCGCGCAATCTCCGCCGCCGGCACAAGCTCGGCCCGCAGCGCCCGGTACGAATCCAGCGGCCCAGGCCCCGGGAAATCCTGCCGCGGCAGCGCAGGCGCCTGCTACAAACGTTCCGCCTGGGCAGGCTGCAGCGCCAGGGCAACCTGCAGCGGCAGGACAGCCCGCAGCGCCGGGGGCGCCAGCGGCGATGAGCCCGGCTGCGCCAGCTCAAGCTGGGAGCGTGCCGTCTGGCGAATCTCCCGCGGTCACCACTACGATAAGCCCCGCAGCCGCAAACCCGCCGCCAGCTGCTGAAGCGCAAACCAGCGGCGGCGTACTGGGGAGCAATTGGTTGATCGACAAGTTTCACAAGGGCGGGCCGGTCATGTGGCCGATTCTGATCGTGTCGATCATTGCGCTTACGGTAGTGATCGAGCGAATCTTTTGGTGGAGTGGCCGCTGGTTCCGACGCGATCCCAAACGGATCGAGAAAGTGTTCACAGCGATTGAGAACGGCGACACCACTGAGGCCTCGCGGCTTTCGCGTGGATCGCGCGACCCGATTTTGCGCATGATGTGGAACGGGCTCAACCACCAACACGCTTCGCTGCAGGGTGCTTTACAGGTCGCCGCTGGTATCGAGATCAAGCGCGCTGGCCGATTTCTCGTTGTGATGGACACTCTGGTCACACTTGCGCCTTTGCTCGGTCTGCTGGGCACTATTACCGGTCTTATCAGGTCGTTCAGTTTTCTCGGTAACGAAGAGCTCGCTGTACAGGCGGTCACCGGCGGTATCGCCGAGGCGCTCATTGCCACGGCTTGCGGTCTTGGCATCGCCATCTTCGCTCTGATTCCCTTTAACTTTTTTACTTCCCGAGTGTCTAACTTAGAGTTCGAACTGCAGACGGCAGCCACAAACCTGGAGGTGATGTTGGGAACGCAAGCTGCGCAGCATGAAGTGGAGATCGCCAGAACAGCGACCACCGGGAAAGGCTCGTCGATTTAAGGTATTGTAATGCACGTAGCCTCACCCATTCCTCACAAAAAAGCGCGGATCGAGATCATCCCGTTGATCGACATCATGTTCTTTTTGCTCGCCAGTTTCATGATGGTGAGCTTGAGCCAGGTGCACATGAAAGGGGTGAAGGTGAACTTGCCATCGGGCGTTTCGGGTGAGACGCAGACAAAGCGCGAGTACCTCAGTGTATCGGTCGATAAAGACGGTCATTACTTTTTCGACAAAGACGAAGTCGGCGACGACGAGCTGCTGAATCGTATGCGCAAAGCTCACCAAGCAGCCCCTGAAGCGAAAGTGTTTCTTCGGGGCGATCGGGAGTCGGCCCATCTGAACGTTGCCCATGCGCTCGAAATAATCCGCGCGTCCGGCTACTATAAAGTCTCGTTCGAAATTAAGAGCGAATCGCTGAAGGGAGTTCCTGGAGCCCGGTAACTGGTTATGGCAAAAGAGCGAGTAAGACCATTGATCTACCGGCCACCGCCCCGGTGGTATTTCTGGACCGCCTTTGGCCTTGCGTTAGCGATCCATCTCACAGCCGTCGCAGTGTCTCAAAGGCACGAGGCCGCGGCAGTGGAGCTTCCTCCCCAACCGCCGCAGGTCGTTGAGGCGGTGTTGGCGCCCCCGGAGTCCACACCACCGCCGGAAGACATTCCGTTGCCTGAGCCTCCTCCTCCGCCCGACATTAAGCCAGAGTTCGTCGAGGAAAGAACACCGCCACCGCGGCCTCCACCAGCGGCTGAACGCCCGAAATTTACCCCGATCAAGCAATCCGCAATGTCGATGTCCCAAGCAAAAGCGCTTGCCGTTAACTCGCCGCGCCCGCCTTATCCGTACGAGGCACGTGCAAAGAGGATCACGGGCAGCGGAGTGATCACCGCCACCGTTGACCCAGCATCCGGCAACGTAACTGATGCTTCCGTCACGAAAAGTACTGGGAGTTCCATACTGGATGAGGCCGCCGTCAGCGCCTTTCGGCGGTGGAGATTTAGGCCGGGGTCAGTGTCCAAGGTCACGATTCCCATCACCTTTACTTTAACCGGCGCCTCGTACTAACCATTCAACTAATATGCAACTTTCATCGCCAGTTCCGCATAAAAGAGCACGCATCGAAATTATTCCATTGATTGACATCATGTTCTTTCTGCTTGCCAGCTTCATGATGGTGAGCCTGAGCCAGACGCACATGAAAGGAATCCGGGTCAACTTGCCGGCTGCGCAGGGGCCTCCGCCAACTGGCCAACTAGATTTCGTCACCGTAAAAGTGCTGGAGGGGAACGCGATATTTTTCAATAACGAGTTCGTCCAAGACGACCAAGTGCTTCCGCGGCTTTTTGAGCTGCACCGAGGGAACCCGGACGTTAAACTGTCTCTCAGCGCAGCGCCCAAGGCCGTGTACGGTGACGTCGTCGGCGTGCTCGATAAAATTCGGCAGGTTGGAATTACAAAAGTCGGATACCAGATCAGAGCAGCTTCTGGAGTGGGTGGTGGCTCAGCTGCGCCTCCAGGCGCTCCACCGCCACAGGGAGCGCCGCCACCACCGCCCGGGCCTTAATCGGCCGTCTTAAGAGCTGCAAGTTTGGCGGTAAGCCTTCGAATTGCTTTCGCCCGATGGCTGACCGTGTCCTTCACCTCCGCGGGCAGTTCGGCAAAAGTTTCTTCAAATCCACGCGGAACAAAAATGGGATCGTAGCCAAATCCGTGTAATCCGCGCGCTCGGTCGACGATTGTTCCCTCGACAATTCCTTCGAACGTCCCGAGCAGTTTGCCTTGCCGGACCAACGCAATCACGCAGCGAAAGCGCGCCGATCTCTTGGTCTCTTCAGCCTTGATCCGAGCAAGTTCGCTCAGCAACCTGTCGATGTTTTGTTTATCGCTCGCATTTTCACCTGCGTAGCGCGCGGAAAAAATTCCGGGCGCGCTACCAAGCGCATCGACTTCCAAACCTGAATCATCGGCAACAATAAGCCCCGGCAAATGTCTGGACGCGCCGACTGCTTTCAGCATCGCATTTTCTTCAAATGATTTTCCGGTCTCGCGTATGTCGGGAATTTCAGGATGCGCGGACAAATCGCTGACCGTGAACGCTGGCCCGAGAATCCGCTGAATCTCGCGCGTTTTGTGTGCATTGCGCGTTGCGACAATCAATTGCATGCTCGAATACTGGTTTTTGGAAGTTCGAGATCAAGCATGAGAAGCGAGCGTCGCAAACCGTATCCGTTCGACCAGATCGAACCGAAATGGCAGGCCATCTGGGAAGAGAGGCAGCTTTTTCATGCGCCCAATCCTGGCGAAAAAGGTTTCGACCTTGGGAAGCCAAAATTTTACATCCTCGACATGTTTCCTTACCCGAGCGGGGCGGGCTTGCACGTTGGGCATCCCGAAGGTTACACCGCCACGGACATCGTAGCTCGCTACAAACGGATGCGCGGCTTCAACGTGTTGCATCCGATGGGTTGGGACGCATTCGGCCTGCCCGCGGAGCAATACGCGATCAAAAGCGGCCAGCATCCCGCCGTCACTACGCGCGAGAACGTGGCGAAATTCAAGAGACAACTAAAGCGGATCGGTTTTTCTTACGATTGGCAGCGGGAGATCAACACGACCGATCCTCTCTATTATAAGTGGACGCAGTGGATTTTTCTCCAGATTTACAATTCCTGGTTTGATCCGGAGACAAAGCGGGCCGAGCCGATTTCAACCTATCGCGGGACTGATCCGGACAGCGTTCGGCTCGCATATGTCGCTGATGTCCCGGTGAACTGGTGCCCGGAGTTGGGCACAGTCTTAGCCAATGAAGAAGTTGTCGATGGAAAAAGTGAAGTCGGCGGCTTCCCCGTTGTTCGAAGGCCGATGCGGCAATGGATGCTGCGCATAACGGTGTATGCAGAGCGATTACTCGATGAACTCGACAAGCTTGATTGGCCTGAAGGAATCAAACTACTCCAACGCAATTGGATTGGCCGAAGCGAAGGCGCAGAGATCGATTTCAAGATCGACAAAGGCGACCAAGAAATTCGCGTTTTCACCACGCGACCCGACACGCTTTACGGCGGCACGTTCCTGGTGCTCGCGCCGGAACATTCGCTGGTCGATCTCATCGTTACAGAAGAACAGTGGCCTGCCGTTCGAGAATATCGCGAACGCACCGCGCGCAAGAGCGAGCTCGAACGTGTCGACCTGTCGAAGGAAAAAACCGGCGTGTTTACCGGCGCGTACGCAATTAATCCCGGGAACAACGAAAAGATTCCAATCTGGATCGCTGATTACGTTCTGGTTGGGTACGGGACCGGGGCAATCGGTGGCGTGCCTGCGCACGACGAACGCGACCTGGAATTCGCGAAAAAATTCGATCTAACGATTGTCGTTGTAGTTCAGCCAACAGGAGATGAGCCGGCAATTGGATTCACCGGTGAAGGCATCGCCGTCAATTCGCCAATCATCAACGGTCTAACGAGCGCGGAGGCGAAGAAAAAAATCACGGCGTGGCTGGAGGAACGCGGCTTGGGGAAACGCGCGATCAACTACAAACTGCGCGACTGGTTGTTCTCGCGCCAGCGCTATTGGGGCGAACCGTTCCCAATTATTTGGAAAAATGGAAAGCATCGCTCGTTAGGCGAAAACGAATTGCCAGTTGTGCCGCCGTCCCTTGATGATTACAAACCTACTGGCACCGGCGAACCACCGCTGGCGAAAGCAAAAGAGTGGGTTCGTTATTCCGACAAAGCATTGCGCGAGACGAACACGATGCCCCAGTGGGCGGGCTCGTGCTGGTATTACCTGCGATTTTGCGATCCGCACAACGATCGCCGGTTTGTTGGTGAAGAAGCCGAACGCTACTGGAGTGGCATTGGCTTCCAGCCAATGTCCCATCGGCAAGACGCTAATGCCGCGGCCGGAATCGTCGATTTATACGTCGGCGGAACCGAGCACGCGGTGCTGCACCTGCTCTATGCGCGGTTCTGGCACAAAGTGTTGTTCGATCTTGGCTACGTCTCCAAGCCGGAACCATTCCAGCGCCTGGTGAACCAGGGAATTATCCTCGGTGAAGATAATCAGAAAATGTCGAAATCGCGCGGGAACATCGTTAATCCCGACGACGTGATCGATCAGTACGGCGCGGATGCATTTCGTTGCTACGAAATGTTTATGGGGCCGCTCGAGCAAATGAAACCGTGGAGTATGCGCGGTGTCGAAGGTGTAGCGCGATTCCTCGCCCGCGTCTGGCGCTTGATGATGATCGAGAATCAAGCTGCTGAGTGGGAATTGTCGCCCGCAGTAAAAGATGTCGATTCTACCAAGGCGCAGCAGAAAATTCTGCACGCCACCATCAAGAAAGTCACCCAAGACATCGAGTCGCTCTCGTTTAACACCGCCATTTCACAAATGATGATTTTCGTGAACGCGTTCACCAACGTTGACGCGATCCCCTTGTCGGCAATGCGCGCTTTCCTAGGTTTGCTGAATCCATTTGCGCCGCACACCACCTCCGAACTCTGGGAAAGATTAAATGCAAAATTCAGCGATGCGCGTGGCGGCATCACCGAACAGCGCTGGCCAACCTATGACGAGCAGTTGCTTGTCGAGGACGAAACTGAAGTCGTTATCCAGATAAACGGCAAAGTGCGCGATCGAATAAAAATGCCGATTCTTGCAACGCAGGAAGAGCTTAAGAGTGCCGCGCTATCCAATCCAAAGATCCAAGACCGAATCGCTGGTAAGACAGTGCGCAATGTGATCGTGGTTCCGAAAAAGCTCGTCAATATCGTGGTATGAAGAAGATCTGGAACGAGTTCAAGGAATTCGCAGTGAAAGGCAACGCCGTTGACCTTGCTGTTGGCGTAATTGTTGGCGCAGCTTTCACTGGGATCATCAATTCGCTAGTCAAAGACGTCATCATGCCGCCCATCAGTCTTCTTACGGGTGGACTCGATTTTTCAAACAAGTTTGTCATTCTGCGAGCGGCTAAAGACGGGTCGATGGCGTTCAACACTCCCGCTGACGCCGCGAAAGCCGGAGCGATTACGTGGAATTACGGCAACTTCATCACCCTGGCGATTAACTTTCTCATTGTGGCAGGTGCAGTCTTCCTGCTTGTTCGCGCGATCAATAAATTGAGAGAGCCGGCTGTGGAAAAAGAACCCGACAAGAAAGATTGCCCGGAGTGCGCGATGAAGATCCCGGTTAAGGCGACGCGTTGTCCATATTGCACCAGCGAGGTATCGGAAGCGGCCGCAGGTTAGCGTTTGGTGTCCCACGTTCACGCGGCTCGACGAGGGAAAAACCGGCTAAAGCCGGAACTCCAAGCCCCGAGTGTCCTAGGAAAATTCTTTAATTTATTGCTTGCCCTTGGCCGAGCGGGCTGCTATTGAGGGCGCGATACTGCAGATGCCTAGATGCCTTAACCTTACGCTTGCAGGAGCTGTAGCTTGCTTAATCGCGGGCTGTGCCACGCAATCGAAACCGACTGTCACTACCGCACGTCGCATACCAAATGTGCGCACCACCGCTTACACGCACCGCGAGGGAGGAAGCGGATGCGCGAACGCGCTTGGTTGTCGGCTTTCCGGCCAGCATGTGATGAGTGCTGCGTCCGATTGGTCGCACTTTCCTCTCGGGACCCGATTCCGAATTGCCGATACAAAGGAAGAATATGTCATCGACGATTACGGGTCTGCGATGATCGGCACCGATACCATCGACCTCTACAAGCCGAGCCGGCTTGAAATGAACCGCTGGGGCGTCCGCCATGTAGACATTGACATTTTGGAATGGGGCTCGGAGGAAAAAAGTCTGAAAGTCCTCGCTCCCCGTTGCAAGCATCGTTGCGTGCGGCAAATGGTCGCTGTTCTTGAGAAAAAGAAGGGCAAAACAGTCGCCCAATCTTCTCCCAACCGCCCTTCACTTTGATGTTGTAGGGCGCGAGCGCCCGGCGCGCCGGACGGCTTGGCGAACTTGTCCCTACGATTCGCCTTTGATTCAAAGCGAATCACGCTGCATTTTCCCCGCCCATGAAAATTTTCCTCACTGGCGGCGCGGGTTACATCGGCAGCGTCTGCACGGAACAGCTGCTGAATGAAGGCCACGAAGTCGCGATTTTTGATAATCTGAGCGAAGGCCATCGCGG
Organism: Verrucomicrobiota bacterium; assembly: GCA_003219005.1. Classification (GTDB taxonomy): domain Bacteria; phylum Verrucomicrobiota; class Verrucomicrobiia; order Chthoniobacterales; family UBA10450; genus Udaeobacter. Next base: position 37,967 of record QHPG01000101.1, read on the forward strand.
CGCAGTCGATCCGCGGGCACGATTTATTGAGGGCGACCTGGCGCACCCCGATCAAATCGAGACCGCCCTTTCCAGTTGTCGCTCCGACGCCGTGATGCATTTCGCCGCAAACGCACTGGTTGGCGAATCAATGCAGAATCCGTCCAAATATTTCCGGAACAACATTTCCAACGGATTGAACCTGCTCGACGCCATGATCGCAACCGGCGTCCGGCGAATGGTGTTCTCTTCGACCTGCGCCATCTTCGGCCCGCCGGATCGTCTGCCAATCGACGAAACCGCTTCGCCGCGCCCGATCAGCCCTTACGGCGAATCAAAACTGGCTTTCGAAAAAATTCTACGCTGGTACGACCAGATTTATGGTGTGACGTTTGTTTGCCTGCGCTACTTCAACGCTGCCGGCGCCACCGGGAAGTTCGGCGAAGATCATCGGCCGGAGACACATTTGATTCCCGCAGTGCTGAAGGTCGCGCTGGGCCAAAAACCGAATGTGGAAATTTACGGCACTGATTATGAGACGCCCGACGGAACATGTATCCGCGACTACATCCATATTGTCGATCTTGCGCGCGCGCACATTCTGGCGCTTGCCGCAACTGCCAGCGGATTCTACAACCTCGGCACTGGAGGCGGCTCCAGTGTTCGGGAGGTGATCGCGGCCTGCCGCAAAATCACCGGGCGAAAGATCGACACGATTGAAAGGCCACGCAGGCCCGGCGATCCCGCGCGGCTTATCGCCTCTTCGGAAAAAATCAAAAACGAGCTTGGCTGGCGACCGCAATTCCAGTCGCTCGACGCCATTATCGAGAGCGCTTGGAAATGGCATCAGAAGTTTCCACGCGGCTACGAAGAGTAAAACCTCAACGTCGCGGCTGCCCACGAGACATTTCCACAAGCCGATCTCATATTGTCATTCTGAGCGAAGCGAAGAATCTCAGATCAATTTTGGCTGATCCTCCCAACGGGAACAGGCCAGAGATATTTCGCTTCGCTCAACATGACAGCGCCATTTATGAGACGAATGCTAATAGCTACTAAGGAGCGCCAGTAGCGCTGCTTCGACCGGTCGGATTTCCACATCGCTGACGTTCCCGCTTTCCGCGCGAAGAACTTGTACGTTTTGGTTACGCGGCGCCCACACATCGGGATTTGTTGCACCGAAGAGCAACATGCAGTTCGCCCCCGCCGCCGCAGCGAGATGCGAGGTTCCACTGTCGTGTCCCATGAAGATCGAGCGCTCGAGGACCGCTGCCAACTGAGGCAGCGATAAATTTTTTGCGAAACGGACATCTCGATCTTTCCACTCGCATTCCAATTGCTCGGTCTGTGCTTTGTCCGCCTCGCCTGAAATGATAACCAAGGAAGGACATCGGCATCCACCTTTGCCTTTGGCGCTTGCTAAACCGCCTTCTCTTGAAAACAACGTGATCCAATTTTCCAGCGGCCAGTTTTTTTTCTTGCTGCCGCTTCCTGGATGAATCGTGATAATCGGCTGCTGTAAAGGCCGGAGAAAATCGCTCGCGAACTGTCGATCTTCTATTAAGGGGAAAACTTTTTCGCTAAGATCGACAACTCTGATACCCAAGTCTTCGACCGGTCGCGCGAGCTGGCGGGCGGCGTGGTCAGCTTTTTCGACGATCTTGGACGGTCCACAAAGCAGATTTTCAACGCAACAACCGCGCAGGTTGTTTTCAAAGATTCGATCTGGATCGTACAGATAGCTGATGATCAAATCGAAACTCGCGAAGTAATTTACCAACTCTGGTGGCAGTTCCGAGTTCCTCGCGAAAAATCTGGAGAGCGGCCCATATTCGATCGAGCGTACCGCCTGCGCGTAAAACCGATTTTCCGCAAGCACCGCAATATGCTTGTAACCAAGAATCTCAATATGCGCACGCGGACAGGCGTCCCGCAGCGCCTTGAGCGCCGGCAGAGTGAGAATGAAATCGCCGATCGCGCCGCCGCGGATCACCAGTATGCGGTTCATCTTCTACTGTAGCCACGGCCCTGCGGGCCGTCCCAGAATACATCCACGGGGTCGGCGTCACCGGCCACAGGCCGGTGGCTACAGCGAAACGCCCGTTAATACTGCGTAAAGGCGAAGGTGAGAATCACGCAGCCGTAAATGAGCGCGGCAGCATGCAAACAGCGCCAGCGAAAGACTGTTCGCGCGCTCCAGTTAATTTGATCGCGAAGCACGTACGGGATCGCGACCCAAAACAGTCCGGCAATGATCAGCAGATAAGCGAATACAGTTACAAGTAATCGGCTGCGTTCGTAGCGCAGAAACGCCGCATCGAGCAAGGGTTCGGCAGCCAGCAGGCAAAGAATTCCAAGAGCGCGCACCGCGAGGAATTCATCGACGAAACGCAGGGCGAGCCCGTAACCAATTGGCAACGCAATGAGGAGTGGGCGGCGGAAGGCGGAGAACTCGCCCATCTGGATCGTCGCAAGCAGCCAGAACGTCCACACGAGACAAATGGTAAGCAGAACAACTCCCGCAACGCGAGAGCGCGGGAAGCGTTGCATGACACTGGCGAAGTGCGGTTTTAGCAATCCGAGCAAACCGATTAAAACAAGAAATGCTCCCGCGATGATTCCGGCGGTGTGCAGAGAGAGATGGTAAATCATGCGTCGAATTTCACTGATGGCGTGTGAGTTTGGACAGGGTAGCGCAAGTTTTCAACGTGCGATTGAGCCGGTGCAACTTAAAAAGTTGCCAGGCTAGCGCATGCCTCCGGCTTACAGTCGAACTTAGGCAAGCAAGAGGCTCGCTTTACTCTGACCGGCGTACCGCACAAGCTGAATCCATTCGCTTGCTCGACTCGCACATCCACAAGTTCTCCTATGAGCTCCTCGCCGCCTTCACCTGTCCGCCGTAGCCTTGGCGAAGGCGGAAATACTACGATTTTGTTGGTGCGTGTGCGGCCCATTAGGCGCGCCGGATTTGTTTTGCTCGGTCCTTCGCAAAGAACCTCTACGTGGCGTCCGACCAGGCGTTCGAGCTTCCGGCGGTTTGATTCGTTGACGATTTGGAGCAAATCCTGATTGCGCGCTTCCTTGGTGCGTTCGTCGATTTGATCGGGCATCTGCGCGGCCGGTGTACCGCGCCGCGGCGAATAGCGAAAGACAAATGCGTTATCAAACTGGATTTGCTCGACCAGATCGCGTGTCTGTTTGTAATCTCCTTCTATCTCCCCGGGGAATCCCACAATGATGTCGGTTGTGATTGCGATACCGTCGCGCGCCTGCCGGATCCGTCGGACAAGATCGACATATTTTTCCGCGGTATAGGCGCGGTGCATCGCCTTGAGAATTTTGTTGGAGCCAGATTGCAGCGGCAGATGAACGTGCTCCGCCAGCTTCGGCAAACGCGCGATCGCGTCGATTAAGTCGTCGCGAAAACCGATCGGATGCGGCGAAGTGAACCGTAGCCGCTCCAGTCCGTCTATCTCGTGGATACCTTCCAACAACTGCACGAACGGAGATTTGTTGTCGATCTTCGGGAACTCGTGGCGACCGTAGAGATTCACGATTTGTCCGAGTAGCGTGATTTCTTTCACGCCGCGCGAAACGAGGTCGCGCGCTTCGCTCACGATCTCGTCAATGAATCGGCTGCGTTGCGTCCCGCGCGTCTGCGGCACGATGCAAAATGTGCAGTGCATGTTGCAACCCTGCATGATTGAGACAAACGCCGTTGCCTGCTTCGGTGCGAGTTGCTGATCGCAAATCGTCGATTGCGAGCCCGCTTCCTCCGCGACGTCAACGATCGAGAAACGCAGATCATCCATGCGGCTTTGAATTCGGTGTTGGGCGTTGGGCGTTGGACGTTCGGCGTTCTTAGAAATCGGGTTGTTCTTCAGAGCCACCAATTCCTCCACGTACTCTGCCACCCGGTGAAATTTCTGCGTTCCCACGACAAGATCGACATGCGGCAACCCTTTCAGCAGTTCGCCACCACGTGCCTGGGCCATGCAGCCGAGGAATCCGAACACCACGTGCGGCCGTTCTTTCGCCATGCGACCGAGCATTCCCATTTTCCCCAGCGCCTTTTGGTCGGCCATGTCACGCACACTGCAGGTGTTCAGGAGCACGACGTCGGCTTTAGCTTCGTGCGTGACGCGTTCGTAACCGCGCGCGATCAACGAATGCGCGACCTGTTCCGAGTCGCGCTCGTTCATCTGGCAGCCATAGGTCTTGATGAAAAATTTCGGCATGGACGAGCGGAAACAATACACCGGGCAGCTTGTCTTTGGCAAAGCGCGTTAATGCCGCGAAGCGCTCCCCGGATTATCCGCTTTTCATGGCGTCGATGTTTGCGATTTAATCAGCAAGCGAATGAAAGACAAAGCGCCAGCAATCGGCATTATCGGCGGGAGCGGCCTATATCAGATGGAGGAATTGCGCGACGCGACCGAACACAAGATCGACACCCCATTTGGGCCGCCATCGGACACGCTCGTCGGCGGAACGCTGGGCGGGCATCAGGTTTATTTTCTGCCGCGCCATGGTCGCGGTCATCGGATTCTGCCACACGAAATCAATCATCGGGCCAATATTTACGGGCTTCGTTTGCTCAACGTCCGGTGGATCATCTCTGTGGCGGCGGTGGGCAGTTTGCAGGAGAAATACGCGCCACGAGATGTGCTCTTGCCTTCGCAGTTTTACGATCGGATGAGCAACCGCGCCGCTCACACGTTTTTTGGCGAGGGCATTGCCGCCCACATCGCCTTCGCTGAGCCGATCAGCGCGAACCTGCGCAATCTCCTGGCCGAATCAGCCAGGTCGCTCGGCGTGACGGTGCATAACGGCGGTACTTATGTGAACATGGATGGGCCCGCGTTTTCGACGCGCGCGGAATCGGAATTCAATCGGCGCAACGGCTTTGACGTCATCGCCATGACGAATCTCCCGGAAGCGAAACTGGCGCGTGAAGCGGAGATTGCGTTTGCGACGATGGCGATGATTACTGATTACGATTGCTGGAAGGTGGAAGAAGAACCGGTCTCTGCGCAGACGGTCCTCAGCCATTTAGTAGCGAACGCCGAGACAGCGAGGAGAGTGATTGTGGACGTCATTCCACGAATTCCGACGGAGCCGAATTGGCCGGAACACTTCGCGTTGGACACGGCGCTTGTCACGGATCGCAAGCTCTGGCCTAAGAAAACAGTCGAAAAGTTAGGGCCGATTTTAGAACGTTTCTAGACACGAGTTACACGAATTCACACGAATTTCGCGTTTGAGTCATCGGTAGGGCGCGCAGTCCTCTGCGCGCCGTTTATTCGCAATTCACGACGGCGCGCACGGAGTGACACGCCCTACCAGCACAATCTCTGGGTCTTGCGAAGTGCTGACTTCGCGAAGATGCCGATCCAACGAAGCCGCACGAAGCGCCTTCAATTGATCTGCGAAGAGGTCCTGCATCACGAACGATTGAATTGCGACGCGAACCAATTGAGAATCACAAAATGAAAACGCGTTGCTTTGATCATATCGACCTACGGGTAAAAGACATGGAAGTGGCCAAAAAGTTCTACGCAAAATTTCTGCCAAAGCTTGGATTTGTTCGCGAAAGCCATGAGCCGGCACCCGCTGAAGTGTCGGGCGAAGATTTTCATACGTTTTATTCTGCGGGTGGCGACAGGCCGGCAGAATTTTTCGGTTTCACGGAGGATAAGAACCATCAGGCAAATGGCACGCGCATCGCGTTTTGGGCGGATACGCACGAAGAAGTGGATCGAGTGGCGAAGCTGGTGCGCGAAGCGGGCGGCAAGGCGCTCGAAGGGCCCGAAATCTGTGCCGAATACAGTCCCGGCTATTATGCGTTTTTCTTCGAGGACCCCGATGGCAACAAGCTGGAAATTTGCTGCAGGGAAAGTCCCATCATTGCGCAATGACGGAGTTGCGGCGAAGAGTTGAAGAATGAGTAAGCCAGCACACGAGCCTGCGATTCTGCAGGAGCCGCGTCGCCATCGTTATCTCAAGCTGATCGCGCTCTTCAAAATCGGCAAAGGCGTGCTGTTGCTGCTGCTTGGTGTTTCACTGCTTTTTCTCAACGCGCGCACCCGTTGGATGGATGCCATTTCGGATTGGACCGCCGATGAAATCTTGCTGGAACACAGCAAGGCCGTCACCTATCTGCTTAACAAACTACAAGCAGTGCTTGCAGGCGGCACGTTGCGTGCCACCGGTTTTTTGGCGCTCTTTTATACGGCGGTTCTTTTTACCGAAGGAATCGGCGTTTATATGCAGCAACGCTGGGCGGAGTTACTCATGATCTTCGCGACCGCGGCACTGATTCCACTAGAAGTCCGTCATCTCTGGCATCGGCCGGGTTTGGTGGGCGTGCTCATTCTGCTGGCGAACTGTTTCATTGTTTGGTTTTTGTATCGCGTCCTTAAACGGGACAAGCCCAAGGCGCACGTCGTGCACCGGAGTGAATTGGTCGAGACGCGTTAAACAAATCATCGGTTTGCAAGCGGGGACACGCTCGGCAGGCGAGCGAGCGGCGAATACTTCTAGCGGGGAACCAGGGATTGAGTGTCCATGCAAAGGCCAAAACTTGATGACAGCATGACTTTGCTGGCGGATTTCGGAAAGACCGAAGCAATCTGCGTCGAGGTACTGGATAATCCGGCGGCCGAGCAGGGCATTTTGCTAAAGGTGATGGCCCGCGGCCCATTCGAACAAGGCCAGCAAGTTTGGATCGTCGATCGCGACGGATCAAAAGTCGGCGCGACTGTAGAAAATGTCGTTCAACAAACCATCGATAGCGAAGTGACGCTATCGACCGTGTTGCCGGCATAATTGTAGGCCAGCGTGAATTGTCCGCCGAACGGATTCTCCCGAAACGTGACATGGGGCGCTGCTTCGTAATCGTTCACACCGCCACTAACCGCATGCCATCCTCAGCTCGTAGAGGTCAGTCGTTAGGGCGGTGAAGCTGTGAAGTGGTAGCTTCATCATTCGACTCGCAACTTAAACACCCAAGGCGGTTCCGCGAGTTCTGGGGAGCGCAGGCTGCCAGCCTGCACTCCCCAGAAGCATGTGGCTCGCCTGCAGTCCCCCAGACACGACCACTGCGACTTCGCAAGACGTTTCCCAGATGAATGGCGATGAAGCGAAAATCGGAACGGACCGAACGCAGCTTTCCGTTCCTACAGGTTAACCAGCGCGAAACCAAACCGCGCAAGCGCGGCTTAACGGAAATCCGCGGGCCGTACTACTCCGTAGTCGGCCGGCGATATCTCGAAGACTTGTTCGAAACAATGGGCGCGTATGTCGATTCGCTAAAGTTCGCCGGCGGCTCGTTCACGCTGATGCCAGAGAAGGCTGTGCGGGCAATCATTGCTCTTTGTCACAAATTTGATGTCCTCGTTTCCACGGGCGGCTTCATCGAGCGCGTGCTTGCCCAAGGCAGCGATGCGGTTCGCAGATATGTCGCCGAATGCAAGAAGCTGGGCTTCGACATTATCGAAATCTCGGCCGGTTTCGTTTCTATTCCGACTGATGATTGGCTGCGGCTGATTGACTTCGTGCGCAAATCCGGATTAAAAGCGAAACCGGAAGTTGGAATTCAGTTCGGCGCTGGCGGTGCGACCGCACCTGCAGAACTAAAAGCCGAAGGCACACGCGACCCGAACTGGGCGGTTGCTCAAGCAAAACGATTTCTCGAAGCTGGCGCGGAGATCATCATGATTGAGAGCGAAGGGATCACGGAGAATGTCGATCCCTGGCGCACCGATGTGCCGGCGAAATTCATTGACGAGCTCGGCGCGGAGAAGCTGATGTTCGAGGCGGCTGACCCAGACGTGTTCGCGTGGTACATCAAAAACTACGGCGCAGACGTGAATCTCTTTGTCGATTACAGCCAGATTGTGCAATTGGAATGTCTGCGTGCTGGAATTTGGGGAACGAAAAGCCTGTGGGGAAGGGTCGTGACGTACAAAGAATGACGAAGCACGAATGACAAATGACAAAGGAAATCCAAATGCTCAAATGCCGAAGGCCGCGCGGCTAAACTGTTTCGTCATTCGGATTTTGTCATTCCTTCGTCATTAGACATTCGTCATTCGCGAGCGAGGCGAAGCGAAAACCAATCGCTCGCGAGCTTGGCGACTTTCTCCAGCGCGCCCGGCTCCTCAAAAAGATGCGTGGCGCCAGCAACGATCTCCAGCTTTACTTCGCAGCGCATTTGATCGCGCGCCATCTCGTTTAGCTCAATCACAATGTCGTCATTTCCACCAACGATGAGCAACGTCGGCGCCTGCACTTTTGGCAATGCGTCACCAGCCAGATCCGGACGTCCACCGCGCGAAACCACGGCGCCCACATCTTGCGGGATCTCCGCCGCTGCAACCAACGCCGCCGCCGCGCCTGTGCTCGAACCGAAGTAACCGATGCGCAAATCGCGCGTTTGTTTTTGTTGTTTTGCCCATCTTGTGGCGTGAACGAGGCGTTCAGCGAGCAAACCGATGTTGAATCGATGCTCGCGAGTGTGCATGTCGGTTGCTTCCTCCTCCTGCGTGAGCAAATCAAAAAGTAACGTTGCCAGTCCCGCATCGTTCAACGTGCGCGCGACAAATTGATTGCGCGGGCTGTGCCGGCTGCTCCCGCTGCCGTGTGCAAAGAGCACGAGCGCAACCGCGCCATCGGGGATAGTCAGATTTCCTGAAAGAACTGCATGCCCGGCCTGAATCTCAACTTCGTTCATCTTTAGTTCATATTCCTATTGTCGGTCATTGTGGTAGCGAAAGCGATGCGAAGCCACATCGCACTCCAAAAGCACTTCGTGCGAAATGCGCGCCAGGCGCGGGTTCGGTTTCGCGAAGCTTTGGAGTGCGCACGCGTTCTCGCGTCGCTTTCTTTCGAGCAAGAGCAGGAGCATGAGCAAGAGTAGGATTAAGGGCGTAAACTAAACTTTGAACGGATACGTTTCTGGTAACTCACCGGAGTCCCAAACGCCGGTCCGCTCCAGCGGTTCGACTGCGCGCGTTTCATCGATGTGAATGATCGCATCGAACTGTTCCGGTAGCCGCGCATGAAAATAATGACTCAACCGTTCGCTTTCGGGTCGATAGATCACACCGATAGCCCTCTCAATCCGACGCTGTTGCAGCACACCGATCTGGCCGGCGCCTCGCAAATCGATCCAAAATCGAGACAGTCCCGTCTCATGAAACAAATCTTCGTAACTGCCTCGTAGCGCTGGTCGCACATTTTTGCGCTCGGCAGGCGCGCCCCAATCTGTTGCTGCGGTCACAGTGCCGTGATACGTGCTGAAGCCGATGAGCACGGCTTCGTCGCCAAATCGTTCGCGAATGAGTTGGCCGACATTCATTTCGCCATAATGACTCATCTCGGCGGCGCGCGCGTCGCCGAGATGGGAATTGTGCGCCCAGACAATTGCTTTCGGTTGCCGGCCGCCATCGAGATGCGCGACCAGATTTTCGATTGTCTCCACCATGTGTCGGTCGCGCAGATTCCACGAAGACGCGCGACCGCGAAACATCGCCCGGTAATATCGCTCTGAGTCTTTTACGAGTCGCGCGTTCTGCTCCGCGAAAAAGAGTTCCTCCGCGGCCACTTCGCCATCGCGTCTTAAGAATTCGGCTGCTTTTTGCTGCAACTCGACCAGCTGCTCGACAACCGCGTCCTCACAAGATTCGATTGCGCCCGCAGTCGTGGCATACCCGTACTCCTGCGGGTTTCGACTAAAGTGATCAAAACAGGAATACCGTAAACGTGCGCGTTTCGCAGAGTCAGGATCGACTTTGTCGAGATATTTCAACACCGCTTCAATCGAGGCATGCAGGCTGTAGAGATCCATTCCATAGAATCCAACCGGCGCGCGTTTCGGCTCGATGTTTTTGTTAAAATCGCGCAGCCACTCGACGAATTCGACGACGACCGTGTTGCGCCACATCCACGTGGGGAACCGGCGAAACCCCGAAAGCGCTTTATCTGCGTTAGCGTCCACTGTAGCGCCGCGCACGTAACGATGTACTCGAGACGAATCCGGCCAGTCTGCCTCAATGGCCAGAATCGAGAAGTCCTTTTCGGCGATCAGCCGTCTAGTGATCGCAGCGCGCTCAGAATAAAATTCGTGAGAGCCGTGAGTCGCTTCGCCCAGCAGAACAAATCGCGCATCACCGATCAACTCCAGCAGCTTGCCGAAATCGTTTGCATCGCCAGAAAGTGGCTGAGCGATTTCTCGAACAAGTTCGGCGTCCGTCATTGTTGATCCCCCGATATCTTTTGCGCTGCGGTGGTCAGCAACTCACGAACATCATCGTCGCTGGTCTGCGAGAAATCTTCATAATATTGGCCGACAGCCTGAAAAAATTCCGGCCTGCTGAGGCAAATTGTTTCGTCGGCTTCTTCCTCGAACTCGCGACAAGTGTCTGGTGGGCCGACCGGCACGGCTACGACAATTTTTGCGGCGCCGCTCTGTCGCAGCGCCTTTACTGCGGCCCGCATAGTTGCGCCGGTGGCCAGACCATCATCGATCAAAATTACAACGCGATCGCGCAGTTCCGGCGCTAGCCGGCCGTCGCGATATTCTTGTTCGCGCCGTGCCAATTCGGCTGTTTCCCTCGTGGTCACCGCTTCGATGGCTTCCTCTGCATGCGGTATCGCGCGCATGACGTCCTCATTTAGAACGCGCACTCCGCCCGAGGCGATCGCGCCAGCAGCTAATTCTTCGAAACCGGGGACACCCAGTTTGCGGACGATGAAAACGTCGAGTGGAGCGCCTAGGCGTTTTGCGACTTCGTAGGCAACAGGCACGCCGCCGCGAGGCAACCCAAGCACGATCACGTCATCGCGATCGGCATATTGGACGAGCTTCTCCGCAAGCAATTTCACCACAGGCAATGTGACTCGGCATATCTTTGATCGCGCCAACCGCAGCTGCCAATCCTGCCAAGCAGCATGGCGGAAGGGGTGGGATTCGAACCCACGGTGGGTTTCCCCACGCTCGATTTCGAGTCGAGTGCCTTAAACCGGACTCAGCCACCCTTCCTTCAGTGAAGAGAACGCCGAACGCTGAACGTCGAACATCCAATGCCGAAGTATTCGCGAGTGGGCGTGGAATGCAAATTCCACTCTAAAATTGGACGTTCGGCGTTGGGCGTTGGACGTTTTTCTCAATCGGCCAGGCGCTGCCTCAGCGTAGCAAAAAATGTTACAATTTTATGCTTGCCATGCCTACGCCAGGGCCTGCATATTGTATGTCCAACCGGACAGCCACGCTATTACTTGTTGTTGACTGGTATTCACAGGTTTTTAGCACCGCTGTTCACCAGTATTCGCATCTTATTCGAACTTTAACCCTCCCTCACCGCCATGATTCAACTAAAACCCGGAATTCCGCCCGCTTCACTTAACAGACCGCCTCGATCCGTCACAGGCCGAAAAAACAGGACGACAAAAAGGAAAAATACCGGCCTGCACTTCAAGCGCGTGTTCAGCGATGCTGCCGTTGCGCCGTTCGATCAAATCGAATGGGAACGGCGCACTGCGGAAATCAATGACGACAGTGGCAAAGTCATTTTCAAACAGGAGGACATAGAAGTCCCGAAAAACTGGAGCGCCTTGGCGACCAAGATTGCGGTCTCAAAATATTTCTACGGCGACATCGCCAACGGCACCGATCCATATAAAGGCGGACGAGAAACTTCCGTGCGGCAATTGATTCATCGGGTCACGCGCACGATCACCGACTGCGGAATTGCGGATGGCTACTTCGCGGATGAAGAAGCTGCGGAAATTTTTTACGACGAACTGACCTGGCTGTGTTTAAACCAGCACGGCGCATTTAACTCGCCAGTCTGGTTCAATGTTGGATTGTATCATCAATACGGCATCGGCAAGGACGGAGGTGCCGGGAATTATTTCTACAATCGCGAGACCGGCAAAGCGGAGCGAGCACCGTCGCAGTACGAATATCCGCAGGGCAGCGCCTGTTTCATCCAAAGCGTGGACGACACGATGGAAGACATCATGCGTCTGGCCATGAGCGAAGCGATGCTCTTCAAGTATGGCAGCGGCACCGGCACTGATCTTTCTTCGCTAAGATCGACACGAGAAAAATTGAGCGGCGGCGGCAAACCGAGCGGTCCGCTCTCATTCCTAAAAGTTTACGATCAGGTTGCGAACGTTGTGAAGAGCGGCGGGAAAACAAGGCGCGCGGCCAAGATGAACACGCTCAAAGATTGGCACCCGGACATCGAAGAGTTCATCGACGCAAAGCAAAAGGAAGAGAAAAAAGCGTGGGCGCTCATCGAGCAAGGTTATGATGGCAGTTACAACGGCGACGCGTACGGCTCGGTGATGTATCAAAACGAAAACGTGAGCGTGCGGGTTAGCGACGAATTCATGGAAGCAGCACAGGAGGGGCGCGAATGGTGGACGCGCCGCGTAACCGACGGTCAGCCATGCGAGAAGAAAAACGCGCGCGCGTTGCTGCGCAAAATCGCCGAAGGCACATGGGTCTGCGGCGATCCTGGGATGCAATTCGATACGACCATTCACAAGTGGCACACGTGCAAAGGCACAGACCGGCAAAATTCCACGAACCCGTGCAGCGAATATCTCTTCCTCGACAACACAGCCTGCAATCTCGCGTCGCTGAACTTGATGAAGTTCAAGACCGCCGAGGGCCATTTTGATGTCGAGCGATTCAAAGCGGCTGTGCGCATTTTCATCACCGCGCAGGAGATCATCGTCGATAACGCAAGCTACCCGATCAAAGACATCGCGGAGAACTCGCATATTTTCCGCACGCTGGGGCTTGGTTATGCGAATCTCGGCTCGCTCGTCATGAGTTACGGCTACGGTTACGACAGCGTGGAAGGCCGGGCGCTGTGTGGCGCCGTCACCGGCATCATGACCGGGGAAGCTTACGAGCAAAGCGCGCGCATGGCGCAGGCGCTGGGACCGTTCCCCGGCTATCACGACGCGCACGCCAGCGGCTTCCCGAAGCCGGTCGCAAAGGACAATGTCGCGTCGATGTTGGAGGTGATCGAGCTGCATCGCTGTGCAGTGCGCGAAATTTCGGATGCGAAAGAGTTCGCGCACTTGAAAGAGGAAGCCGCGAAAGTTTGGGACAGTGCGGCCGAGCTCGGAAAGCGCCACGGTTATCGCAACGCACAAGTCACCGTGCTGGCGCCGACGGGCACGATCAGTTTCCTGATGGATTGCGACACCACGGGAATCGAACCGGACATCGCGCTGGTGAAATACAAGCTGCTCGCGGGCGGCGGCATGCTCAAAATTGTCAACCAGACTATTAAGCTCGCTCTCGAAAAACTGAGTTACAATGCCGAGGAGATCGAACGCATCATCGCGCATATCGACGCGTTCGACACGATTGAAGACGTTACCGACACGGACGGATCCGAGATCTCATCCGGTTTGAGACCTGAGCACTTGTCGATCTTTGATTGCGCGTTCAAGCCATTCAAAGGCGAACGCAGTCTCAATTACATGGCGCACCTGAAAATGATGGCGGCCGCGCAGCCGTTCCTGAGTGGCGCGATTTCGAAGACCGTCAACATGCCGGAAGCAGCCACCGTGGACGACATCATGAGCACCTACATCGAAGGTTGGCGGCTGGGGTTGAAATCGATCGCGATTTATCGCGATGGCTCGAAGCGCTCCGCGCCGCTAAACACACGTAAAACAAAAGACATGGGCGCAACTGTAGCCGGCATCGGGGATGCCGGCTCGGATACGAACGCGTTGCAAAAGCGCATTCTTGAACTGGAAGAAGAACTGGCCACGCTGCGCAGCCGGCTCAATCAACCGGTTCGGCATCGCATGCCAGACACACGCAATTCCATGACCCATCGGTTCGAGATTGCTGGTCACGAGGGTTACATCACCGTCGGTCTGTATGAAGACGAACAGCCCGGTGAGCTTTTCATTACCATGTCGAAGGAAGGCAGCACCATCGGCGGTTTGATGGACACAGTTGGCACGCTCACCTCAATCGCGTTGCAGTACGGCGTACCGCTGGAGAGTCTGGTGAAGAAATTCGCGTATCAGAGATTCGAGCCGAGCGGGTTCACAAAAAATCCCGACATTCGTCACGCGACGAGCATTACCGATTACGTGTTTCGCTGGCTCGCGTGCCAATTCATCAAAGGCTACAAGGAAGCAACGTCGCCAAACCGAAGTCAGCCGGACTTGCCGCTCAAGGAAATTCCCGAGATCGAGAAGAAAGCTCTGAACCGGCCAGTCACTGATTTAGCGCGCACTGGCGACAAACAAGTGATCGACGTGATCACGAACAAGTCGTCCAATCCTGCAAATGGCGGAAGCGTGGAAGGAAATGGCAACGGCACCAGCAACTCGCCGGACCGCGTAGCGGTCGCGCTTGGCAGCGTCTTCATGGGCATCATCTGTTCGGTGTGCGGCAGTGACAAAGTCATCCGCGCCGGCGCCTGCGGCGTCTGCATCGAATGCGGCACGAGCCAGGGCTGTAGCTGAGCTGCGCGAATCACGCAGATCTAGGCGAAACAAGCACTACAGCCGATCGGCTGTATAATCGGACTGACATGCGTTTGATTGGACACGCGGTCGCACATGGTTACACTGCGCCCGCCGACTTTGGCTACGAACTAAATGAACAAATTCGACGCGCAGAGACAGAAAGAAATTCAGCAGGCTGAGGAACTGCTTTTTGCCGGGCCGCAGGCGCTGGGTTTCGCCAAAGGGCTTTTCCAAGGCCACTTCGTCTCCGATTGGGTGATGCCGTATCCGCGTATCCCCGCCGCGCAACAGATCGAGCTGGACGAAACGCTCAGCGAACTTCGCCAATTTCTCGATGAACATCTCGATGCGGCCGAGATCGATCGGCAGGCAGACATTCCACGCGAGGTGATTGATGGCCTTGGCCGCGTCGGCGTGCTCGGTATGACGGCGCCGAAGGAATATGGCGGACGCGGTTTCTCGCAAATGGCGAACTGCAAGGTGCTGGAAGAAATCGGCCGCCGTTGCGCATCGACATCGGTCTTCGTCAACGCGCATCACTCCATCGGGATTCGCGCGTTGCTTTTGTTTGGCACGGACGAGCAAAACCAGCAATGGCTACCAAAACTCGTGAATGGTGAGCAACTGGGCGCATTCGCGCTCACTGAGAAAGAAGCCGGATCCGATGCGGCAAATGTGCAGATGCAGGCGCGGCCCACCGAGGACGGAGCGCACTTCATTTTGAACGGCGAAAAACGTTACATCACCAACGCCGCAATCGCGCATGAGCTCACCGTGATGGCGCGCACGCCTGTGCCTGGTTCAGACAAGACCGCGATCACGGCATTTCTCGTCACGCCCGACATGCCCGGATTCGAAATTCTCGAAGGGCGCATGCCGAAGATGGGGATTCGAGGAACCGCCACGGGTCGGTTCGCGTTGCGCGACGTCAAAGTGCCCAAGGAAAATATCCTAGGCCAGATGGGCAAGGGATTGAAGGTGGCGCTGACGGTGCTCGATTTCGGGCGGACAACTTTCGGCGCCTGTTGCACCGGCGCAGCCAAAACCTGTTTGGAACTCGCGGTCCAGCACGCGAACACGCGCAAACAATTCAACAAAACGCTGGGCAATTTCGAGCTGGTGAAAAAGAAAATCGCGCGCATCGCGGCGGATGCTTACGCGATGGAAGCGATGACCACAGTTACCGGATCGTTCATTGACCGCGGTCTGGAAGATTACATGCTCGAGACGGCGATGCTGAAGGTGTTCACCACCGAGCGACTCTGGGAATGTATCAATGACGTGTTCCAGATCCATGGCGGTGCCGCTTACATGGCCGATCTTCCACTGGAGCGAATGATGCGCGACGCGCGCATTAACCAGATCGGGGAAGGCGCGAACGAAGTGCTCACTTCGTTCATTGCGCTGGTCGGGATGCGCGGACCCGGCATGGAGTTCAAAGAAATTTACGACACGATGATGAAACCGTCGCGCGATCGGATGAGCAAAGCGTGGGCCGCTGGCAAGAACCGCCTCGGCGCGACGGTTCGCGTGCCTGATGTGCCGGTGCAGAGCGAGCAGTTGCGCACGCATGCACAAAAGCTCGGCCGCTTGATCTGGCGTTTTAACTTCGCCGTCAACCGGGCGTTGATCACTTATCGCGAACCGATCCTTGACATGCAGCTTGTTCAGGAACGGATTGCGAATGCAGCGATGGATCTTTTCGCCTCGACGTGTGTTCTCAGCCGCCTGGACAGCGAAATTCGTTTCGCTCGTCGAAATGGCGATGCGACAGCGCCCGATCACTCCGCTGCCGAACTGTTTTTGCGACAATCATTTCGACGCATTCGCGGTTTCCTTGGAGCACTGACGGACAACGACGACAAAGCGCTGCTCGCAGCCGCAAAATCCTGCCTCGCTAATCCTCCGAGCTAACTCCGAAAGCTTTCGCGAGTAAAATTTGGCCGCTCGCATTTACACCGTCAAATATCCCGAAAGCACATGAGGTCTGCGCTGCGCGGCATTCGCTCAGGAAAATTTGCACGCGCATTTATTCGGGAGATGGAAACCGGTGCGCGGTCGCGCGCATCTGCGCATCTGCTACGCAAAGCTGAAGCGCACCCGATTGAAAAAGTGGCGCGCGAACTGCGCGGCCTAACGAGGTGGAAATAAAAACAAAACGCGGTTGCCGCTGCCGTGTCGAGCAGCGTGCCGCTCGCCGAACTCCGGTTTTTGGCGAAGTTGCTTAGTCTTAGCTCAGCACGCGATAACTAGTTGCCGAGCGCAGCAGTTGCGGTCACTTGGCCGCCGCCCTCCGGGGCGCGGCCGATTATCGTTAGCGGGCTGGCCGTGGTCGGAACTATGCCGAAGTACCTTACGCATGGTTGCGGAATGCCAGAGGCGATGGTCTTCACATAGCAGATTTTTGCGACCGTTGGTTGGGCAACCACATTCTTGCCCGGGTCCGTAGCGAACGCCGACCCGCAAAATGCGAGCGCGAGCAGGATGCCTACATATGTTTTCATGCCCTGATTGTGAGGCCGCATCGAACTTTGCGCAAGCGAATTCGAAGCGTCTTTAGGACAAAGAAACGGCGCTGTCGGCCACCCGTCTTCGCAAGGCTACGGTGCGACGGGAAAGCTTCGGCTGGTGAGTCAGTTGGCAGCGCAAAGCTTCAATCTGCCCAAAGAAAATGTTCCAGGCGCAGATGATTCAGCCGGGCCTTGGCTTCATCACTTCGGTTGCCACCCGCCGCTGCCAAGCGCTCGTAAATCGCAGCCGCGGACTCCCATTTCGAATCTTCCTCCAGCAGCCGCGCGGCATTAAATCCGGCCTTGTAGTACCAAAAGAGTTCACGTTGTTCGTATGGGCGTCCCGCAACTGCGGGATCTTCCAGAATTTTGTAAAAGGTCTCGAGTGCGCCGGCTCGGTCGTTTTTCTTTTCAAGACAGAGCGCCTTTTTGAATAGTGCCTGATTGCGCCAGTGGCTGGGCTCGTTCTTGTCCGATGCCAGTTGATCATAAATTTCGATGGCCTGCTGGTAATTTTCGCTCCCTCCTATCTCAAAAAAAATGTCGCCCTTGCCGCAAAGCGCTTCCCGTTTTTCAGACTGCGGAGCGTCGCTTTTCAGCACTTCATCGTACAACGGGATAGCGTCTTTGGTCTTGCCAAGCTTGCGCTCGATAAGGGCTTGTTCATTGCGCGCGGACCACCGCATCGCACCGTTTTTCTGTACGACCTGATCGAAGAGAACAATCGCCTGATCCAATGAATGCTCGCCCATGCTCGACATCGCCGATTCTGCCGCAAAAAAAAGCGCTTTTTCTGCGAGAGCGTCATCCGGATTTTGTTGCGCGATAATTTCAAACTGCGTCTGCGCGTTTGCGAAATCCTGACGCCGATAATAAAGCTCCGCTAATTTCATTCGAACTTCCGGAGCGAAGGGCGAGAGTCCATGTTGCTCCAGAAATCGCTTTGCAAGCTCAATGACTTTCGTCTCGTTTCCACCTGCTGACTCTTCTACCCAGATGCTGAGATAATCGGCGCGCTCCACGGCTGCGGCGGTCGGCGCCGATTCTGCCGCATGAGCCAGATTTTTGCGCGCTTCATCCACGCGCGGCGGCGATGAGTGAAAGGCCAGCTCGGCCAGGACGACCCATGCTTCAGACACGCGCGGATTCTTGGGAAAATCGCGAATGAACTGCTGCAACGATGCCTCCGCTTTTTTGTCGCCTTTCGCGGCCTGCATCAGACCTTCCTCCAATCGCAAATTGGCACGAATCTCTTTGTCGCCTCCCTGCTGCTCCAGCTCGGTGTAGTCAACCAGGAAACGGGCGTGGTTGCCAAGTTGCAACCAGCCGCTGGAGGCGTTCAAGAGCGCAGCCTTCGCCCAGGGCGAATTGGAATGCGCGATTTGTTCAAAAGCCGCTGTCGCGGTATCAAATCGCTTCGCCAGGTAGTGCGCTTGCGCGGACAAAAAATCGATTCGAGCCACCAAAGCCGGTTCGGGATGCAGCAGACGCGCATCATCCAAGATCGCAATTGCCTCATCGAAATGGCGGTCTTGCATTTCAAATTGTGCAAACTCAAGGAAAGCACGTGCGATCACCGGGGATTTGATGCTGGTGTGTCGCAGATCGGAAAATAATTGCCGGGCTCGCTCCCTCCGCCCGGCGCGAATTTCCAGCCGAGCAAGATACCATCGCGCAAACGTTCGCCGCGGCTCTTCCGGCCTGCGCACCCATTTCTCCAGCTCGTTGCGCGACGGTTTGTGCTCTGTGCGATACAGCTCATCTAATTTTGCAAAGAGAAGAGGCAGATCCGGGTCTGCTGGGTGAAGATCGATAAATTCCTCGACGACATCGTCTCCACTTTCCGGAGTTTTTAGTTGCAGCTGCGCTTCGGCTATGCCGAAGAGTGCCGCGATGAGCGTGGCGTGACCGGCTTTCTCCGGCCTTTTCAGGAGCGCTTGAAACATACCGATTGCTCTTTCTGGTCGCTGCAAAATCAGCTCCAGGCGTCCGCGCAACAGGCGCTGTTCTCTCCGCTCGGCAACCGATGTGGGCTTCATTTCTTCCAAGAGACGCTGTGCATCAGGAGCATCGCCAATTTCAATGTATAGTTCTGCCGCTCGTAACTGCGCTCGGATAGCCCATTCTTTGTTATGGAAGAGAAGGTTAAGCTTTCTCAAAGCTTCTTCTCGCTTTCCTAACGCGCACAGCATCTCTGCCGCCCCAAACGTGGCGGCCACGCGAAACGGCGAAGCTTCGTCTGCGGCCAATTCCCCATATAGCGGCAGCGCATCGGCCCATCGATTCAGGCCCGCCAAGGCTTGGGCACGCCAGAACTTTGCCCATGGGAGTTTGCGTACTCGAGCATCTGCCAACAAGACAAGAGTATCTTCCGGCTCTTTTGCAGCCACTTGGGCTTCGGAAAGTTTCTCGGCCACGGCGCGCCATTCGGCATCGGGCAGATTCCTGTTCAGCAAGGTTTGCAACCGCTCGACAGCCACCTCGGGCACGCCTTCTGAAAGTGGCGCGCTCGCTTGGGCGAGTTCAACGGAAATGTCGGCGCGCGCGAATGACGCGAGTATGCTCATGAGACCTATGAGACCTATGTGTCTTATGAGAGTCATGTTTTCTCCAGGACCCGCCGCAGGTATTTGCCGGTATGACTCTGCGAGACATCGGCAATTTCTTCCGGCGAACCTGCTCCTACTACCTCGCCGCCACCTTCGCCACCTTCAGGTCCCAGATCGATGATCCAGTCGGCGCACTTGATCATCTCCAGATTATGTTCAATCACAATCACTGTATTACCTGCATTGCGCAGCTTCATTAATACTTGCAGCAGTTTCTCAATATCTGCGAAATGCAATCCGGTCGTCGGTTCATCGAGAATGTAAAGGGTGCGTCCGGTTGCCTTTTTCGCAAGCTCGGTCGCCAGTTTCACCCGCTGCGCTTCTCCGCCCGAAAGCGTTGTTCCGGCCTGGCCAAGCCGCAGATAG